>NZ_JAOPWY010000050.1 GCF_025965415.1 Nocardioides sp.
CGCTCGCGGTCCATGTCGACGTCGAGGACCTCGACGGTGACCTCGTCGCCCACGGCGACGACCTCGGACGGGTGGTCGATGTGCTTCCACGACAACTCGGAGACGTGGACGAGACCGTCGACGCCGCCGAGGTCCACGAACGCACCGAAGTTGACGATCGAGGAGACGACACCCTTGCGGATCTGGCCCTTCTGGAGCTGGGTCAAGAAGCCGTGGCGTACCTCGGACTGGGTCTGCTCGAGCCAGGCACGGCGCGACAGGACCACGTTGTTGCGGTTCTTGTCGAGCTCGATGATCTTCGCCTCGAGCGTCTGGCCGACGTAGGGCTGCAGGTCGCGGACGCGACGCATCTCCACGAGGGACGCCGGCAGGAAGCCGCGCAGGCCGATGTCGAGGATGAGGCCGCCCTTGACGACCTCGATGACGGTGCCCTCGACGACGCCGTCCTCCTCCTTGACCTGCTCGATCGTGCCCCAGGCCCGCTCGTACTGAGCGCGCTTCTTGGACAGGATCAGACGGCCTTCCTTGTCCTCCTTCTGGAGGACGAGAGCCTCGACCTTGTCGCCCACGGAAACGACCTCGTTGGGGTCGACGTCGTGCTTGATCGACAGCTCGCGCGAGGGGATGACGCCCTCGGTCTTGTAGCCGATGTCGAGGAGGACCTCGTCGCGGTCCACCTTGACGATGGTGCCCTCGACGATGTCGCCGTCGTTGAAGTACTTGATGGTCGCGTCAATGGCCGCGAGGAAGTCCTCTTCGGACCCGATGTCGTTGATCGCCACCTGGGGGGCGTCGTAGTCCGGAAGAGTGGAGAGGGTGCTCGTCATAAGGGAGGAGGTTCCTTGGATGGATGGAGTTGTGCGGACGCGCGTGAGGAGTCTGTTTCACTGGTCCCGTCGGTGACGAGTCACTGAGGAGGACACGGCGAGCCGGGTTTCGCTCGGTATGGAAGCCGGGCAGACGACTGGCGCAACACCCAAGCCTACGCGCGTACGTCGGCCGGCGTCCAACCGGGGAGGCCGCTCGCTCCACGCTCGCGGCACGCTCAGCGCCGCGCTCGCATGCGGCTCATTCCCGAGGCGGCCACGCGTGGAGATCCCCACTGTCGGCGATCGCCCTCAGCAGCGCGTCGGCGCGGTCGGCCACCGGGTTGGCGCCGGCGCGTGCCGCGAGGTCCACCAGCGCCCAGAGGTCGGCGGCGCGGGCACCGTCGAGCAGGGCGCCGACGCTCCCGCCGCGCAGCGAGGTCCAGGCCTCGAGCACCGCCTCGACGTACGCCGGGTGGCGCTCGAAGCGCAGCAGGTTGCCCACGTCGGTCCACGGGTGCCCGGCGTGCGCGAACTCCCAGTCCAGGACCGCGGTCAGCTCGAGGGACTCCGGGTCGACGAGCACGTTCTTGGGGTTGAGGTCGCTGTGGACCACACAGGTGCGGGTCATGCCGTCCATGAGGTCCTGCGCCGTCTCGGCGACCTCGACGAGCCGGTCCCGGTCGCGGGCCGACCAGGCCCCGAGGCGGGTCTGCACCCACTCGGCCAGGTCAGTGCCGGGGAACTGACCCACAGCGAGGTCCACGTCGACGAACGGCCCCGGGCGCAGCATCGGCATGCCTGCCAGCGTCCCGGCGGCGTGGCCCATGGCCCGACCGAAGCGGCGCTGCCCCGCCTCGTCGAGGCCGGCCACGACCTCGTCACCCCGCTGTCCCGGCATCCAGGACGTCACCAGCAGCCCGGGCTGGCCGGACGGCGCGTCCTCCCGGCGTACGTCGACGACCTCGGGCACCGGGAGCAGGCCGCGGACGAGCCGCAGCACCGCGGCGTCGACGTCGGGGGCGGCCGGCCCACGGGCATCGCCCGGCGGGTAGATCCGGAGCACGGTCCGCTCACCGGCCACCTCGCCGACGAACGTGCGACCCGAGTGGCCGCCGGCCAACGGGGTCAGGGGGGACTGGATCTCGCTCACCCGGCGATGGTGGCACGCGCCCTCTCTTCGAACGATCTTCGACGAACCTAGGGCGGGTCTCACCCCTCCGAGGGGGAATTGTGATAACTCTATGCGGTTTTTTCGTTGATCGCTGTACATAAGTCGTAACCGCGCCGTGGATAACACCAGATCCGCGGGCGGCAACCACAGGGGAGAGACATGAACAGACCTGCCCATTGCCGGGTGCTCAACCGGTTCACCACCTCGACGGTCGCGCTGGCGGTGGTCGTGCCGGGCTCGCTCCTGGGGCTGACCCAGGCACCGGCAGCGGCCGCGCCACTCCCGGCGGCGTACGCCGCCTCGGCGAACGCGGACATCGTCGACCTTGATGCGCAGGTGCTCGGCCAGGGCTCGCTCGCGAACGCCGTGATCGGGCACAGCGCGAGCACCGTCACGAGCACCGCTGGGGGCGGGACCTCCGGCGCCGACTCCTCCAACCTCGACGCCACGCTCGTGTTCGGTGGCGTGCCGATCCCGGTCGACCGGGAGACGGTCACCGCTCCCCCGACCGCCGATCCCCCCTCCCGGGCCCTGGCACACCTCCCGATCGACGTCCTGGCCGACGTCGGGGCAGTCACCGGGGACGTGCAGGCAGCGTGGGCGGGCAGCAACGCCTGCGTGCCGCCGACCGGCGGTGAGCGCATCCTCTCCGACGCGCGCACGACCCTCGCCGGGGTCAGCCTGCTCGACGTCCCTCCCGTGGGCACCCTTGCGGAGGTCACCGCGTCGGAGATCCGCACCCGGACGGCCCTGGTCGACGTCGGCGCCGGCTCCGACGTCGTCTCCCGGGCCACCACGACGGTGGGCGACATCGACCTCCTGGGCGGCCAGGTGACGGTCGACGTCACCCACCCGGTCGTCCTCCAGGCACGGTCCAACGGCACGACCGGGAGCGCGGGCTTCGTGAGCCCGCCCGCCATCACCGCCACTGTTGCTGGCACGCCGGTGGACATCCCGCTCAACGCGACCCCGCAGAGCATCGCCCTCCCGGACGAGCTGGCACCGCTGGTCGACCTGACCATCACCGCCTTCAACCCGACCGACCAGTCCTCCGGGGCGACCGGCAAGGGCACGCTCGACGCCCTCCTGCGCATCGACCTGAAGGTCCTCAGCCTGGTCCCGCTGACACCGCCCGTCGCGCAGGTGTCGCTCGCCGTGGCCCCCATGTCGGTCGAGGCCAGCGCTCCCGCCGGTGGCGTGGAGTGCGGCGCCGGTGACACGACTGCCCCGGCGGTCCCGGTCGTCACGACCCCCGCCGCCGGCTCGGTGACCAACGACGCGACGCCGACCTTCGAGGGCACGGCCGAGCCGGGCTCCACGGTCGTCGTCCGCGACCCCTCCGGCGCCGAGGTGTGCACCGGCGTGGCCGACACCGACGGCGCGTGGACCTGCACCCCGGGCTCCCCGCTCCCCGACGGTGAGGCCACCTACACGGCCACCGCCACGGACGGAGGGGGCAACACCTCTCCGGCGACCAGCACCACGTTCACCGTCGACACGACCGCACCCGCGGTCACGATCTTCACCCCGGCCGACGGAGCGGCGACGACCGACCTGTCGCCGGAGGTCACGGGAGTCAGCGAGGCGGGTGCCTCCATCACCGTGCGCGAGGGTGGACTGACCGTCTGCACGACCACCGCCTCGGGCTCGGGCGCCTGGTCCTGCACCCCGACGACGCCGTTGACGGTGGGGCAGCACACCTTCACCGCCACGGCGCAGGACGCAGCCGGCAACGCGGCCGACACCGCGACCACCTTCTCGGTCGTGATCATCGCTGGCGGCGACGCCGTCGCACCGGCTGCTCCGGACATCGCGACGCCCACCAGCGGCTCGTCGACAGACGACACCACGCCGCGCATCGCCGGCACCGGCGAGACCGGCGCCACGGTCACCGTCCGTGAGGGTTCCACGGTGCTCTGCACCGCGGTCGTCGGCGGCGGCGGGTCGTGGTCCTGCACCCCGGCCGTGGCCCTCCCGCTCGGAGCTCACACCGTGACTGCGACGCAGACCGACGCCTCCGGCAACACCAGCCCCTCGGACACGACGACGTTCAGCGTCGTGGCCGGACCGGGGAACGGCGACGGCGACGGCGACGGCCTGCCCGACCGTCAGGAGGGCACGATCGGCACGAACCCCGCCAACCCCGACACGGACGGGGACGGCCTCACCGACGGCGACGAGGTCCACGTCCACGGCACGCAGCCGACGGTGAAGGACACCGACAAGGACGGCCTGACCGACGGCCAGGAGGTCGGGGGCGTCAAGATCCGCGAGCGCTTCGAGGTCTGCGGCAAGAAGGCCCGCACGTCGATCACGGTGACGACCAACCCGCTGCGCAAGGACACCGACAAGGACGGTCTGAGCGACGGCGAGGAGGTCAAGGGCTACACGATCAAGCAGCACGTGTTGACCCGCGCCGGCACCTTCGTCATCGGCAGGACTCGTTCGAACCCGACGAAGAAGGACACTGACCGCGACGGCCTCGAGGACAAGGTCGAGAAGACCGGCAAGGCCAACAAGCGGTTCGGCAGGGCGAAGACCGACCCCAGCAAGTGCGACACCGACCAGGGAGGCATCTCCGACGGTGCCGAGGTCCGGGCCCGGTCCAACCCGTCCGACGTGAAGTCCGGCCCGCGCCGCCCGCAGGGTCGCGCGAACGCCAGCGACCGACTGCCCCACGGGATGGGCTGACGCCCCTCGAGGTGCCGGTGCACCGGGCAGGAAGCTGCCCGGTGCACCGGCACCATTACGCTCCGAGGGTGGAGGATCACCTGCCGCAGTCCGTGCGAGTCGAACGGCGCCCCGTCTCCGAGCGCGAGTCACGTCGGGCCAACGGGCCCGACTGGGACCGCTACGCCGACGAGTACCAGGCCACCCACGGGGCATTCCTCGGAGATGCCGGCTTCGTCTGGGGCCCCGAGGGCCACACCGAGGACGAGCTCCAGGTCCTCGGCGACGTCGCGGGCCTCGACGTGCTCGAGGTCGGCAGCGGCGCCGGCCAGTGCTCGCGCTGGGTGCGTGGCAGGGGTGGACGGGGCTTCGGCCTGGACCTCTCCCACCGCCAGCTCCAGCACTCGCTCCGCCTCGACGAGGAGACCGGGGTGCCCGTCCCGTCCGTGCGCGGCACCGCCACCGACCTTCCCTTCGCCGACGCGAGCTTCGACGTCGTCTTCTGCTCCTTCGGCGCGCTGCAGTTCATCGCCGACATCGAGGACGCCGTGTCGGAGGTGACCCGGGTGCTGCGCCCCGGTGGTCGCTTCGCCTTCTCGATCACCCACCCCACCCGGTGGATGTTCCCCGACGACCCGGGTGATGCCGGCCTGACCGCCACCCAGTCCTACTGGGACCGCACCCCCTACGTCGAGGTCGACGACGCCTCCGGCGTGGTGTCGTACGTCGAGCACCACCGCACGCTGGGCGACTGGGTGCGCCTCCTGGCGGGCCACGGGTTCATGCTCGACGACCTGGTCGAACCGGAGTGGCCCGAGGACCACGACCGCGTGTGGGGCGGCTGGTCACGCACCCGCGGGATGCTCACGCCGGGCACCGCGATCTTCGCCGCGCACCTGGCTGACGCCTGATCCCGCTCCCGACCTGTGCCGCGCCCATCCGGCGAGCAACGAGGCCGGATTGAAGAGCGCCCACCACTGGTGGCGACGGTCGGCCTGCGCGATCAGGCCGCCGTGCAGGTCGAGGCACGCGTCCCAGAACGTACGTCCCTCCTCGGCGTCGCCGGCTCCGGGTGCGAACACGGCGGCATCGGCCTGCCTGGCGAGGTCGAGCCCCGCGCCCAGCTGCCGGGCCTGGGCGACCCGCCCCCACGAGTCGGGAACCGGGGTCCCCCGGTCGCGGGCGGCGTCCAGCACCTCCTGCCAGCCGTTGACGTAGGGCCCCGACCAGCCCCCCGCTGACCTCCGACGGCGGCGGCGCGCGACCTTCGCCACGGGCACGGCGAGCCAGAACAGCAGCGCGAGGCCGAGAAGCGCCGAAACCGCGAGCCCCATCGTGCGCCACGGGTGGGACTCCTTCTCGAGGACGATGTCCGGGGACAGCTCGATGTCCGCGCCCTTCGGGATCTTGACCCTGACCTTCTCGCCGTCGCCGTCTCCGAGCGCGCCGGCCACCCACGCGGAGGCCCCGAACCGTTCGTCGGCCTCGTCCTCAGCCTGGCTGTGGACACCGGTGTATCGCTCCGGGTCGAGCGCGCGCCAGGACCCGTCGGCCAGCTGCAGCTCGACCCACGAGAACACGTCGGTCTGCAGCACGATGCCGCGCTGGCCCGCACGCGCGCCGACCACGACCCGCGCCGGCACCCCGAGCCGGGAAGCGCCCAGGGCTGTCACCGCGGAGTACTGGAAGGGAGTGGCGACGATGCGATCGGCCCCCAAGAGGCGCAGCCCCAGGTCGATCGGCTCCTGCGACGACGGGCCCGTCAGCCGGACCGCGCCGTTGAGCCGGAGGTAGCGCGCCAGCAGCAGCACCCGCTGCATTGGCGCGAGCTCGGTCCGGTCGAAGGGCACGAGGAACTGGTCGAGAAAGGCACCCTCGGGCTGGCGCTGGCCGTCGGTGGCCTCTTGCGCGGCGTCCTGGCCGGAGAGCCCTTCGGGGGCGAGCACCGTGGTGAGCGTGTAGTCGTCGCGCGGGTCGACGCCGCCCACCACTACGGCGCTGGAGGTGGCCTGGTTGTAGCGGATGTCCTTCAGCTGGGTGCGGCCGTCCCTGTAGTCGAGGGAGATGCTCGTCAGCTCGCCCAGGGTCGGAAGCCACTCGCTGGCGTAGGCCGGCCGGATCCTGACCCTGAGACTGATCTCCGGCCCCGGACGCAGCGGATCGATCGTCCGGCCCACGCGCCGGAACGTGCCTGCTGCACCGGCTCCGGGAGACTCGTCGGCTGGCACCCAGGCCTCACCGTCGTAGAGGTCAAGGGCGCCGAAGCGCATCCTGGCACCGAGCGGTGCACCGGTCACCCGAAACAGCTCCTGACGGCCGCCCGCCGGTGGAACGATCGAGTCCGCGGCGTTGGTGGCCGTGCCCTCATCAGCCGCCGGGTCGAGTCGCGTGCGGTCTGTCTGGTCGTTGTCCGGCACCAGGACGCTCACTAGTCCCGAGACCGCAGCGACGACCGCCACGGCTGCCAGGGTGCTCACCAGGCCGGAGCGCTGCCCACCGACCAGCGACTCGGCTCGGCGGGCGCGGGCTGCCGCCCAGGTCACGAGCACTACTGCCAGGACGACGCCACGAAGGATGTAGTGGTCAGGGACAAGCACTGCGACCGGAATCGTGGCCGCCATGGCCGCCACCAGGGGAACTGCGGGCGCAAGGGGCCGAGTCGTCGACAGGGCGAGCCAGGCCGCCGGCAGGGCAGCGGCGTACCCGATGGAGTAGGGCAGAAGCATGAGCGTGCCGGAGGCCTCCACGGGTGGCAGCGTGCTCACGAAGAGCCGAGGCGCCGCGAACGTGTCCCCCAGCACCTGGTTCATCGTCTCGAAGGTCGGCACCACCCAGGGACCCGGGCGGTGCAGGGCCGCAAGCGCGCCGACTGGCGCGTAGGCGAGAAGGGCGACGAGCGTGTAGATCCACACCCCGTCCTGCATCTTCCTCGTCAGCCGAGCGACGGCGAGCAGCAGGAGAACCGGCACGAGTCCCGCGAGGAGGTAGTCCCGCGACCAGAAGCTCTCGTCGAGCAGCGTCAACACCATCGCGACCGTCCCGACGACCACGAGAGCATCAGCGACGGCGACCGCATCCTGCCTGCCCTGGCCGCTCACCGCAGTCCCCTCGCCATCAGCTCGCGCAGGTGCGAGAGATCAGGCACCGTCAGCTCGCGGAACCTCGGTGAGTCGGCAAGGCTCGCCTCGCTCTCGCTGTCGGCACGTACGACGATCCAGGTGGCGCCCTGGTCGAACCGACGGGCGACGGCGTCGAGCTCGACCACGTCACGCTCAGGCCCGGTCACCTGCACCACGAGACCGGTGCCGGAGACTGCGCTCGCCGCGTCGTCGGACTGGACGAGGTAGTCGTCCTCGACCTGCGCCTCGAAGCGGCACGCGATGTCGGTCAAGGCTGTCGCGTTACGCCCCCGTGCGAGGTGCGACCCGCAGCGGAGGTAGGTGTCGAAGTCGTCGCGCACCGCACGGAGCGCGATGGAGGCCGCCACAGACACGGCAAGCTCGAAGTCTCTGAGTCGGCGGTAGGACGAGCGACGACCGTCCAGGAGGATGGTGACGTGGCCGCGCCTGGTCTCGTGATACTGCCGCACCAAGAGCTCGCCCGCCTTGGCCGACGAACGCCAGTGGACGTGCCGCAGGTCGTCGCCCTGTACGTACTCCCGCAGCGCGTGGAACGCCAGGTCGCTCATCGACAGCTGCTTGCTGGTGGCACCGTCGAGGTCGTTCGTGAGCCCGCCCGCGAAGAGGGACAGATCAGTCACGCGCGGCGCGACGAACAGCTCAAGGCCGGTCGCGGTGTCGAAACGTCGGCTGACCAGGCCCACCGGATCGGTCTTCTCGTACGACACGGGGCCGACGGGGTGCACGCCGCGAGGCATCGCGGGCAACAGGAACGACTCGGTGTGGTGGGCGAACGGGGCGAGGAACGGCAACCTGATGCTGACGTCGCGATGTCCCACCGCAACGGTGATCTTGGGGAAGAGCATCGGCACCGCTCCCGCCTGCACATGAACGGTCGCGGTCGCGGTCGTGCCCCCCTCGACCAACCGACTGGGGCGCAACCCCACGTCGGCCATAGGTGTCCCGGGCAGCACCTGCCACAGCAACCCCACCAGGAGCAGTCCGAACGCGACCACGCCGAGCTGCACGAACTCGTGCCAGTTGAGCCAGACCGCGACGCTGGTCACAGCGGACGCCAGCACCAGGAGACTGCGGCCCAGCGGGGTCAGAACTCGTAGGGGCATGGACGCCAGCCGTCTCCCCCGGGTCAGGCGCCCGCCGCGGACCGACGGTGGGCGGCGGGAGCTCACGCCCGGTCTCGGGGCACCGGGACCTGCGCCAGCAGGTCAGAGATGACCGCCTCAGGAGTGGCCCCGCCGAACGCCGCGCCCGAGGACATGATCAGCCGATGTCCGAGGACCGGCTGCGCGAGAGTCGCGACGTCCTCCGGCACGACGTGCGCACGGCCGTCGGCCAGCGCCCACGCCTTGGCCGCTCTCATCCAGGCGAGGGCGCCACGCGTGGACAGACCGATACGTACGTCAGGGACATCGCGGGAGGCCTCGGTCAGCTGTCGTACGTAGCTGATGATGGCGCGGTCGACGTGCACCATGTCGGCCAGCTGGGCCATCTGGATGATCTCGGCCGCACCGATGACCGGGGCGAGCCCGGCAGCGCGGTCGCGTACACGCGACGCGGCGAGCAGCTCCTCGGTCGACGTCGCGTCCGGGTGACCCACGCTCGTGCGCATCAGGAACCGGTCCAGCTGGGCCTCGGGCAGCTGATAGGTGCCGGCCTGCTCGATCGGGTTCTGGGTGGCGATCACCATGAAGGGACGTCCGACGTCGTGCGCCTGGCCGTCGACCGTGACGTGTCCCTCTTCCATCACCTCGAGCAGCGCCGACTGCGTCTTGGGCGACGCGCGGTTGATCTCGTCGGCGAGCACCACGCTGTGGAAGATCGGCCCGGCGTGGAAGGAGAACTCGCCGTGCGCCTGGTCGTAGACGGTGACGCCTGTCACGTCGGAGGGCAGCAGGTCAGGAGTGAACTGGATGCGGGCGAACGAGCAGTCGAGCGACTTCGCGAGGGCGCGCGCCAGCATGGTCTTCCCGGTGCCGGGGAGGTCCTCCACAAGCAGGTGACCACCGGAGATCAGGCAGGTCAATGCCAGTCGTACGACGTGCCTCTTACCGAGCACGGCCGACTCGACGTTGTGCACGACCCTCTCGAAGGAATCGGCGTACCACCGGACGTCGTCGGGGTGGACGGTCGCAATGTCAGCCATGCGCTGGGGAACTGCCTCTCGAAGTCAGGTCTCGTGGGGAAGGAGGAGCATCGGCGGGACAACCTGGTGGTCCACCGCCTGCGCGCGAACTCATCGCGTCAACCGGCACCCCGTCCCCCGATCTCGTCGTCTCCGGACCGCGAGGGGCGGGCTCTCCGGCCGTCCCTCACCTCGGCGTCTGCTTCTGCCACCACACGGCGCCAGGTGTCGGCCAGCGACGTGAGGCCGATGGGCCCCTGGGGCAAGCGGACACGCCCGGCGACCGACCGCGCCACTCGGACGACGATGGCCAGCACGATGAGCAGGACGATGACGCGCAGGACCCAGTGCATCTCGGTCCGCCGGCCGATGATCACCGCTGCCGGCGTGGTGCACACCAAGACGGGGGCCCACATCGGCGCGAGCAGCTCGACCCCCCTCGACCGCATCGCGTGCTCGAGGATCCAGTCTCCAACGTCGACACCCGGGTCGAGAAGGGCGAAGCTCGCGAGCAGGGCGGTCACGGGGAGCTGCAGCACGAGCTGCTGCTCGGTGGAGACGAACCCGGAGGCGAGGACCGCGCCGACGATCACCACCAACGCCGCGTTCGATGCCGACGGGCCGACCCGGCGGCCCGAGCCCACGGCGCAGGCAACCGCCACCCCCAGGAAGAAGGCGTCCGAGCGAGCGAAGGTGTCCAGGAGGAGGACGTAGGGATCCTGCGCCCCGACCACGCGTACACGCAGAGCGACGACCACCACTGCGGCCAGGACTGCTGCCCACCCAAGCACGACTCGGTTCCAGCGGCTGGGGAGCACCACGACGGCCGCGGCCACCAGCACCAGCAGCTGCGCAGCGATGCTGAGCAGCGCGAGCCCCAGGAGCTCGGCCGGGATCGCCAACATGTTGTCGGTGATCCAGAAGTTCCACCGGAACGTCAACACCGAGGACCACACTCCCCCCGTGAGATTGGAGGGCGGCGCGAGCGTGTCGAGCGTGCGCGCGACCATCACCGCTCCGAGCACCACCACCTGCAGGATCCACAGCGGGGCGAGGATGCTCACCAGGGTGAAGAGCGGTGCCGTACGCCCCGCGCCCCTGGCCGTGAGCAGGGCCGTCGTCGCGACGAACGCCAGGCCGGTGAGGACCAGCGTGCCGCCAACAGCACTGCTGTGGAAGAACGCGTCGAGCGGAACGGTCCAGGCGATGCGATCCGGCTCCACCAACCGCGGGACCTCGCCGAGAGCGACCAGGACCGCTCCGGCGACCAGCACGAGACGTGCGACAGGCGTGCTGGCCGACGTCATGCCGCTCCCCCGTCGGGGCGCGGGACCTGACGCCGGAACAACGGGTGGGTGGCCAGCAGGTGACGCGTCGGTTGCTCCAGCACGCGCTCGAGGACGACGACGAGGACGGCGACCACAAAGAACGACAGTGCCGCGCCGACCCACCACGGCCGCTCACCGACATGGCGGGCTACCACGAAGAAGACGGGCAGGTGCCAGAAGTAGATGGTGAGCGAGTTGCGGCCCAGCCACGTGAGGGGTGCGACCGCAAGCCCTCGCGACACCACCGAGGGCGTGGTCTGCAACCAGATCGCCACCACGACCAGACCGATGAACAGCTGGTACACGAGCGACCACGGTCCGAGATAGGAGAAGGGCGGCAGCTCCTGGATCGCGAGCTGGCATGCCAGGGCGCCCAGTGCGCCGATGGTCAGCGGCCACGACCAGCGCCGGAAGCGGCTGAGCAGCGGCAACGCCAGTGCGAGCAGCACACCCCAGAACAGTCCGTCCGACCGCGTCGTGGTGAGGATCGACGCCAGCACCCAGCCGTACTCGTCGAACACCTCGACCCGGTGCAGGTAGACCACGGAGATCAGCCCCACCAGCACCAGCGCCCCGACGATCCTGCGCCGCGCGAAGGCCAGGACGAAGAGCGGGAGGACCGGGTAGCACTGCTGCTGGACCGATAGGTACCAGAGATGTCCCACGTCTGCCCGCACCGGCGTCGCGTGGTCGAGAGGAAGCAGGTTGAGCGTGAACGTGAGCACGTGCCCCAGGTTCTGCACCAGTCCCTGCATGGATCCCGGTGCCGTGGGGTCGAGCAACTGGACGAGCACGAGGGCTGTTGCGAGGAGCACGAGCTGCACACCCAGTCGCACCAGCCGGCGCAGGAGGAACCGCGCAGGGTCCATCGTCCCGCGCGCCGACTCGCGGAGAAGGCCGAGCGTCACGATGAAGGCTCCGACGACGAAGAACACGATGACCGCGCCGCCGCCGAGGAGCCCTCTCAGGACCGGCACGCCGTACGGCCCCTGCTCGCCGACGACCAGCGTCGGCCAGAGGACGGTCCCGGCATGACCAAGCACGACGAGCACGATGGCAAGCCCTCGCAGGCCGTCGAGTGCCGCGTTGCGCGACGCCCGCGCCCCGTCGGGACGCGTCGAACGGGCCGGCTCCGCAGTATGCGGAGCCGGCCCGTCAACGAGCGGATGCTGCTCAGGCAGGGCTGCTGCTCCTTCGGCGATGCGCCAGGAGGAGGAGGCCGAGGCCGACCAGCAGGGCGGGGATGCCGACCGCATACCCGATGATCGGCACGGTGCCGGTGACCAGCTCGAGGCTGGACGCGTTGCTCTTGGACTCCTCGACATTCTTGGCGACCTGCTCATCGGTGAACGCCAGGTCGAGCACGATGGCAGGGTTGCCGTCACTGTCGAGACGCTCTTGGTGGTCGACCTGGTTGATGATGCTGCCAGTCATGGGCTCGATGAAGAGCTCCTTCTCAGCGTCGAGCGTCCCGGGCACGCCCGCCGACAGCTCGATCGGGGTGCCCGACTGCTCGACCCGGTACACGTAGACCTCGAGGCCGTCGATGGACTCGGTACGGTCGAACTCGGCGTCCACCGCCTCGCCAGCGAGGCCGTCCCAGACGGGGTAGGTCTCCTTCTGCGCCCCGAAGGGCCACTTGTTGACGAGGCCAGTCTTCTCGTCGGCGCTCGGCGGGAGGTACTGCGGCTCGTTGAGAGCCATTGCGGTGACCCGGTCCGTGGCGAAGTCGTCGGTGCTCGCGGAGACCAAGCGGTCCTGCGGGTCGTTCGCCGACACGCAGGTGTCGATGTCGCCCTCGTCCTTGACCAAGCAGCTGGAGTTGGCGAAGACGACCACGTCACCGTCCGAGCGCTCCGAGTCGGCGTGGGTCACGCTGAACGCCTTCACCGGCGACTCCTCGAGCCCACCGCTCCCGTCCGACAACTGCACGGTCCCGGACAACAACGTCGTGCTGTCGACGTCGATCGGGGTCTTCTCCAGCCGGGGCTCCGCGTAGAACTGCGCGAGAACTCCCACCGTGAGCAGGAACGCGCCCAGCAGCGCTAGAACCGACCCGATAATTCTCTGCACGAGAAGCCCTCCCAGGGTGCCACGGACATAATCGGGGGAACTGTAGCAGCGAGATGACCCGCGAGTAACGTACTTCGGAGACGAACGTCACGTGCATCTGCCGGGCTAGAGTTCCGCCCATGTCAGACCGACCTCACACCGTCGTCCGCGACCGCGTCCAGGTCTTCGACGGACTCCGTGGGATCGCCATCGTGCTGGTGATGCTGTCGCACACTGCGTGGCTCACCTGGCCCCACGTTCGCGGCGAGGGCAACCCGGTCACCCGCGCACTCTTGGAGAACGGGAACTTCGCCGTCTCCATCTTCTTCGTGGTCGGTGCGTTCCTCTACACAAGGAGCCTCCTCAACCGAGCCGCCTCGCCGCACGGCCTGCACCCAGGTGTCCAGGTCGTGCGTCGTGTCCTCCGGTTGACGCCCGCGGTGCTGGTTCTCCTGTGCGCGCTCGCGCTCGTCAAGCTGTTCGAGCCCACGCCGACCTACGAAGGCCTCCACCTCGGCGACTCGGCGCGCTCGATCGTGACCTACACCTGGAACTGGTACGTCAAGGACAACTCCCTCGTGGCCCGACCCGACCTCGGGCACCTGTGGTACCTGTCGGTCGACATGCAGGTGTTCCTGCTCGTGCTCCTGCTGGTGTGGCTGCTGCACAAGAAGCCGTGGGCGCTGATCGGCACCCTGGCCGTCATCTTGGTGATGGTCTTCGCGTGGCGGACCCACGTCTACCAGACCGAGGGCCTCTACCAGGCCCTGCTGCGGACGAACGCCCGCATGGACGCCCCGCTCTCCGGGGCGCTCGCCGCCTGCCTGACGCCGTACGCCCGCCGCGCGGCGCGCTGGGCCTCCCCCGCCGCCGTGGGGTCCCTGGTGGTGCTGCTGGCCCTGTCGTTCGCAACGGTCGACGACGTCCAGTTCTTCCGGCTTCCCGGAGACCTGGTCGACGTCGCGTTGGCGGTCTTCGTCGTCGCTTGCACCATCGCGCCCGTGTCTGCCGGCCTGACCCGCATCGTCGGTTTCGCCCCGCTGGCGCTCCTGGGCCGACGGTCACTCAGCCTCTACATCTGGCACTTCCCGATCTACATGTACCTCTACCACCACACCGAGTCGTGGAGCTACCAGCTGCGCACGGCAGTGGCAGTCGTGCTCACGGTGACCATCGCCGTCATCAACGACCGCACGGTCGAGCACTGGGTCGGGCGGGCGTTGGTCGACCCGCGGTGGAGCCGGGTCGACCGCGGCATCCCCACCTACCTGGGGGCGCTGGCAGGAGCGACAGTGCGCGGAGTCGCCGGGGGATCGTCGACCGCGCACCGCGATCCCGTCGCTCATCACTCCACGGCGGTCGCCACCGCACCCCTCAGCGACGCCGAAGGCGATCCACCCTCGACAGGATCTTCTGAACAGCTTCGTCCGACACACCGAGACGGCGCTTGAAGCGGTCGTAGACGTCCAGTGCGCGACGGTCCGCCCACACGGCTGCCTTCTTGCTGATGCTCTCGTCGGGGCGGGCCTGGTAGTTGGTGGAGCGGCGGACTGCCTTCTCCTCCTCGGTGAAGTAGTACAGCGCCATGGAGCGTCGCGCCACGTCGTCGGGACACGTGAGCGGATCGGGGTGACCGTGGAAGCTGTCGAAGGTCGTGGTGAACACGAGCATCCGGTTCCCGGCGGGCGTCACCTTCGCTTGGCATGCCGTCATCTCGGGATCCCACAGCTCGAGCTTCCCGCCCCACTCGTCGCTGTTCCACTCCTGGTTGAGATACAGCAGGATGTTCACGCGACGCGCCCAGTTGTCGTGCTCGTGGTGCGTGGTGAAGTCCGCGTGGATGTTGAGGTGGCCGCCTCTGAGGGTCTGGTGCAGCCCGCCTCCGTCCATCGACCAGTCGGGCATGAGCGCCTCGATGCCGGTGAGGCGGGAGAGGAACTCCACGAACGAGGGCGAGCAGAAGTCCTCGGCCACGGCGCGCAGCGTCGGACCCCACGAATCAGGCTGCGTGTTGGAGTACTTCGTCTCGTTGACGTGCAGGTAGCCCTTCCAGAACTCGTCGCGGATGCCCGGGAACTCTGCGGTGGCCCGGGCGAAGACCTCGGGCAGGAGCACGTCGTCAAGGACGATGTGCGGGAACGGCTGCCCGGCGCGATATCGCGTGGCAAGATCGTCAACTTCGTCCATCATTCGCGGCAGGTTCACGTGTGCGAGTGCTTCCATGCGCGCATCCAACCACGACGATCACGAGAACGCAGGCGAAGGCATCCACGGCGGCTACACTTCACGCCGCAGACAAGTTACTGGAGGGTCATGTCCGCGCCAGCACCCCAGACGAACGCCGACCGCGCGCCGCGGATCGGAGTCCTCGTCGTTGCCTACAACGCGTCGTCGACCTTGGTCTCGACGCTCGAGCGGCTCCCCGAGGCGTTCCGGCGCAACGTCGACCACATCCTCGTCAGCGACGACTGCAGCCAGGACGACACCTACGAGGTGGGCGTCAGGTTTGCCAACGGGTCCACGCTCCCGATGACTGTCATCCGCCACGAGCAGAACCTGGGATACGGCGGCAACCAGAAGGCCGGCTACGAGTGGGCCATCTCCCACGGCCTCGACGTGGTCGTGCTCCTGCACGGCGACGGTCAGTACGCCCCCGAGTGCATCGAGGACCTCGTCGCGCCGCTGGTGGCCGACGACGCCGACGCGGTGTTCGGCTCGCGGATGATGATCAAGGGCGGCGCCCGGGCGGGCGGGATGCCGCTGTACAAGTTCGTGGGAAACCGGATCCTCACCGGGTTCCAGAACACGATGGTCGGGCTCGACCTCTCCGAGTGGCACAGCGGCTACCGCGCCTACCGGGTCGACGCGCTCAAGAGTCTCGACCTCGCCTCGTTCACCAACGACTTCGACTTCGACACCGAGATCATCCTCGGCCTGCACGCGCTCGGAAAGCGCATCGTCGAGGTCCCGATCCCGACCTACTACGGCGACGAGATCTGCTACGTCAACGGCATGGCGTACGCCGCCAACGTCGCGAAGGACGTCGTGCGCTTCCGGGCCCGTCGCATGGGCTTCGGGGACGGAGCCGCGGGCGCAGCGGACGCCTACGACCTGAAGCCGTCACCGCACTCCTCGCATGGGGTCCTACTCCGCTGGCTCGGCTCTCGGAGGCCCGGCAAGGTGCTTGATGTGGGCTGCTCCGACGGTCGGTTCGCCTCATTGACGCGGCAGCAGGGGCATCACGTCACGGGTGTCGACCTCGTGGAACATCCGGGTGTCGCGCAGCGTCTGGACTCCTTCCACACCGCAGACCTCAACGCGGGCCTACCTGCCGACCTGCCGAGCGAGTTCGACGTCGTCGTGGCCGGCGACGTCCTGGAGCACGTGATCGACCCGCTGTCGCTGCTGCAGGAGATCCGCGACACGCTGGCGCCGGACGGCGAGGTCCTGGTCTCCGTGCCCAACTTCGGACACTGGTACCCCCGCGTCCGAGTGGCCGCGGGACGATTCGACTACGACCAGCGGGGGCCCCTCGACCACGGGCACGTGCGGTTCTTCACCCGGCGCAGCTTCGAGAAGCTCGTCGACCGGGCCGGCATGCGCATCACAGATCGGGTCACGGTGGGTTCCCCCGTCGACGTCCTCGAGCGTGGCGGCGTGTCTCCGCGCGTGCAGAGGGTTGCCCACGCGGTGGGTGCCGCCGACCGGGCGGCCACCCGGACCTGGCCGACGCTGTTCGGCTACCAGTTCCTCTACCGCCTGGAGCGTGCTTGACCGCCGGGTCGGACCGCGTCCACCGCACGGCGACGTGTGCAGTGGCCCTTCTGGTCGGGGCTGTGGTGCAGGTCGGTGCGCTCCTGAACTGGTCGACCGACCTCGACCGCACTGCGAACCCACTCGGCTACGCCTCCAACTTCTTCGACTTCCAGGCGCGGGCGCTGATGGATGGGCACCTGTGGGTAGCTCCGGGATCGCTGGGCATCGAGGCGTTCCAGGTCGATGGGCGCGAGTACATGTACTTCGGCCCCTTCCCGGCGCTCCTGCGCATCCCGGTCCTCTGGACGACCTCGGAGTTCGATGGCCGGCTCACTGTCGTGTCGATGCTCCTGGCGTACGCCATCTTCGCGACGATGACCACGCGCCTGCTCTGGCTCGTACGTGACGTCGTCCGCGGGAGCGGCGAGCCGGTCACCGGGCGGGAGGGCGCCGTGCTCGGCACGGTGCTCGCGCTGTGCCTGGCCGGTACGTCGCTGACCTACAACGCCTCGCTGCCCTGGGTCTACCACGAGGTGTACGCCTGGGCGGTTGCCCTGGCGCTCGGGTGCGCCTACTGGATGGTGCGCGTCCAGATCGATCCACGTAGATGGACCATCGGCTGGCTCATCGCGTTCGACCTTGCGCTCGTGCTCACCCGCACCCCCGGCGGATTCGCCGTGTGCTTGGGCACCGTGGCGATCGGCGTGTGGTGGGCGTCCGGCCGCGGGACCCGTCCGCTGCGCCGGGTGGGGGCGGTGCTCGTGGCCGGTGGACTGGCCTGTCTCGGCGCCGGCGTCGCCGTCAACATGGCCAAGTTCGGCCACCCGTTCCTGTTCCCCCTCGAGGACCAGGTCTGGACACAGCTCAACGAGCACCGTCGCGAAGCCTTGGCCGCCAACGGCGGGACCATCACTGGTCCGCAGTTCTTCACCACCGGGTTGCTCACGTACTTCCGGCTCGACGGCATCCGCTTCGTCGACTACTTCCCCTGGGTGACGTTCCCCGCCGAGCCGGCTCGTGCAGTGGGCTCGGCCTTCATCGACCAGAGCTACCGCACGGGGTCGGTCACCGCCTTCATGCCGCTCCTCCTGATCATGGCGCTGGCAAGCGTGCCGTGGCTCATGCGCACCTCGGCGAAGCCACGGACGCTGGTGCTCTGGGTCCCGGTCCTGTCGATGGTCCTGGTCACCGGTGCCATCATGAACTACGGCTACTACGCCTACCGCTACACCGGCGACATCGTTCCAGCGCTGGTGGTGGGGTCCGTCGTCACCGGAGTCCTGCTCGCTCGGGTCCTGCAGAGGGTGCGAGCCTCGGTGGTGACGGCGTCCGTGACGCTCCTTGCCCTTGGGACCGCGTACTCGACCGGCGCACACCTACTTGTTGGGTTCCAGGCGGCTGCGTTCACGTCGCCGGGGCCGGCGCTCGCCCGGTACCTCGCTACCCAGGAAGACATCAGCCCCGGTGCGCAGGCCCGTCTCACGACAGTGGGCCAGGGCCCGCCGTCCGAGCGCGGCGCCCCCGACGCGATCCACGTGCAGGGCTCCTGTGACGCGCTCTATGTCGAGACCGGCGAGGACGCCGACCGGTGGCTCCTGGCCGAGCGTCGCAGCGTGGTCGTGACAGCCCGGCTCGACCCGGACTTCACCGCCTCGAGCTCGATCATCGTCACCATCGGCACCGAGCCCCGCCGGTGGATCCGTCTCCAGACCAACGACGACGGTCAGGCGCGCGTGGTGCTGCAGCACGAGGAGGACCCGTGGTACGGCCCGTGGTTCGACGTGCTGCCCCCCTACGAGATCCGCATCGGCGTCCGCGACCTGCCCGAGTGGGGCTACGCAGAGGTGGGGTCCAATCCCGGCGGCTACGTGGGATTCACCCGCTCGTTCAGCTGGAGTGAGGACTGGGTGCGGCAGCCGATCCCGATCGAGGTGACGGTCGACGACACCGCCGACCTGGCCGAGCGCGGCATCCACGTCGAGCCGGAGGCGGGGGTCACACCGCCCACGTGCCGACGGATCCTCGGTGACTACTCCGCCCATGAGTAGCGAGCCGTCTGCCCGAAGCATCACCTTCCTCACCTGGCGCGACCAGAAGCACCCCGACGGTGGCGGATCCGAGGTGTACGTCGAGTCGGTGGCCCGCGAGCTCGCCAGCCGGGGGCACCGCGTGCAGGTCCGGTGCGCCCGCTACCCGGGCAGTGCTGCCCGCGAGGTGGAGGACGGGGTCGAGCTCGTACGGAACGGCGGTCGGCTCACGGTCTATCCCAGGGCACTGTGGTGGGCCCTCACCGCGGGGCGTCGGACCGACGTGATCGTGGACGTCATCAACGGTCTGCCGTTCATGGCACGCGTGGCCCGCCGCAAGGGCCTGATCGCGCTGGTCCACCACGTGCACCGCGAGCAGTGGCACATCATCTACCCCGGTTGGCGCGGCCGACTGGGGTGGTGGATCGAGAGCCGGCTCACCCCTGCCGTCTATCGCCACGTCGTTCATGTCACGGTGTCCGAAAGCTCCCGCCGGGACCTCGTGGCCCTCGGGGTCGAGCCCGACCTCATCCATGTCGCCCACAACGGCCTTGACGTGCGGCCCGTCATCCACGCCGGCCACGACGCCACACGCATCAGCGTCCTGGCCAGGCTCGTGCCGCACAAGCAGGTCGACCACGCCTTCCGCGTCGTCGGTGCCCTGCACGACGCCCACCCCGACCTCGCACTGGACGTGATCGGTGACGGCTGGTGGCGTGACCAGCTGGTGCAGGCAGCACAGGACCTCGGGGTCGAGGACCGCGTCGTGTTTCACGGCCGGGTGAGCGCCGACCGGCGTGACGAGCTGCTTGCCTCGTCAGCCGTGATGCTGCTCCCCTCCGTCAAGGAGGGCTGGGGCCTGGCCGTGATGGAGGCCGCAGCACAGGGAACTCCGACGATCGCCTACCGCTCAGCGGGCGGCGTGGCGGAGTCCGTAGTCGACGGCGAGACGGGGCTGCTCGTCGACGACGTGACGGAGATGGTCGAGGCGACTCGCCACCTGCTGTCGAACAGCCGGCGACGGCACGCGATGTCCGAGATGGCCCGTCATCGGGCGACCGGATTCACCTGGCGGGCGACCGCCACGACCGTGGAGCGCGTTATCGCGGGGCTGAGCGATCAGTCGCCGTAGGTCAGGATCGGCTGCGACGCCGGGTTGGTCTCCGGGGCCTGGGTTTGGGAGTAGACCAGACCGAACATGGCCAGCAGGCCCAGCAGCACTCCGACGAGCGGCGCGACGAGGAGCTTGAGCACTACAGACAGCGAAGACGGCACGGCTGAACTCCCTAGGGGTGGACTGGTTCGGCGCGAGCATACAGCAACCGCGAGCCGTGCATGCGTTCATCGCCGCTGCCGCCGGAGTTGCCGGGAACTCCGGACGACAGCGGCCGCCAGCATCACGACGACCAGCGCGTATGCCGCCGCCAGCAAGGCCCGGGCTATCAGCGGCGGCCCTGCGAATGGCACCGAGTCGGGAACCGCGTAGAGAGTCAGCACACTGTCCGCGTACG
This sequence comes from Nocardioides sp., assembly GCF_025965415.1. Lineage (GTDB taxonomy): Bacteria > Actinomycetota > Actinomycetes > Propionibacteriales > Nocardioidaceae > Nocardioides. The sequence continues at coordinate 20,587 of NZ_JAOPWY010000050.1, forward strand.
TCGGCACGAGTCCGTCGACGTCGACCGTGCCCGCATCCGGGTCATCCGGGTATACGACGACCCACCCGATCCCCAACGCACCCAGATCGCGCGCGTCTCCCCCACGTTCGAGGATGTCGCCGATCTGGCCCGCGAGGGCGCCTTCTCCCCGGACCAGCCGTGAGCCCACCTGCAGGTCGTCGGAGACGACGGTGGGAGCCCTCAGCACGCGGGTCGCCGGATCCGAGGAGGTCAGGCCGTGGCCCCACGAGAAACGCCGGTAGGCGCGCCACGGCAGCATCGCCACAGCGCGGCCGGACCCGCTGGTGATGCGGTCGACCTCGGCATAGGAGGACTCAGGAAATCGGACGGGGTCGACGGTCTGCCACACCAGTCGGGCGCCGTCCGGCAGGAGAAGCAACGGCGCCACGATCGCGGGGACCATCAGGACGAGACGTACCTCCACGGCGTCGGGGACACGACGCGCGAGGAGGCGGACGAGCAGATCTGCTGCGACGCCCGCAGCGAGGGCGACGAGCAGTGCCGTCGGCAGCAGGAACTTTTGTGCGTCGCGCAGCAGCCCGGCAGCCGGGACGTGGGCCACGAGAACGCGCAAGCCCGCCTGGCCGGGCCCTGTGGCCAGGACCAGTGCGTACGACAGTCCGCCGATGCCGAGCACCCACCACGTGACCGGAGCAACCAGCCGCCGGTGGAGCCCACGACCGGCGAGAACCAGCACCACGACCACCGCGAGAGCCGTCACGGGCGCCAGCACGGTCGTGCGACTGAACGGCTCGCTTCCCGCGTCCCAGATGCCGCCGAGACCGAGCAACGCCACGAGTGTCCCGAATCGACCCTCGGTGTCCGGCGCGAAGGCGGCCACTCCTGCAGGGTCGCTGACCGTGGCAGAGGATCCGACGAGCCCGGCGACGACCCAGGGCGCCTGAAGCAGGAGGACGGCGAGCAGCTGCATGGCCGCTGCTTTCCTGCGCAGCACTACCTGCACGGTGACGACGGCGAGCGCCAGCAGACCGCCCGTAGGGGTCAACGAGGCCAGAGCGGCCCACCCGACCACCGGTGCCAGCGCGCCAAGACGCCGCGGCGTCCGGTCGGCGCTGGCAGCAGCGGCTCGGACCAACCATGGCAGGGCGGCGTACGAGGTCAGCAGAGCCCATTGGCCGAGGGCCAGACGCTCGACAACGAACGGGTTCCACACGGCGACGCCAGCTGCAACCAGGAGGCCGACAGGCCCCACCCAGGGCAACGAACGCATGACTCCTGCGGCTGCAAGCACCAGGATCGCCAGGAGCAGGATCCGAGCAAGGGCGCCGCCGTCGATGACAGTCGTGAGCAGCGCAACCACCGCGTCCAGCGGCACGGCCCGTGGCGACCCGTCCGCCAGTCCCGCTGCGCTCCACGTCAAGGGCTGCTGCGGCGGGAACACGAGGTCACGCCCGAGCGGATGACCGCCGTGAGCTAGCAGGGGCCACAGCAGCGCGACCGCGAGCAGCACCGGCCAGGCCAGGAGAGCGACGCCAAGCCATGGTGGCGAGGACCTCCCCCGCACCGACTCCGCCACGAACGCACCCTATGCTTGCAGCGCGCTCAATCGGGCCGCAACACCCCCGCTCCAGCCGAGGTCACATGCCCACCCGCTCGTTCGACCACGCGTGGAAGCACGCGCGAACGATCAGCGGCTGGCTCACCGAGGCCCAGGCGCAGGTGCTCCACGACGAGGCTTCGCGGGCCTGCGGCATCGTCGTGGAGATCGGCAGCCACCTGGGTCGCTCCACCGTCGTGCTGGCCTCAGCAGCCGAGCGGGTGGTCGCGATCGACCCGTTCCCCAGCGACTGGCGCTACGGCGACCACGGAACTGCCGCCAGCTTCCGGCACAACCTCCTGGCCGCCGACGTGGCCGGCGTGGTCACGCTGCTCGAGGAGCACAGCACCGACGTCCTCGCCAGGTGGGACCAGGAGATCGGCCTGCTGTACGTCGACGGGAAGCACGACGTGGTGTCGTGCCTGCGCGACCTGGGATGGACGCGTTGGCTGCCGGACGGCGCGTCGTTCCTGGTTCACGACGCCTTCTCCTCCGTGGGCGTCACGCTGGCGATGCTCGTGGTCGGTGTGACGAGCCGGCGCAGCCGCTTTCTCGGACGCACCGGGAGCCTCGCACTGTTCGAGCGCGCCTCTCCCTCGCCCGCCGACCGGCTGCGTCTGCTGGCGCAGCTGCCTTGGTTCGGTCGCAACCTGGTCGTGAAGGTCCTGCTACGTCTGCGGCTGGGCGCGGTGGCCCGCCTCATGGGGCACATCGGCAGGGCCGACCCCTATTGAGGAGGTTCGGTCCGATCGGGAACTGCAGGGTAGAAGATCGCCTGGCCGCTGTAGAAGATCAGTCCGCCATATCCGTTCGACGAGACCGGAGCCGCGCCCGCGGTCTCGGTCACGTCCCGCCCGGTCTCGGCGTCCAGGACGACCGAACGCCCGCCCGTGGTGAAGCCGTAGACGTAGCCGCCGCGCACTGAGCTCACCCAGACGCCGTAGCGACCGGCGGTGGGCAGCTGCCAGACTTTCTTGCCCGTTGCGAGGTCGAACCCGACAGCGCGCTCCCCCGGCAAGGAGCACACGACGATGGACTCCTCCGCCGGATGACACCCCCAGTCGCCCAGGCTGGTGGCGCGGCGCGCGGTCACCGAGCCGTCGGCCGTGGAGAGCGCCAACAGCTCTGGATCGCTGTCTTCGGTGGAGCTCGTCACGAGCCTGAGGGTGTCCTCATGGACCCCGACAAGGTCGGCCGTGACGATGGTGCGCGGCCCGGTCCACTCCACCGCACCCGACTCCGGGTCGACCCCAAGCAGGGTGCCGGACTCGGAGCCTGCGGCGGTGCTGAGCACGACCGAGGTGTCCGTGGCGGCCACGAACGTGCCGGGACGCCGCGTCCACAGCTCCTCGCCCGAGGCGACGTCCACTGCGGTCAGGGTGTGACGACTGCCCTCGTCGCTGCCGCTGGACTCGACCAAGACGACGCCGTCCATGATCGAGGCGATCCGAACCACCGGGTCGCCGGAGGACTGCACGTCCTGCGTCTTCTCCCACGCCACCTCGTCCAGGACTGTGCCGGTCGCCGGAGAGATGCGGCTCAGTGTCATCGCCAGCCGGCCCGCTCGGGTGCCGGCCCCCTCTTCCACTCGGAGGTCGAGGGCATACAGCTGTTCGTCGCGCGTGTCCACGTCGACGAACAGACCGAGGGGCGCCATCTGCCACGCTGTCTCGAGCTCAGGCAGGGCTCGTGCCCGCAGCTGGTCGAGCGTCATCGTGATCAGGCGCGTTCCGACAAGCGCACCGTCGTACACGGGCGTCTCGGGGAAGACGCTCTTGGCCTCGGCGTCGAAGGCGAGCGGGTACGCCTCCGGGTCCACGGGCTCGACGTCGGTCGCGGACGGATCGGCAGTCGGTGTCGCTGGCGCTTCACTGGTCTGCTGACCGCTCTTCTCGTCCGAGGATGCTCTGTCGTCCGCGGGGCTCTCGACGAGCGCACAGGCGCTCGCGAGCAGCGTCGTCAGCACCACGATCATGCCTTTCGCGGCGCGCATCTGCAGCCCAGTCCTTCCCTAGGTCACGTTCCTCGGCGGTGGCATCCACAGCCAACCGGGAAGGTAGCACCCGCGACCGGAACGCTTGGTCGGTTCCCGGGCAACCGGTCAGCACGAGGACTGGCGCTTCGCACGACACCCGGTGCCCCCGCCCCCTCCCTGCTCCACGGCCGGACCCCTCACGGCCTAGGATTCGCCGGGTGTCCGCCACCAGCAGCGCGCGCAGCAGTCGCTCCTTCGACGGCAGCGCCGTCGCCGTGGCCACCAGCGTCATGAACGTCGCGACCTACGGCTTCACCATCTTGTCCGCGCGGCTCATCGGCCCGAGCCAGTACGGCGCGTTCATCGCCTGCCTGAGCCTGCTGATCGTCGTCCAGGTCGTGGCGCTCGGGCTCCAGGCCACCGCTGCGCGGCGCATCGCCGTGGACAGCGGCCACGTCGGGGCCATCGAGCGCGCGATCCTGTCCCTGACGACCAAGGTCTCGCTCCTCGTGGGGCTGGTGCTGTGCCTGCTCATCCCGGCCATCGACGCCCTGCTCAACCTCGACAGCCTGATCACTGCAGCGGTGGTGGCGGTCGCAGCGGTGCCCCTGACCTTGGCCGGTGGGCAGGCCGGGATCCTGCAGGGCGAGCGCCGCTGGGGCGCCCTCGCCGTCTTCTACCTCGCCGGCGGGATCCCCCGGCTGGTCATCGGGACGGCGATCATCCTCTGGCGCCCGGACGCCACGAGCGCGATCCTCAGCGTCGGCATCGGCTACCTCTTCCCGCTCATCGTCGGCTGGTGGGTACTGCGCGACCGTCGTACGCCGGAGCGGCCGGCGCCCGAGCACTCCGCGCGTTCGATGCTCGTGGAGAGCGCGCACAACGCGCAGGTCCTCTTCGCCTACTTCGCGCTCTCGAGCGTCGACATCGTGATTGCCCGCCAAGTGCTCACCGGGCACGACGCCGGCCTCTACGCCGCCGGCCTGATCATGGCGAAGGTGATGCTCTTCCTGCCGCAGTTCGTCGTGGTGATCGCCTTCCCCGACATGGCCACGCCCGAGAGCCGCCAGCGCGCGCTGGTCCGCAGCCTGCTGGTCGTCGCCGGTCTGGGGATCCTGGCCGTCGTCGCGGCCAAGGTGCTCTCCGGCCTGGCGATGGTCTTCGTCGGCGGCTCCGACTTCGGCGAGGTCGAGGACCTGCTCTGGCTCTTCGCCGTGCTCGGCACCGTCCTGGCGATGCTGCAGCTCCAGGTCTACGCCGTGCTCGCCCGCCAGGGCCGGCGCTCGGTGCTGCTGCTGTGGGTCGCCCTCGTCGCACTGACGGTGCTCGGCTTCCGGGCCGACACGGTCGCCGGCCTGGTCGGCGCCGTCGTCGGGGTGGACGCCGTGCTGCTCATGGTGCTCACGGTCGCCAGCCTGCGACTGGCGAAGCAGGCCGTCCCTCACGTCAGCCACGTCCCCGCATGAGCAACGCGAGCGGGTCCCTGCGCCGCTTCCTCGGCGGCAGCGGCGGCATCATCGTCGGCACCGCGGTGATGAACGTCTGCACCTTCGGCTTCACCATCGTCGCCGCCGGGATCCTCGACACCGCGTCGTACGGCGCCTTCTTCGCCCTGCTCAACCTGCTGATGGTCATCTCGGTCGTCAACATGGGGCTGCAGGCGACCGCCGCGCGTCGGATCGTGGCCGACCCCGGCGCGGTGGCCCGGATCGAGCGCCTCATCCTGCACGTCGGCTGGGCCACGGCCCTCGCCGTGGGCGGGGCGCTGGCCGTCCTCTCCCCCGCAGTGACCTGGCTGCTGCAGCTGGACTCCGTGGTGCCCGCGCTCGTCCTGGCCGGCCTGGCGGTGCCCACCACGATCATGGGGGCGCAGGTCGGGATCCTCCAGGGAGAGCAGCGGTGGGCCGCCCTGTCGTGGGTCTACGTGCTCGCCGGGGTCCCGCGCATCGCCGGCCTGGCCGTCCTGTGGTGGCGCCCGACCGAGAGCATCGCGCTCCTCGGCAGCGGCCTGGGCTACATCGCGCCCGTCGTGCTCGGCTGGTGGATCCTGCGCCGCCCCCGCGAGTCGCCTGAGGCGAGCCCGGCCGACGTCCCCGGGGAGACGACCTCGGCGTGGGCGCTGCTGCGCGAGTCGCTGCACAGCACGCAGGCCCTGCTGGCGTTCTTCGCCCTCGCCAACGTCGACATCGTCGTGGCCAGGCACGTGCTGAGCGACCACGCCTCCGGCCTGTACGCCGTCGGCCTGCTGGTCGCCAAGATCATGCTCTACCTGCCGCAGTTCGTGGTGATCGTCATGTTCCCGTCCCTCGCCACTGCGCACGAGCGGCGGCGGGCGGTGGTCCGCGGCACCTCGGCGATCCTGGGCCTCGGCGTGGCCTGCACGCTCGGCGTCGCGCTGCTCGCCGGTGTTGCGGCAGACGTGCTGCGCAGCGAGAAGCTGCAGGCGGTCGAGGGCCACCTCTGGTTGTTCGCCGTCCTCGGCACGCTGCTGTCGATCACGCAGCTGCTGGTCTACGCGACGCTGGCGCGCCAGGGCCGCAAGTCGATCGCCCTCGTCTGGGCCGCGCTGGTGGTCTCCGTGCTCGCCGGGTCGGCCACGTCCACGCCGACCCAGCTGCTGGGCGTGATGATCACGGTGACCGCCGTGCTGACGGCGGCCCTGGTGGCGATCAGCCTCCGCAGCGACGCCTCGGGCGGCGCGCCCGCGGGCGGGTCAGTGGGCGGCGTCGTGCCAGCTGCGCCCGGAGCCGATTGAGACGTCGAGCGGCACCGCCAGGTCGGCCGCCCCGCCCATCTCGGCGCGGACCAGCTCGGCGAGCGCCTCGCTCTCGCCCGGCGCCACCTCGAACACGAGCTCGTCGTGGACCTGGAGCAGCATCCGCGACCGCAGGCCCTGCTCGGCCAGCGCCCGCTCCACGCCGAGCATCGCGACCTTGACCAGGTCGGCGGCCGAGCCCTGGATGGGTGCGTTGAGCGCCATCCGCTCGGCCGTCTCGCGCCGCTGGCGGTTGTCGCTGGTGAGGTCGGGGAGGTAGCGGCGTCGCCCGAGGATCGTCTCGGTGAACCCCGAGCGGCGCGCCTCGTCGACGATGCCGCCGAGGTAGTCACGCACCCCGCCGAAGGTCTGGAAGTACTCCTCCATCAGCCCCGCGGCCTCGCTCGTGCTGATCCGCAGCTGCTGGGAGAGCCCGAAGGCGGACAGGCCGTAGGCGAGGCCGTAGTTCATCGCCTTGATCTTGGCGCGCTGCTCGGAGGTGACGGCGTCGGCGTCGACCCCGAAGACGCGGGCCGCGGTGATCGAGTGGAAGTCGTGCCCGGAGCGGAACGCCTCGATCAGCAGGGCGTCCTCGGACAGGTGGGCCATGATCCGCATCTCGACCTGGCTGTAATCGGCGGTCATCAGCGACTCGTAGCCCGCGCCGACCACGAAGCCCTCACGGATCCGGCGACCCGCCTCGGTGCGGATCGGGATGTTCTGGAGGTTGGGGTCGGTGCTGGAGAGGCGACCGGTCGCGGCGATGATCTGGTTGTAGGTCGTGTGGATGCGGCCGTCGGACGCGACGGTCTTGAGCAGACCCTCCACGGTCTGGCGCAACCGGATCACGTCGCGGTGGCGCAGCAGGTGCTGGAGGAACGGGTGCTCCGTCTTCTCGAAGAGCGCCTGGAGGGCGTCGGCGTCGGTGGTGTAGCCGGTCTTGGTGCGCTTGGTCTTGGGCATCGCCAGCTCGTCGAAGAGCACCACCTGGAGCTGCTTGGGCGAGCCGAGGTTGATCTCCTTGCCGATGACGTCGTAGGCGTCGGTCGCCGCGGCGCGCACCTGGTCGTCGAACTCGGACTCGAGGCCCTCGAGGTAGTCGGTGTCGACCGCGACGCCGACCTGCTCCATCCGGACGAGGGTGCCGATCAGCGGCAGCTCGACGTCGCTCAGCAGACGGGTGCCGCCGTGCTCCTCGACCGCGCCGTCGAGCGCACCGGCGAGGTCGAGCACGGCGCGCGCCGTCAGCATGGCCGTGTCGCTGGCCGTGGTGTCGTCGAGGGCGTCGAAGCTGAGCTGGTCGACATCGGTCGCGTCCTGGCGCAGCTCGCGCTTGAGGTAGCGCAGGGTGAGGTCGGCCAGGGCGTACGAGCGCTGGTCGGGCTGGACGAGGTAGGCAGCGAGGGCGGTGTCGACCTCGAGGCCGGCCAGCTCCCAGCCGCGGGCCGCGAGCGCCAGGCTCGGGCCGTTGGCGTCGTGGAGCGCCTTGGGACGACCCGGGTCGGCCAGCCACGTGGCCACCGCGGTGTCGTCGTCGGGACCGAGGTCGGCGACGTCGATCCACGCCGCCTGTCCGGCCGCCGTGGCGACCGCGACGGACATGACCTCGCCCGTGCCGGCGCGCCAGGTGCCGGTCACCGCCACACCGACCCGCTCGCCTGCGGGCGCGTGCTCGGAAAGCCAGGCACCGGCCTCGCCGGGGGCCAGCCGGCGGCCGTCGAGCTCGAAGCCCGCCTCGGCGGTGACCTCGTCCTCGGGGGCCGGGTCGATCGTGTCGAGCAGCCGCGTGCGGAGCTCGCCGCGGAACTCGAGCTCGTCGAGGAGCTCCAGGCCGGCCGTCCGGTCCCAGGCGCGGCGGTCGAAGTCGCTCGGGTGCAACGGAAGCGCCATGTCGCGCACGAGCGCATTCAGCTGGCGATTGCGGATCACGTCGCCGAGGTGCTCGCGCAGTGCCTGCCCCTTCTTGCCGCTGATCTCGTCGGCGCGGGCGATGACGTTGTCGAGCCCGTCGAACTGGTTGATCCACCTCGCCGCGAAGCCCGGGCCGACGCCGGGGACCCCGGGCAGGTTGTCGGAGGTCTCGCCGACGATCGCCGCCAACTCGGGGTAGCGGTGCGGAGGGACGCCGTACTTCTCCTCGACGGCCGCCGGGGTGAGCCGGGCCAGGTTGCTCACGCCCTGCATGGGGTAGAGCACGGTCGAGCTGTCGGTGACGAGCTGGATGGAGTCGCGGTCACCGGTGAGGATCAGCACCTCCATCCCGTCGGCCAGGGCCTCGGTGACGAGGGTGGCGATGATGTCGTCGGCCTCGAAGCCGGCGACGTCGAGGTGCTGGATGGACAGCGCGTCGAGCACCCGGCGGATCAGCGGCAGCTGGCTGCTGAACTCGTCGGGCGTCTTGTTGCGCTTGGCCTTGTAGTCGGCGTACTGCTCGAGGCGGAAGGTCTGGCGGGACTTGTCGAAGGCCACGGCGACGTGGGTCGGCACCTCGTCGCGCAGGACGTTGACGAGCATCGACGTGAAGCCGTAGACCGCGTTGGTGTGCTGCCCCGTGGCGGTCGCGAAGTTCTCCACGGGCAGCGCGAAGAAGGCCCGGTAGGCCAACGAATGACCGTCGAGCAACAGAAGTCGGGGGCGGGTCTGCTCGCTCGTGGTCTCACTCGATCCAGGCACCCGCCGACTCTATCCGTCTCCGCCGACAGCCCCGCGGCCGGGAACGACCCCCTCCTCGGCCAGAATGGATCCATGAGCGCACCGAAGTCACTGGCCGACCTGACCATCGAGGAGCTGATCGCGTTCCTGCCCGAGGGCAACGGTCGGCTGAACGAGAAGATGGGCGTCGAGCTCGTCGAGGTCTCCGCCGATCGGGTCGTCGGGACCATGCCGGTCGAGGGCAACACGCAGCCCTTCGGCCTGCTGCACGGTGGTGCGTCGGTCGTGCTCGCCGAGACGCTGGGGTCCATCGGCTCCGCGATCCACGCCTACCCCGAGAAGCTCGCCGTCGGCGTCGACATCAACGCCACCCACCACCGCGCGGCGACCACGGGGATCGTCACCGGGGTCGCGACCGCCATCCACCTCGGCCGTACGTCGACGTCGTACGAGATCGTCATCACCGACGAGCGCGGCAAGCGCGTGTGCACCTCGCGCATCACCTGCGCGCTGGTGCCGGCACCGCAGGCGTAGGACCGGCGGGCATAGGACCGACGGGGTGTGGCCCGGAACGAGTCAGCCGGGGACGCGCTCGCGCCGGATGCGGCGCGCGGCCAGGACCCGGTCGATGCGCTGCTTGCTGGTCGCGGCCGGCGTGACCTGGCGCGACTGAGGGAGCCTGGCGCGCACCGAGCTCGTCGTCGCCGCACGCAGCATCGCCTGCGGCGCGAACGACAGCCGCGCCATGAAGCGGTTGGCGTCGCGCAGCTCGGCCGCGGCGGCCGTCTGGACGTGGCTGATGCCGTGCTGCTCGGCGAACCGGCAGGCCGCCTCCATCAGCGCACTCCCGACGCCCTTGCGGCGGAACTGCGGCAGGACGTGCGGCGACACGGCCAGGACGGCGGGCTCGAGGTTGAGCGGCGTGAAGGTCGAGGCCTCGAGGTAGACCGCGCCGGCCACCTCGCCGTCGACCTCGGCCACCACCACACACTGGTCCTCGCGCTCGCTGGCCGTCGCGACCACGCGGGCCACGTCGGCCAGCTGCTCGTCCAGGCCGCCCTTGCGCAGGATGTCGCCCCACAGCTCACGCAGGGAGGCGACGTCCGAGGGTTGTGCAGCGCGTACGGCCACCGGCGTCCGACTCATCGACCCACCACTTCCTCGAGCACCCACAGTGGCCCCCTGCCGACCTGTCCCGGCACCACACCCGGGCGACACTATCCCCCGGCGGGGTGATCAGGCTACGCCGAGGTAGGCCTCGCGCACAGTCGGGTCGTCGAGGAGCTCGGCGCCGGTGCCCGACTTGACGATCCGACCCGTCTCCAGCACGTAGGCACGGTGGGCCCGCGAGAGCGCCTGCTTGGCGTTCTGCTCCACGACCAGGATCGTGGTGCCCTGCTCGGCGATCTCCGAGATGATGTCGAAGATCTGCTGGATCAGCATCGGCGCCAGGCCCATCGAGGGCTCGTCGAGCATGAGCAGCTTGGGACGCGACATCAGCGCGCGACCGATGGCCAGCATCTGCTGCTCACCGCCGGACATGGTGCCCGCGACCTGCTTCTTGCGCTCGAGCAGTCGGGGGAACAGACCGAAGACGCGCTCGTAGTCCTGCTCGATCGCCTCCTTGTCCTTGCGTGTGTACGCCCCCATGTTGAGGTTCTCGGTCACCGTCATGCCGGGGAAGATCCCGCGGCCCTCGGGGCAGAGCACGAGACCCTTGCGCAGTCGCTGGTCGGCCCGGAGCTTGGTGACGTCCTCGCCGTTGAACGTGACCGACCCGGAGGACAGGCCGCGGACCCCGGAGAGCGCACGCATCGTGGAGGTCTTGCCGGCACCGTTGGCACCGATGAGGGCGACGATCTCGCCCTCGGCGACCTCGAGGCTGATCCCGTGCAGGGCCTCGATCTTGCCGTAGCTCAGAGTGGCGGTGTCTAGCTCAAGCAGCATCGTCGGGCTCTCCCAGGTAGGCAGCGATGACCTTCGGGTTGTGGGCGACCTCGTCGGGGCTGCCCTCGGCGATCTTCTGGCCGAACTCGAGCACCACGATGCGGTCGGTGACGCCGAGGACCAGCTTCATGTCGTGCTCGATGACCAGCACCGTGTGCCCCAGGTCGCGGATGCGGCGGATGAGGTCCATGAGGTCCTCCTTCTCCGCCGGGTTGAAGCCGGCCGCGGGCTCGTCGAGGCACAGCAGCTGTGGCTCGGTGGCCAGCGCACGCGCGATCTCGAGGCGCCGCTGGTAGCCGTAGGGCAGGTTGCGCGAGAGCTCGTAGGCCCGGTCGGCGATGCCGACGAACTTGAGCAGCTCCATGCTCTTCTCCCGACCACCACGCTCCTCCAGGGTGTGGCGGCTGATGCCGAACACCTTGGCGAAGCTGCGCCGCACCGGGTTGTCCGGGAGCTGGTGCTCCTCGGGCCGGACCCGGTAGAGGCGGAACAGCGCACCCAGCACGCTGGTCTTGTGGCGGGCGTCGCATCCCACCATGACGTTCTCCAGCGCCGACATCTCCGGGAAGAGCCGGATGTTCTGGAAGGTGCGCGCGATGCCGAGCTGGTTGATCCTGTGCGGCTTGTTGCCGCTGATCGCCCGGCCGTTGAGGCGCACCTCGCCCGAGGTGGGCGTGTAGACGCCCGTCATCACGTTGAAGCAGGTCGTCTTGCCGGCACCGTTGGGCCCGATCAGGCCGAGGATCTCGCCCCGCTTGATCGAGAAGTGCACGTCGTTGAGCGCCACCACGCCGCCGAAGCGCAGCGTCACGTGGTCGATCTCCAGCAGCGTCTCGCCCTCGGGACCGACGTCGATGCTGAGCACCTCGTGGTCGGAGGTGTCGGGCGCGACGGTCCGCGGAGCGTCACCCGCGGTGTGGTCCTGGATGGTCTCGTCAGGCATCGGCGGCAGCCTCCTCGGCTTCGACCTTGCGATCTTGGAATTCTCGGGCCCTTCGCCTGCTCGGCACCAGCCCCTGCGGCCGCAGGATCATCACGGCCACGAGGGCGACACCGAAGGCGAACGGTCGCCACTCCTGGAACTCGCGGAAGCGCTCGGGCAGGTAGGTGAGCAGGAAGGCTCCGAGGAGCACGCCCACGATGTTGCCCGAGCCGCCGATGACGACCATCGCCACGAACAGGAACGACAGGTTGAGCATGAAGCCGTTGGGCTCGACGTACTGCTGCTTGCTGCCGAAGAGCAGGCCGGCCATGCCGCCGACGGAGGCGCCGATGGCGAACGCCCACAGCTTGTACTTGAACGCGGCCACGCCCATGATCGCCGCGGCGTCCTCGTCCTCGCGGATGGCCAGCCAGGCACGGCCGACGCGGCTGTGCTCCAGGCGGCGCGCCATCCAGATCAAGATGATGAGCACGACGAGCGCCAGCCAGTACCACCGCTCCGGCTCGGAGACGTTGAAGAACGGACGCCCGTCCGTCTCGGGGCCAGGCGGCACCGGGACGTTGGTGATGCCGGCGGCACCGTTGGTGACGTTGTCGAGGTTGCGCGCGCAGATGCGGATGATCTCGCCGAAGCCCATGGTCACGATGGCCAGGTAGTCACCGCGCAGCCGCAGCGTCGGCGCACCGAGGATGACACCGGCGACCAGCGCCATCGCGATGGCGATCGGCACGCAGATCGCAAACGGGACGGCCCACTCCTCCGACAGCCCGAACCTCGACTGGAGGCCCTCCACCACCGGGGAGGAGGTCGAGCCGAACAGCGCGACCGAGTAGGCGCCGAGGGCGTAGAAGCCGACGTAGCCCAGGTCGAGCAGGCCCGCGAGGCCGATCACGACGTTGAGGCCGACCGCCACGATCATGTAGATCACGATCAGGAACAGCACGCTGGCCCAGTCGGTGCCGGTCGCGTTGAGGTCCGTCCGGACGTAGGCGAACGGCAGGATGTTGAGGTACGGCAGGTAGAAGGCGAACGCCACCACGAGCAGCATCCCCAGGGCCCGCGCCCAGGCCGGGAGCACGCCCAGCCGGTCGCGCAGCCGATCGGTGTACTGGATGATCAGGCTCATGCGCGTGCCTTTCCGAGGGACTCACCGAGCAGGCCGGTGGGGCGGAACATCAGCACGAGGACCAGCACGATGAACGCGGTCACGTCCGCCCAGCTGGAGTCCCACACGGTCGAGGCGTAGACCTCGACGACGCCGAGGACCAGGCCGCCGACCAGCGCACCGCGCAGGTTGCCGATGCCGCCGAGCACGGCTGCCGTGAAGGCCTTGACCCCGATGAGGAATCCGATGTCGAACTTCGTGCTGTCGTACTGCATGGTGAAGAGCAGGGCCGCGACGCCCGCCATCGCGCCACCGAGGACGAAGACGAGCATGATGACCCGGTCCTGGTTGACGCCCATGAGGGACGCGGTGTCGGGGTCCTGTGCCACGGCACGGACGCCGCGACCCAGGCGGCTCTTGTTCACGAAGAAGTCGAGGGCGACCATCATGGCGATGGCGCCGAAGATGATGATGACCCGCGTGTTGCTGATCGCGAGGTCGAGGCCCGGGACGGTGAAGAGGACCTTGGTCTCGAGCACGGCCGGCACGTTGACCAGGACGCGGCCGAAGGGCGGGCCGAAGAAGACCTTGAAGACCTGGCCGAAGATCTCCACCAGGACCATGGAGCAGCCGATGCCGGTGATCAGGAAGATGAGCGGCGGGGCGCCCTTCTTGCGCAGCGGCCGGTAGGCGATCCGCTCGACGGCGAGGGCGGTGCCTGCGGACGCGAGCATGGCGGCGAGCAGGGCCAGCAGGGTCGCACCGATGACCATGCCGACACCCAGGCCGGACGAGGCGCCGAGCACGGTGTAGACGCCCAGCACGGTCCAGGTGCCCACCATGAACACCTCGGAGTGGGCGAAGTTGATCAGCTTCATCACGCCGTACACCATGGTGTAGCCGAGCGCGACGAGCGCGTAGATGGATCCGCGGGTGATGCCGTCGAGAGTGTGACGGTCCAGTCCGCTGATCAGGGCATCGAAGTCCACTCAGGGCCCTCCCAGGTTGCGGCCCGCTGGGGCCATGGATCGGGGGCGGCCGGGCAAGCCCGACCGCCCCCGTGGTGCATGGTCAATCCGTGCGGATCAGCCGGCGGGGCTGACCTCGACGTCGGGGGTGAGAGTGCCACCCTCGTTGACGTAGGCCCAGTAGGAGACCTTCTCCTTCGGAACGTCGCCGTTCTCGTCGAAGGAGATCTCCTTGCTGAGGCCGTCCGCGGAGTAGGCGTCGACGAATGCCTCGACGTCCTCGCGGGTGCGGGCACCGTCGTCCAGCGCGGCCAGGAAGACGCTCATCGCGTCGAAGCCCTCGGCTGCGTAGGCGCCCGGAGCGTTGCCGAACTCCTCCTCGAAGTCGGCAGCGAAGGTGCTGTCGCCCTCAATGGGGGCGCAGGGGCACATCACGATGGCACCCTCACCGGCGTCGCCGACGGCGTTGCCGAAGTCGGAGCCGTAGAGGCCGTCACCACCGATGAAGGGTGCGTCGATGCCGGCGTCGCGCATCTGCTTGAGCAGCGGCGCGGCCTCGGCGATGTAGCCACCGTAGAAGACGGCGTCGGGCTCGGCCGACTCCATCTTGGAGATGGTCGGGGCGAAGTCGGTCTGGCCGACCTGCGTCTTGTCGCGCTGCACCATCGCGTCGCCGAGGGTCTCCTCGACACGGTCGGCCAGGGGCTCGCCGTAGGCCTCGGAGTTGTCGACCACGAACACCTGGGAGGCGCCGAGCTCCTCGGTGAGGTACTTGGCGATGGCCGCACCCTGGTAGTCGTCGTAGGGGACGATGCGGTGGAAGACCGGGGACGGGTCGTCCTGGGTCAGGTCGGTCGCGGTGGCCGACTGGCTGATCATGGTGACGCCTGCGTCGCCGTAGATCGCCTTGGTCGCCCGGGTCTCACCGGAGAACGCGCCGCCGATGACACCGATGAACGAGTCGTCACCGGCGATCTGCGTCGCGACCGGGGTCGCCTTGGCCGGGTCGCCCTCGGTGTCGAACTTCTCGATCGTGACGTCGCAGTCGTCGTTGTCCCACTGCTTCAGCGCCAGCTCGGCACCGTCGACGGACGGGAGGACGATGCTGGCGTTGGCGCCGGACAGGGCACCCATCACGCCGATCTTGAAGTTGCAGTCGTCGCCAGCAGCGTCGCCGCCACCGCCGCCGGTGTCAGTCGTGCCGCAGGCGCTGAGCGCCAGCCCGGCGACAGCCGCCAAAGCGACTGCCTGCCACGTCTTGGATGAGCGGATCATGGATCACTCCGTATTTCAGTGGGCTGTCCACCTCGGCAGCCTCGTGCCGGGAACCTAACACCCTGCATGTGGCCCAGGACACGATTGAGTGCCCCAAGATGCGCGCCGTTGCCGTTTCGTGACCAACCGGTCTGTACCGGAAACGATCCCGGAACTCAGCGTGGTATCGGGGCGTCAGACCGAGGTGTCACCGAGCCCCTGCCGGGCGCCGAGTCCGGCCACCCCGTGCTCGACCACTCCGTCGGCCACCTGCTTCATCGACAGGCGCAGGTCCATGGCGGTCTTCTGGATCCAGCGGAAGGCGTCGGGCTCGCTCAGCCCGAGCTGCTCCTGCAGCACACCCTTGGCCCGGTCGACGGACTTGCGGGTCGCCAGGGACTCCTGCAGGTCCGAGACCTCCTGCTCCAGGACGGTGATCTCGGCATAGCGGCTGACGGCCATCTCGATGGCGGGCACGAGGTCGCCCCGCTGGAACGGCTTCACGAGGTAGGCCATCGCGCCGGCATCGCGTGCGCGCGCCACGAGGTCGCGCTGCGAGAAGGCGGTGAGGATGACGACCGGCGCGATGCGCTCGGCCGCGATCGCCTCGGCGGCGGCGATGCCGTCCAGCACCGGCATCTTCACGTCGAGGATGACGAGGTCGGGGCGCAGCTCGCGCGCCAGCTCGATCGCCCGCTGCCCGTCGCCGGCCTGGCCGACCACGTCGTACCCCTCCTCGCCGAGCATCTCGGCGAGGTCCATCCGGATGAGCGCCTCGTCCTCGGCGATGACGACACGGCGTACGTCGTCGCTCGGCGTCGGGGCGGGGCTGGAGTCAACGGGCTGCGTCACGGGGGCAAGGCTAGTCGGGTACGGTTTCCCCGCGTTCGGCCCCGGTAGCCCAACGGCAGAGGCGATGCTCTCAAACAGCATTCAGTGTGAGTTCGAATCTCACCCGGGGCACCGCTCACGCCCCGCCGCTGGCCGGGGCTCAGCGGGCAGCGGTCGAGCAGGGCGTCAGCGCTGTCGGCGGTAGGCCGGGGCAGCCCCGTCGATCGCGTCGCCCATCCGGTGGATCCGCAGCGCGTTTGTCGACCCGGGGATGCCGGGCGGGCTGCCCGCGATGATCACCACGAGGTCGCCCTTCTTGACGCGGCCGATGTGGATGAGGGCCTCGTCGACCTGTCGCACCATCTCGTCGGTGTGCTCGACCTCGGCGCCCTGGAACGTCTCGACGCCCCAGGTGAGGGCCAGCTGCGAGCGGGTGCGGGCCTCGGGCGTGAAGGCGAGGATCGGGATGGGGCCGCGGTAGCGGGAGAGCCGCTTGGCCGAGTCACCGCTGACGGTGAAGGCGACGACGTACTTGGCGCCCACCGACTCGGCCACCTCGGCGGCGGCCTTGGCGATGATGCCGCCACGGGTGTGGGGCTGCCAGGTCACGGCGGCCATGTGGCTCAGGCCGTGGTCCTCGGTCGACTCCACGATCCGGGCCATCGTCTCGACGGCGAGAATGGGGTACTCCCCCACACTCGTCTCGCCCGAGAGCATCACCGCGTCGGCGCCGTCGAGGACGGCGTTGGCCACGTCGCTGGCCTCCGCGCGCGTCGGCGCGGGGGCACTGATCATCGACTCGAGCATCTGGGTGGCGACGATGACGGGCTTGGCGTTGCGCCGCGCCTTGTCGATGATGAGCTTCTGGTGGATCGGCACGTCCTCGAGCGGGCACTCGACGCCGAGGTCGCCGCGGGCGACCATGATGCCGTCGAAGGCGTCGACGATCTCGTCGATGTTGTCGATCGCCTGGGGCTTCTCGATCTTGGCGATGACGGGCACGAAGATGCCCTCCTCGCTCATGATCGCGCGCACGTCGGCGGCGTCGGTCGCGCTGCGGACGAAGCTGAGCGCGATGAAGTCCACGCCGAGCCGCAGGGCCCAGCGCAGGTCGTCGGTGTCCTTCTCCGACAGCGCCGGCACGGAGACCGCGACACCCGGGAGGTTGATCCCCTTGTTGTTGGAGACCTTGCCGGGCACCACGACCTCGGTCACGACGTCGGTGTCGGTGACCGACACCACCCTCAGCCGGACCTTGCCGTCGTCGATCAGCACCGGGTCGCCTGGCTTCACGTCGCCGGGCAGGCCCTTGTAGGTCGTCCCGCACTGGTGCACGTCGCCCACGACGTCGCGCGTCGTGATGGTGAACGTCGCGCCCTTCTTGAGCTTGACGGGTCCGTCGCCGAAGGTCTCCAGGCGGATCTTCGGCCCCTGCAGGTCGGCGAAGACACCGATGGCGTGGCCGGTGTCGTCGGAGGCCTGGCGGACCAGTCGGTAGACGGCTTCGTGGTCGGCGTACGCCCCGTGGCTCATGTTGAGGCGGGCCACGTCCATGCCGGCCTCGACAAGGGCTCGGATCCCCTCCGGCGTGTTCACCGCAGGGCCGAGGGTGCAGACAATCTTCGCTCTTCGCACGTGCTTCAGCCTAGCGGGTCTTGGATCGTTCCAACGAGCACACCGCGCAGGGTGTCGGTGCGTGGGGCAGGTTTCGGCGCGCCAGAACCTGCCCCCCGCACCGCTCAGACGACCAGTGGGCGCTCGTGCGGCTTGATCGGGGCCGGGAGCGCGGTCGAGCCGGTGAGGTGGGCGTCCACCGCGGCGGCCGCGCTGCGGCCCTCCGCGATCGCCCAGACGATCAGCGACTGCCCACGACCCACGTCGCCGGCGACGTAGACGCCGGGCACGGAGGCGGCGTACGACTCGTCGCGACGCACGTTGCCCCGCTCGTCGAGGTCCACGCCGAGCTGCTCGATCAGGCCCGGCTTCTCCGGCCCGACGAAGCCCATGGCGAGCAGCACCAGCTGGGCCGGGATCTCGCGCTCGGTGCCCTCGACGGGCTGGAACTTCGCGTCGACCTCGACGAGGCGCAGCGCCGCGACGCGGCCGTCGGCGTCGCCCAGGAACTCCTGGGTCGAGACCGCGTAGACCCGGTCCCCGCCCTCCTCGTGGGCCGAGGAGACCTTGAACGTCATGGGGTACGTCGGCCACGGCTGGCCCGCGGGGCGGTCCTCGCCGGGGCGCGGCATGATCTCCAGCTGCGTGATCGAGCGGGCTCCCTGGCGGATCGACGTGCCGAGGCAGTCGGCACCCGTGTCGCCGCCGCCGATGATGACGACGTCCTTGTCGGTGGCGAGGATCTGCTCCGACCCGTCGGAGGTCGGCGCCTCCCCGAGCGAGGCGCGGTTGGCCTGGGGCAGGAACTCCATCGCCTGGTGGATGCCGTCGAGCTCACGGCCCGGGACCTGGAGCTCGCGGGCGTCGGTGGCGCCCATCGCCAGCACGACCGCGTCGTAGCGCGCCAGCAGCTGCGGTCCCGTGAGGTCGCCGCCGACGTCGACGCCGGCCCGGAAGACGGTGCCCTCGCGGCGCATCTGGTCGAGGCGCCGGTCGAGGTGCTTCTTCTCCATCTTGAACTCGGGGATGCCGTAGCGCAGCAGGCCGCCGATCTTGTCGGCCCGCTCGTAGACGGCGACCGTGTGGCCGGCACGCGTGAGCTGCTGGGCCGCCGCCAGCCCGGCCGGACCGGAGCCGATCACGGCGACGGTCTTGCCCGAGAGCCACTCCGGCGGCTGCGGGCGGACGTAGCCCGAGCCCCAGGCCCGGTCGATGATCGAGACCTCGACGTTCTTGATCGTCACCGGCTCCTGGTTGATGCCGAGGACGCACGACGTCTCGCACGGCGCCGGGCACAGCCGCCCGGTGAACTCCGGGAAGTTGTTGGTCGCGTGGAGGCGGTCCATCGCGCCGTCCCAGTCGTCGCGCCAGACCAGGTCGTTCCACTCCGGGATGATGTTGCCCAGCGGGCAGCCCTGGTGGCAGAACGGGATGCCGCAGTCCATGCAGCGCCCGGCCTGGGTGGTGATGATGGGCAGCAGTGCGCGGCCGATGCCGTCGGGATAGACCTCGTCCCAGTCGTGCACGCGCTCGGCGACGTCACGGCGCGAGGCGACCTCGCGACCGTGCTTCAAGAAGCCCTTCGGGTCAGCCATGCAGCACCTCCATGATGCGGGCGGCGGCCTCGTCCTCGCTGAGCCCCTCCTCGAGGGCCTCCTCGCGGGCTTCGAGCACGCGCTTGAAGTCGCCCGGCATCACCTCGGTGAAGCGGGCCAGTGACGTGTCCCAGTCGGCCAGCAGCGCGGCGGCGACCGCGGACCCGGTCTCCTCCGCGTGCTGCTCGACGAGCGACCTGAGCTCGTCGGCGGCCTTGCCGGTGACCGGGGCGAGCTCGACCAGCTCGGGGTTGACGCGGTCCTCGTCGAGGTCGAGGACGAACGCGTAGCCGCCGGACATGCCGGCCGCGACGTTGCGTCCCGTCGGACCGAGCACGACGACGACGCCGCCGGTCATGTACTCGAGGGCGTGGTCGCCCACCCCCTCCACGACCGCGCTCGCGCCGGAGTTGCGGACGCAGAACCGCTCCCCCGCACGACCGCTCAGGAACATCTGGCCCGACGTGGCGCCGTAGCCGATCGTGTTGCCGGCGATGATCTGCTCGGCCGCCTCGAAGGTCGAGGCGCGGTCCGGGCGCACGACCAGGCGACCGCCCGACAGGCCCTTGCCGACGTAGTCGTTGGCGTCGCCCTCGAGCCGCAGCGTGATGCCGCGCGGCACGAACGCACCGAACGACTGCCCCGCCGAGCCGGTGAAGGTGATGTCGATCGTGCCCTCGGGCAGGCCGTCGCCGCGGTAGCGCTTGGTGACCTCGTGGCCGAGCATCGTGCCGACGGTGCGGTTGACGTTGCGGATCGCGAGCTGAGCGCGCACCGGCTCGCCGGAGTCCAGCGCCGGCGCGGCGATGGCGATCAGCTCGTTGTCGAGCGCCTTGTCGAGGCCGTGGTCCTGCGCCTTGGTGTTGCGCAGGTCCTGGTCCTCGAACTGGCCGAACTCGCCGTGCCGGGAGGCCTGGTGCAGGATCGGCGACAGGTCGAGGCCCGAGGCCTTCCAGTGGTCGATCGCCTGGGCGATGTCGAGGGTGCCGACCTGACCGACCGCCTCGGCGATGCTGCGGAAGCCCAGCTCGGCCAGCAGCTCGCGCACCTCCTGCGCGATGAACTCGAAGAAGTTCACGACATAGTCGGCCTGGCCGCTGTAGCGCTCACGGAGCACCGGGTTCTGCGTGGCGACCCCCACCGGGCAGGTGTCGAGGTGGCAGACCCGCATCATGATGCAGCCGCTGACGACGAGGGGCGCGGTGGCGAAGCCGAACTCCTCCGCACCGAGCAGCGCCGCGACGACCACGTCGCGGCCGGTCTTGAGCTGGCCGTCGGCCTGCACCACGATCCGGTCGCGCAGCCCGTTGAGGAGCAGCGTCTGCTGGGTCTCGGCGAGGCCGAGCTCCCACGGGCCGCCCGCGTGCTTGAGCGACGTCAGCGGCGAGGCGCCGGTGCCACCGTCGTGGCCGGAGACCAGCACGACGTCGGCGTGGGCCTTCGACACCCCCGCCGCGACCGTCCCGATGCCGACCTCCGACACGAGCTTCACGTGGACGCGCGCGGACGGGTTGGCGTTCTTGAGGTCGTGGATCAGCTGGGCCAGGTCCTCGATCGAGTAGATGTCGTGGTGCGGTGGCGGGCTGATCAGGCCGACGCCGGGGGTGGAGTGCCGGGTCTTGGCGATCCACGGGTAGACCTTGTGGCCCGGCAGCTGACCACCCTCGCCGGGCTTGGCGCCCTGCGCCATCTTGATCTGGATGTCGTCGGCGTTGGTGAGGTATTCGGACGTGACGCCGAAGCGACCCGACGCGACCTGCTTGATCGACGAGCGCCGCTCGGCGTCGTACAGCCGGTCGGGGTCCTCGCCTCCCTCACCGGTGTTGGACTTGCCGCCCAGCCGGTTCATGGCGATCGCGAGGGTCTCGTGCGCCTCCTGGCTGATCGAGCCGTAGGACATCGCGCCGGTGGAGAAGCGCTTGACGATCTCCGAGACCGGCTCGACCTCGTCGATGTCGATGGGCTCGCGGACGCCGTCCTTGAAGGTGAACAGGCCGCGCAGCGTCATCAACCGCTGGGACTGGTGGTTCACCCGGTCGGTGTACTGCTTGAAGATGTCGTAGCTGCCGGTGCGCGTGGAGTGCTGGAGCCGGAAGACCGTCTCCGGGTCGAACAGGTGCGGCTCGCCCTCGCGACGCCACTGGTACTCGCCGCCGATGGTCAGCTCGCGGTGCGCCGGGGCGATGCCGCCGCGGGGGTAGGCGATCGCGTGGCGACGCGACACCTCCTCGGCGATCGTCGACAGCTCGATCCCGCCGAGCTTGGACGTCGTGCCGGTGAAGTAGCGGTCGACGACGTCCTGGGACAGGCCGACCGACTCGAAGATCTTGGCGCCGGTGTAGGAGGCCACCGTCGAGACGCCCATCTTGGACATCACCTTGAGCACGCCCTTGCCGAGCGCCTTGATCAGGTTGGCGACGGCCTTCTCGGGGTCGACCTTGACGTAGTAGGCCTCGCGAGCGAGGTCCTCGACCGACTCCATCGCGAGGTAGGGGTTGACCGCGGCGGCGCCGTAGCCGACGAGCAGTGCGACGTGGTGGACCTCCCTGACGTCGCCGGCCTCGACCAGCATCCCGACCTGGGTGCGGGTCTTCTCGCGCACCAGGTGGTGGTGGACCGCACCCGTGAGCAGGAGTGAGGGGATCGGTGCCAGGTCGGCGGTCGAGTGGCGGTCGGACAGCACGATGATGCGGGCGCCGTCGGCGATGGCGGCCGAGACCTCCGCGCACAGCTCGTCGAGGCGGGCGGCCAGGGCCTCCCCTCCCCCGGCGACGTCGTACAGGCCGCGCACGATGTGGACCTGGAACCCCGGCATGTCGCCGTTGCGGTTGATGTGGCGGATCTTGGCCAGGTCGTCGTTGGAGAACACCGGGAAGGGCAGCACGATCTGGCGGCACGACGCGGGGGTCGGGTCCAGCAGGTTGGCCTCCGGCCCGATGGACCCGCTCAGCGACGTCACGAGCTCCTCGCGGATCGCGTCGAGCGGCGGGTTGGTCACCTGGGCGAAGAGCTGGGAGAAGTAGTCGAACAGCAGGCGCGGCTTGTCGCTGAGGGCCGCGATCGGGGTGTCGGTGCCCATCGAGCCGAGCGCCTCGCCACCGGTGTTGGCCATCGGGCTGAGCAGCACCCGCAGCTCCTCCTCGGTGTAGCCGAAGATCTGCTGGCGCCGGGTGACCGACGCGTGGGTGTGGACGATGTGCTCGAGCTCGTCGATGTCGTCGAGGTGGATCAGGCCGGCGTGCAGCCACTCGTCGTAGGGGTGCTCGGCGGCGAGCTGGCCCTTGATCTCCTCGTCCTCGATGATCCGGTGCTCCTCGGTGTCGACGAGGAACATCCGGCCGGGCTGGAGCCGGCCCTTGCGGACCACGGTGGCGGGGTCGAGGTCGAGCACCCCCACCTCGGAGGCGAGCACGACGAGGCCGTCGTCGGTGACCCAGTAGCGCGAGGGGCGCAGGCCGTTGCGGTCGAGCACCGCACCGATCTGGGTGCCGTCGGTGAAGACGACGCAGGCCGGGCCGTCCCACGGCTCCATCAGGGTCGAGTGGAACTCGTAGAACGCCCGCCGCTGGGCGTCCATGTCGCGGTGGTTCTCCCACGCCTCGGGGATCATCATCAGCACGGCGTGCGGCAGCGACCGACCGCCGAGGTGCAGCAACTCGAGGACCTCGTCGAAGGACGCCGAGTCCGACGCACCCGGGGTGCAGATCGGGAAGAGCCGCTCGAGGTCGCCGGGGATCAGGTCGCTCTCGAGCAG
>NZ_JAOPWY010000060.1 GCF_025965415.1 Nocardioides sp.
GGGTTGCGGGTCGGGCTGCGGCGCGGGCTCGGGCTCGGTCGGGAGGTCCGCGACCGGACCGGCGTCGGTGGCCGCCGGCGCGGTCAGCAGGTCGCCGAAGCCACCACCGTCGTCCTCGCCCTCGACCCAGCCGATCGGCTCGCCGACCGCGACCGTCCCGGACTCGACCACGATCTCGACCAGGGTGCCGGAAACCGTGCTCTCGACTTCCATGTCGACCTTGTCGGTCATCACCTCGCAGACCACGTCACCGTTGGCGACCTCGTCGCCCACCTTGACCATCCACGTGGAGACCTCGCCCTCGGTCATGGTCATCGACATCTTGGGCATCCGGATCGCCAGGCGTGCCATCAGGACTCCTTCATCAGCGTGGTGGCTGCCTCGACGATGTCCTCCACCTGCGGCACCGACGCGCGCTCGAGCTGGGGGGCGTAGGGGATCGGGGCGTCGAGCCCGCTGAGGCGTCGTACGGGCGCCAGCAGGCGGTAGATGGTGGGGGACTCCGCGATCCGCGCGGAGAGCTCGGCGGTGAAGCCGACGTGACCGGGCGCCTCCTGCACGAGCAGGGCGCGGCCGGTGCGGGAGACGTCATCGTGGATCGGGGCGTCGTCGAGCGGGGTGAGGGTGCGGGGATCGATGACCGAGATGTCGATGCCGTCCTGCGCCAGGATCTCGGCGGCCTCGAGGGAGCGCGAGACCATCACACCGGTGGCGACCACCGTGAGGTGCTCGCCACGGCGGTGCACCGCACTCTTGCCCAGCGGGACCCGCACGGCCTCCTCCGGCACGGGGCCGGAGGTCCGGTAGAGCAGCTTGTGCTCCAGCACGATGACCGGGTTGGGGTCGTCGATCGCGGAGAGCAAGAGGCCCTTGGCGTCGGCCGCGGTCGCCGGCATGACGACCTTGAGACCGGGCACGTGGGCGAACCACGCCTCGAGGCTCTGCGAGTGCTGGGCGGCCGCACCGGTGCCCGAGCCCAGGGGCGCACGCAGCACCATCGGCACCGACATCGCGCCGCCGAGCATGTAGTGGATCTTGGCGGCCTGGTTGACGATCTGGTCCATCGCCTGGTTGGTGAAGTCGGAGAACTGGATCTCCACGATCGGCCGCATCCCGGCGAGGGCGGCACCGACGGCGGCGCCCACGATCCCGAGCTCGGAGATCGGGGTGTCGCGGATCCGGTCGCCGCCGAAGCGGTGGTAGAGGTCGCCGCTGACGCCGAAGGCGCCGCCGTAGACGCCGATGTCCTCGCCGAGCATGAAGACGCGGTCGTCGGCCTCCATGGCCTGGCCGATCGCCTCGCGCACGGCCTCGGAGTAGGTGATGACGCGGTCGGTCGCGGGCCCGGTCTCGGTCGCTGCTGTGGTCACGGTGTGCTCCTGTTCAGGCTCGCGCGAAGACCGCGTCGAGGAGGTCGGTCGGATCGGCGTCCGG
The DNA here is from genome assembly GCF_025965415.1 of Nocardioides sp. Classification (GTDB taxonomy): domain Bacteria; phylum Actinomycetota; class Actinomycetes; order Propionibacteriales; family Nocardioidaceae; genus Nocardioides. The sequence continues at coordinate 1,435 of NZ_JAOPWY010000060.1, forward strand.
GGCGGCGTTGGCCCGGCGTACGGCGTCGCGCATCTGCTCCATCGCCTGGGTGCGGATCGCCTGCACCTCCTCGTCGGACAGCAGGCCGGACTCCTTGACCTTCGCCTCGAAGCGGAGGATCGGGTCCTGGCTGCGCCACTCGGCGATCTCCTCCTTGGTGCGGTAGAGGTTCTTGTCGGACTTGCTGTGGCCCTTCCACCGGTAGGTGAGGTTCTCGACCAGCGTCGGACCCTCACCGGCCCGCGCGCGGGCGACCGCGGTGCTGACCGCGTCGTGCACCGCGTCGAGGTCGTTGCCGTCGACGGTGACGCCCGGGATGCCGTAGCCGGCCGCGCGCTCGGAGATGTTCTCGATGGCCATCGACTTCTCCGTGGAGAACGACATGCCGTACTTGTTGTTCTCGCAGATGAAGACGACGGGCAGCTTCCAGATCGCGGCGAGGTTGACCGCCTCGTGGAACGCGCCCTCGTTGGCGGCGCCGTCACCGAAGAAGCACGCGACGACGCGGTCCTCGCCGCGCATCTGGTAGGCCAGCGCGGCGCCGGCGGCGATCGGGATCCCCCCGGCGACGATCCCGTTGGCGCCGAGGTTGCCGGTGGCGGCGTCGGCGATGTGCATCGAGCCGCCGCGCCCACGGCAGTAGCCGGTCTCCTTGGCGAGAAGCTCGGCCATCATCCGCGTCAGGTCGGCGCCCTTGGCGATGCAGTGACCGTGGCCGCGGTGGGTCGAGGTGATCGCGTCGTCGGCTCGCAGGGCCAGGCACACGCCGGTGGCCGACGCCTCCTGCCCGATGCAGAGGTGCATGGTGCCGTGCATCAGCCCGCGGGCGAAGAGGTCGTCGACGGCCTCCTCGAAGCGCCGGATGGTCCACATGGTCAGCAGCGCGTGTCGCGCGGTCTCGCGGTCGGTCCCTGGGGCGGTGCTCATCGCGTCTCCTCTGCACATATGTGCGTGTGATCGTCACGTATGACCAGAGAGTAGGTGACCCACGTCACGCAGCACAAGGGGGCAGGGCGGATCGCCTCACCATCTGGGACGCGAGCCGGGCATGGCGAGCTCGCCCGGCGACCCCTGGGTCGGGGTCACGGCAGGCGTGCGCCCGCGGGCGCCGGTGGCGCTGCGCGGGGAGTGGGGGCGGGCCTAGCGGAGGACCAGCGCCGTGGCGATCGCGGCGACACCCTCGCCGCGACCGGTCAGGCCGAGCCCGTCGGTCGTGGTGGCCGAGACGCTGACCGGAGCGCCCACGGCGGCCGAGAGCGCGGTCGCGGCCTCCTCGCGGCGGGTGCCGAGGCGGGGGACGTTGCCGATCACCTGGACCGCGACGTTGCCGATCTCCCAGCCCGCGGCGCGCACCCGTCGGGCGGTCTCGGCGAGCAGGGTGGCGCCGGACGCGCCCGCCCACTCGGGCTCCGAGGTGCCGAAGTTGGTGCCGAGGTCGCCCAGCCCGGTGGCCGAGAAGAGCGCGTCGCAGGCGGCGTGCGCGGCCACGTCGGCGTCGGAGTGACCCTCCAGCCCGGCCGGCTCGTCCGGCCACGCCAGCCCGGCCAGGTGCATCGGGACACCCTCCACCAGGCGGTGCACGTCGGTGCCGATGCCGATGCGGGGCACGCCGACGTCTCCGGGCTGCAAGGACTTCACGTCGGCATCATGCCCGAGGGCTTGCCACAATGGCTTCGTGACCACACGCCGTACGCCCTGGGTGCTGGCCGGAGTCCTCGCAGGTCTCTCCGGACTGGCGACCAGCTATGCGACTGCGGGCGTCCTCACCATCCGGGAGGCGCCGGTCGTCGCGGTGGCCGAGCAGGTCATCAAGCTCACCCCGGGCGCCGCCGCCGAGCGCGCGATCTCGATCCTGGGCCACTACGACAAGCCCGCCCTGGTGACGGGCATCCTCGTCCTCCTCCTCGCCTGCTTCGCCGCGGCCGGCCTGCTGGCCCGCGGCGGCTGGTGGCGGCCGATGCTGGTGTGGATCGCGCTCGCGGGACTGGGCCTGGCGTCGGTCGTGACCCAGCGCAACGCCGGACTGGTCGACGCGCTGCCGGTGCTCGTCGGGCTGGTCACCTGGATCACCGTGCACTCCGCCCTGACCGACGCGCTCTTCCGCGAGCAGCGCCGACCCGAGCTGGCGTCGCGGGAGCGCCGCGTCTTCCTCATGGTCGCCGGCGCGGTCTCGGTGGCATCGGTCGGCATCGCCGTCGCGGGCCGGTTCGTCGGTGCGGGACGCCGCCACGTCGAGGTGAGCCGGCGGCTGCTCCGCATCCCCGGCGTCACCCGCCGACAGGCGCCCGCCGCCACCTCGCTCGGGCTGCGGGGGACCGCGCCGTGGCAGACCCCCAACGAGGACTTCTACCGGATCGACACCACCATCGCGTTGCCGACGATCGAGCCCGAGGAGTGGTCGCTGCGCATCCACGGTCTCGTCGACCGCGAGCTGACCCTGACCTACTCCGACCTGGTCGCCCGCCGGATGACGGAGTCGTGGATCACCCTCAACTGCGTGAGCAACGAGGTCGGCGGCGGCCTGATCGGCAACGCGCGATGGAGCGGCATCCGGATCGCCGACCTGCTCGCCGACCTCGGCGTCAGCGCCGACGCCGACTGCGTGCTGCAGACCTCGCACGACGGGTGGTTCTGCGCGACGCCGCTGGAGACCCTCACCGACGACCGCGACGCGATGCTGGCGGTCGCGATGAACGGTCGCCCGCTGCCCATCGAGCACGGCTTCCCTGTGCGCACGATCGTGCCGGGTCTCTACGGCTACGTCTCGGCCACCAAGTGGGTCGTCGACTACGAGGTGACCACCTTCGACCAGGCGGTCGGCTACTGGACCACCAAGGGCTGGTCGGCCGAGGGGCCGGTCAAGATCGCCTCCCGCATCGACGTGCCCCGCTCGGGTGACGACGTCTCCGCTGGGGCGGTGTCCTTCGGTGGCGTGGCGTGGCGCCAGCACACCGGCATCGCGGCAGTGGAGGTGCAGGTCGATGGCAACGAGTGGGAGCGCGCCGAGCTCGGCGAGGTGCCGTCGGTCGACACCTGGGTGCAGTGGGCGGTCACGCTCGACCTGACCGAGGGGGACCACGAGGTGCGCGTGAGGGCGATCGGCAAGGACGGCGAGACCCAGACGAGCGTCGTCGCCAGTCCCGACCCCGACGGCTCGACCGGGCTGCACACGATCGAGGTCAGCGCCTCCTGACCCAGCGGCCCGTCAGCTGTTGCGGATGACGTACGCCGTCCCGCCGGAGGCCGCGATCCAGATCCGCTCGAACTGCGCGCGGTCGTAGACGCGGCGCACCTCGGCGTCGGTGGCACCCGCGGGGTCGTTGACGACCACGTCGCCGTCGGCCTCGAAGCCGACGACGACCAGCAGGTGCCCGTTGCTCGCCGAGATCGGCGCGCCGGTGAGCTGGTTGCGACCGAAGGCGACGGAGACGACCAGCGGCACGCCGGCGGCGATGTAGTCCTCGGCCTCGCGCAGGTCGCGCATCCGGGTGACGTAGGAGTCGCCGGCGACCAGCGTCGCCGCGTAGGCGGTGTTGAAGGCCCAGTTGCCGGTGCCGTCGTAGCCGTGGTCGTAGACCATCTTGGCGGTGTGGTCGACGACCGCGTCGACGTGGCCAGGGGTGATTCCGGTCGGGGTGGGGGAGATGCCGTAGTAGCCGAGGACCATGGCCGTCGAGGACGCCGAGCACCACGCCTCGCCGCCGCCACCCCACTGCGGGTAGTGCCCGCTGTGCACCATCTGGGAGTACGCCGGGACCGGCAGCACGGTGCCCACGCCGGGACCGGGCTGCGAGGTGGCTCTCGGCGTCGAGGTGTCGGCCGAGGCCACGGCGCCGACGCGCTCGAGGCTGACGCCGAGGCTCGAGCCCCTCGGCCGCAGCAGCGTCACGCGGACCTGCCAGGAGGAGATCGACGTGGCGGCGTACCAGGTGTCGACGCTGACCCGGCCCAGGTCGTCGGGCTGTCCGGAGTAGGTGGTGCGCGGCACCGGGCGGCCGGTGCGCGACCAGTCCGCGACGGTGTCCCAGGTGCCGGTCGCGCCGTCGGCCGCCCGGGCGCGGACCTCGACGCGGACCATGCTCCTGCCCGGGGTGGTGGCCTCCCACGTCGGGATCAGCGAGGTGGCGCCGAACCCGGGCGTGGCCCAGGGGGAGGTCCAGGTGCCACCCTCGTAGGCGCGACCGGCGACGGTGCGGGGCCTGGCGGCCAGGATCGACACCTGCCCGCGGCCCAGCTTGAGGCCCTGGCGGCGGCCGGCCTTGAGGTCGGCGTACGTGCTCCACGAGGTGAGCGCGACCTGCGGGGTGGCGCGCGTGCGGGCCTGGGGCTGCGTCGCGGACGCGCTCCCGGGGACCGTCAGGGCGCTGCTCAGCAGCAGGGGGAGGGCCAGGGCGAGGGCGGCGGGGCGTCGGAGCACCGCACGACGATAACCCCGGCATGCCCCATGCGTCCCAGGAGTCACACACCCGGGTGCTCGGGCGGGCGACAGCGAATCGGGCCGGGAGCGTCGCCGCCCCTAGACTCGGCGGGTGACTCTGAGGCTCCATGACACTGCGACGCGCGAGACCCGCGACTTCGTCCCCCTGGTGGCGGGCAAGGCGGGAATCTACGTCTGTGGGCTCACGGTGCAGTCGGAGCCGCACGTCGGGCACGTGCGCTCCGCGGTGAACTTCGACGTGCTGCGGCGCTGGCTCGCCGTGAGCGGCTACGACGTCGACTTCATCCGCAACGTCACCGACATCGACGACAAGATCCTCGCCAAGTCCGCGGAGCAGGGCGTGCACTGGTACGCCCTGGCAGCCGCGATGAAGCGCGAGCTCGACTCCGCCCTGGCCGCCATCAACGTCCTGCCGCCCACCTACGAGCCGGGCGCCACCGGCCACGTCCCCGAGATCGTCGAGCTCGTCGAGCAGCTCATCGCGCGCGGGCACGCCTACGCGGCCGAGGACGGCAGCGGCGACGTCTACTTCGACGTGCGCAGCTGGGCGTCGTACGGCGAGCTGACGCGCCAGCGCATCGAGGACATGGAGCCGGCGGGCGACGCCGACCCCCGCGGCAAGCGCGACCCCCGCGACTTCGCGCTCTGGAAGGGCCACAAGAAGGAGAGCGAGCCCGCCACCGCGGCCTGGCCCTCCCCGTGGGGCCCCGGACGCCCCGGGTGGCACATCGAGTGCTCGGCGATGGCCGGCAAGTACCTCGGCCCCGCCTTCGACATCCACGGCGGTGGCGTCGACCTGCGCTTCCCGCACCACGAGAACGAGCAGGCCCAGTCGCGCGCCGCCGGGCGCCCCTTCGCGTCCTACTGGCTGCACAACGCCTGGATCACCACGGCCGGGGAGAAGATGAGCAAGTCGCTCGGCAACTCCCTGCTGATCCCCGAGGTGCTCAAGCGGGTGCGCGGGATCGAGCTGCGCTACTACATGGTGGCGGCGCACTACCGCAGCCACGTGGAGTTCTCCTTCGAGGCCCTGGACGAGGCCGCCAAGGGCTTCCGCCGGATCGAGGACTTCCTGGACCGGGCCGCGCCGGTCGTCGGCACCTGGTTCGCCGCGCTGCCCGACACCTTCGTGGCGGCGATGGACGACGACCTGGGCACGCCCGCCGCGGTCGCCGTCATCCACGACTCCGTCCGCGAGGGCAACCGGCTCCTGGCCGACGGCGCGTCCGACGCGCTCAGCCAGAAGTTCGGCGAAGTGGTCGCCATGCTCGACGTGCTCGGGCTCAACCCGGCCGACGCGGCCTGGGCGACTCGCGGCTCCGACGACACGCTCACCGCGGTCGTCGACGCCCTCGTGCAGGGACTCCTCGCCGAGCGGACCGCCGCGCGCGAGGCCAAGGACTGGGCCCGCGCCGACGCCATCCGGGACCGGATCGCGGCAGCAGGCATCGAGGTCGAGGACACCCCGACCGGACCGAAGTGGAGCGTGTGACGTGGCAGGCAACAGCAAGCGCAAGGGCGCCATCAAGAAGACCGGCAAGGGCAACCCCACGGCCGGCTCGGGTGGTCGCGTGCGCCGGGGCCTCGAGGGCCGGGGGCCGACGCCCAAGGCCAAGGACCGTCCCTACCACCAGGCCCACAAGGACGCCGTGAAGTCGGAGCGCGCCAAGGCCAAGCAGGGCACCCGACGGCGTACGTCGTCCGATGCCGAGTGGGCCGCGGGTCGCAACTCGGTCGTCGAGCTGCTGCGCGGCGGCGTTCCCGTCACCGCGATCTACGTCGCGGAGGGAGCCGAGCGCGACAACCGGCTGCGCGAGGCCTTCAAGCTCGCCGCCGAGCAGGGCGTGCGGCTCCTCGAGGTCACCCGCAACGAGATGGACCGGATGACCAGCGGAGCCGTGCACCAGGGCCTCGCGGCCCGCCTGCCGGCCTACGACTACGCCCACGCCGACGACCTGCTCGACCGGGCCGACGAGGCCAAGGAGCCGGCCCTGATCGTGGCGCTCGACTCCGTCACCGACCCCCGCAACCTCGGCGCGATCGTGCGCTCGGCGGCGGGCTTCGGCGCGCACGGGGTCGTCATCCCCGAGCGTCGGGCCGCCGGCATGACCGCCTCGGCCTGGAAGACGAGCGCCGGCGCGGCCGCGCGGCTGCCCATCGCGCAGACCGTCAACCTGACCCGCCAGCTCAAGGCCTACCAGGAGGCGGGCTGCATGGTCGTCGGCCTGGCCGCCGACGGTGACATCTCGCTGCCCGAGCTGATCGCCCCGGGCGGGCTGGCCGAGGGGCCGCTCGTCGTGGTCGTCGGGTCGGAGGGCAAGGGCCTGGGCCGGCTGATCGCGGAGACCTGCGACCAGATCGTCTCGATCCCGATGGCGGGCCAGCTGGAGTCGCTCAACGCCGGTGTGGCGGCCTCGGTCGCCCTCTACTCGATCTCGCAGGCCCGCCTGACATGAGACCCGCCGGATGAGCCGGTCGCGGCGCGTGCTGGTCGGGGTCACCCTGGCCGGGCTGAGCGCGGTCCTCGGGCTCGCGGTGGCGGCGTCGCTCTTCCTCAACAGCAGCCGCACGGTGGTGCTGGTGGGCCACGACACCGTCGTACGACCGACCATGGCGCGCGACGCGCTGATCCAGACGGGGCCGCTGCTGCCGGACTTCCGCTTCCGCGACATCGGGCCGGTCGGGGTGACGCTGACCCTCGGCAAGACGGAGGTCGGCTCGGTCGACGAGCTCGTCGAGCGCTACGCCTTCATCGCGGGCGACCCGACCGCCCAGGTCGACAAGGTGCAGGGCGTCGTCGTCGACATGGCGGTGGCCGCCGCGGTCCGCGGACTCGGTGTCGGCCTGCTGCCGGTCGCGGTCTTCCTGCTGCTCGGGCGCCACCGGCGCGGCCAGCTCTTCCGCGGACTCCGCACCCGCCAGGGTCTGCTCGCCCTCGTGCTGCTGCTGACGCTGCCGGTCCTGATCTGGCAGCCGTGGCAGTCGCCCGAGGAGACCCAGGAGGAGCAGGGCGAGTGGCAGACCCTCGCCGACTTCGTCGGCCCCGAGGTCACCCTGCCCGACGAGGTGCGCGACATCGAGATCCGGACCGGTCCGGTGACCACCGAGAGCAAGCGGCTCGTGCTCAGCGCGGTCGACACCTACGACAAGAGCAAGGCGTTCTACTCCACCGCGGCCGACGGCGCCGTCGACCTCGACCTCAGGGAGCCGCAGGAGGGCGAGACGGTCGCGCTGGTGGTGAGCGACCGCCACGACAACATCGGCATGGACCGGGTCGCTCGAGCCATCGGCGAGGCGGCCGGCGCCACGGTCGTGCTCGACGCGGGCGACGACACCTCCACGGGGCAGCCGTGGGAGGCGTTCAGCCTCGACTCGCTGGCCGGCGCCTTCGACGACTGGGAGCGCTTCGGTGTGGCCGGCAACCACGACCACGGCACCTTCGTCAGCTCCTACCTCGCCGACCTCGGCTGGACGATGCTCGACGGCGAGGTCGTCGACGCACCCTGGGGCGGCACCCTGCTGGGGGTCGACGACCCGCGCAGCAGCGGGCTGGGCAGCTGGCGCGACGAGTCCGGCCTCAGCTTCACCGAGGTCGGCGAACGGCTGGCCGACGCGGCCTGCGCGGCCGCGGCGGACGGCGACCGGGTGAGCACGGTGCTGGTCCACGACGCCAACCTGGGCCGCGAGGCGCTCGGCCGCGGCTGCGTCGACCTCGTGGTGGGCGGGCACACGCACGTCCAGGCAGGTCCCGACGCTGTCGCGGGCGAGGACGGGGCGACCGGCTACACCTGGACCAACGGCACGACCGGCGGGGCGGCGTACGCCATCGCGCTGGGCAGCAAGCCGCGCCGCGACGCGGACGTCAGCCTCGTGACGTACGCCGACGGGCGGCCGGTCGGCCTCCAGTGGGTGCGGCTGCGCACCGACGGTTCGTGGCTGGTCGGGGAGTGGGAGCCGGTCACTCCTGCCCCGTGATCGCCTCGTCCGGCTTGGCGGTCAGGAACCGGTCGATGTAGTCGCGCGCGGTCTCGTGGATGCCGACCTCGTAGCCGGCCTGCTCGGAGAGGTACCACCGGTGCTCGAGGATCTCGTGGAAGATCTCGGCCGGCTCCAGCTTGCGCGTCGCGTCGGGCGGGATCATCGCCATGATCGGCTCGAAGATCTTGTGCATCCACTTGCTCGCCACCAGGTGCCGGTCCTCGCGGCCCAGGTCGTAGTGGGCGGTGAAGGACGCCAGGTCGTTGAGCAGGCGCCGGGCCTGGTTGTCCTCGACCGTCATGCCGGTGAGGGCCTGGATCTCGCGGGTGTGGTGGCCGAGGTCCACGACCTTGGGCTGGATCCGGATGGTGTCACCGTCGAGGTCGGTGACGATGTCGAGCTCGTCGACGTCGAAGCCGAGGTCGTTGAGCCGCTCCACGCGCCGCTCGATGCGCCACATCTCGTCGGCGCCGAACTCCTCGAGCCCGGTCAGCTCGCTCCACAGCGCCTCGTAGCGCGTGCGCAGGTGCTCGATGATCGCGAACCCGTCGATCGGCTGCTGGACGGCGCCGCTGGCGCTGAGGTCCATCAGCTCGGCGAAGATGTTCTCGCAGCCGACGGTGATGTCGTAGTCGCGCATCCGGTCGCTGACCTCCTCGTGGAGCTCACCGGTCTCGGCGTCGACGAGGTAGGCCGCGAACTCGCCGGCGTTGCGGCGGAAGAGCACGTTGGAGAGCGACACGTCGCCCCAGAAGAAGCCGGCCAGGTGCAGCCGCACGAGCAGCACGACGATCGCGTCGATGAGAGTCGGCACGTGCTCGGCGGTCATCCCGCGGCTGAAGAGGCTGCGGTAGGGGAGCGAGAACTGGAGGTGACGCGTGATCAGCGCCGCGGGCAGCTCGTCGCCGTCGGTGTCCTCGCGACCGGTGACGACGCCCTGCGGGACGACCGCCGGCATGCCGAGCCGCTGCAGGTCGCGCAGCATCCGGTACTCGCGGAACGCGATGTCGTCCTGGGTCTCCTTGACGGCGTAGACCCGGTCGCCGAGCCGGACGATGCGCACGACGTGACGCGACAGTCCGCGCGGCAGCGGCACGACGATGTCGTCGGACCACTCCTCGAGCGGGGTGTCCCACGGCAGTCCGAGGATGGCGGGGTCAGGCCGGCTGGCGACGATCCGCATGGACATACGGCGACACTAGTCGTGCACGAGGCACGAGTGCATGGCATGGAGGTGTCGGGTTGAGCGAGGCCGCGACCGAGCTCGCGAGGCGTGACGCCGTGTCGAAACCAGCTACTCGCTGCCGAGCTCCCACACGTCGAACCGCGGTCCGTCCGAGGCGGGGACCTCCGCGCCGTCGCGCGCCACGACGAGGTCGGCGCCGCCGGGCTCGGACCCGAAGAGGTGCCGGCCGGCCCCCACGGGCAGGTCGAACGCACCTCCAGCCGCCCGGCGGGCCACCACGAGCACCGACTCCTCGGGGTGCTCGCGCACGAAGGCGATCGTGTCGGCGTCGACGTGGGCCCAGCGCAGGCCGCCCCGCCGCAGCGCCGGGTGGGCGCGACGCAGCCGGGCCAGGTCGGCGTACGTCGTGAGGGTGGCGCGGTCCCACTCCTCGCGCCGGTCCCACGGCATGGTGCGGCGCGAGTCCTCGCCGTTGACGCCCTCGAGACCGATCTCGTCGCCGGCGAAGATCATCGGGATGCCGGGCAGGGCGAACTGCAGGCCGGCCGCCACGCGGTGCACCGCTGCGTCGCCGCCGACGACGGTGCGGATCCGGGCGGAGTCGTGCGAGCCGAGGATGTTCCAGCTCGACGACGTCGCCCGCCAGCCGAGGGTGCCCTGCCACGCGCGGAAGGTGTCGACCACGGCCTCGCCGTCGCGGCGGGGCACCGGGACGGGGCGACCGAAGGCTCGGGCCGGGGAGGAGGGGTCGCGCAGCCACGACCACACCGGCCAGGAGAAGCCGGAGTAGTTCATCGTGCCGTGCCAGCCGTCGCCGTCCACGTCGCCGGTCGCGTCGTGGTTGTGCTCGCCGATGACCCAGGGGTCCTCGCGCAGCTCGGCGGCGGTGGCCCGCACGGCGCGCGCGACCTCGTGCGCGACGTCGATCTCGCCCAGCCGGCCGGTCATGTTGGCGACGTCGATGCGCCAGCCGTCGACGTCGTACGGCGGTCGCAGCCAGCGCCCGACCACCGAATCGGGACCCTCGACCATCGCGTGCCGCACGTCGCGGTCGGCGTGGTTGATCTTGGGCAACGTGCCGTGGCCCATCCAGCAGGCGTAGGTGCCGTCGTCGTTGAAGGAGTAGAACGACCGGTGCGGGTCGTCGGGGTCGTCGACGGCGGAGAGGAACCACTCGTGGGTGTCGCCGGTGTGGTTGGTGGTCAGGTCGCCGAGGATCCGCCAGCCGCGCTCGTGCACCGCGGCACTCAGGCGGGCGTACGCCTCGTCGCCGCCGAGCAGCGGGTCGACCTCGGTGAAGGTGGTGGCGTTGTAGCGGTGGTTGCTCTCGCCCGGGAAGACGGGCGTCGTGTAGACGACGTCGGCGCCGACCTCGGCGACGTGGTCGAGGTGCTCGGTGATGCCGTCGAGGTCACCGCCGAAGAGCTGCATCGGCGTCCGCGGGTCGTGGCCCTCGAAGGCCACCTCGTCGTCCCACTCGGCCGCCAGCGCCCAGTCGGGCACCGGTCGGTCGTCGGCTGCGGCCGAGCGCGCGAAGCGGTCGGGGAAGACCTGGTAGACGACGGCGTCGCGTCCCCAGTCGGGTGCGGCCGGGTGCGCGGCGAGCCGGAAGTCGGCGGAGTCGGGCACGTCGTGGCCGACCAGGCCGGCGCCGGTGAGCCACTCCTGCGCCTCGCCCCGCACGAGCAGGAAGCGGTAGCCCGTCACCGGGTTGTGCACCGGCAGCCGCGCCTCCCACCAGACCGTGTCGCCCTCGGTGGAGGACGTCGTCGGGTGGAAGACCGGCTCGGCGTCGTACGTCGTCCGCAGCCAGATCGCGTCGACCGGGTCCGCGGCCCGGGTGCGCACCCGGACGGTCACGGTGTCGCCCAGCGCGGGTGCCTCGGCTGAGACGTGCAACGGGGAGCCGTCGTGGTGCGGGAGGTGGAGGAGGCTCACGGGTGCCATCCTCTCAGCCCGAGAGCGCTGACTAGGATTGCCGCCGCGTCCCCGGACGCACGCCGGTGTAGCTCAGTTGGTAGAGCGCTTCTCTTGTAAAGAAGATGTCGCGGGTTCGACTCCTGTCACCGGCTCCAGGCCGACGAGATCGTGGAACTCTGGTGCTGACATCCAGCACCGAAGTTCCACGATCCCTCAGCGGACCTGCTCGACCTCGAACTCGCACGCCGGCGCCGCGATGGCGTCCTGGGCGGCGACCAGCCGCAGCTCGCGCTCCCCGGAGTCGAGGGTCTGCTTGAGCACGGCGTAGACGGACGAGGCCGTCCGGGCGAGGGCATCGGCGGGCGAGCCGGTCTCGTGGAGGTGCGCGGTGAAGAGCGCGGCGGTGATGTCTCCCGACCCGTTGGCCTTCATCGGCAGCCGCGGCGTGGTGACCAGCCAGGCGCCGTCCGCGGTCACCGCCAGCATCTCGATGACGTCCTCGGGGGCACCGGCGCGGATCACCGACGTCACCAGCACGGTGGCCGGACCGAGGGCGCGGACCTCGTCGGCCGCGGACAGGATGTCCTCGAGGGACGACTCGCCGCTGAGAGCCTCGCGGTCGGTGATGAAGCCGAGCTCGAACTGGTTGGGCGTCAGCACGTCGGCGATCGGGATGACGGTGGAGCGGTACTTCGGCGGGATCGCCGGGTTGACGAAGCAGCCCGAGGTCGCGTTGCCCATGACCGGGTCACAGGTGTACGTCGCCGCCGGGTTGGCCGCCTTCACCTGCGCGACCGCGTCGGCGATGACGTCGGCGATCTCCGGCGAGCCCTGGTAGCCCGACAGCACGGCGTCGCACGACGCGAAGGCCCCGCGCTCGCCGATCCCGGTGATGACCGCGGCGACGTCCTCGGCGGGGATCAGCGGTCCGCGCCACGCGCCGTACCCCGTGTGGTTGGAGAAGTTGACCGTGAGCACGGGCCACACCTCGTGGCCGAGGCGCTGGAGCGGGAAGACGGCCGCGGAGTTGCCGACGTGGCCGTAGGCGACGTGGGACTGGATCGAGAGGACGCGCACGGATCGAGACTAGGCCACTTGCAGCGAGCGCTTGGAGAGCCCCATCCAGTAGCCGTCGATGACCTGGGTGCCCGGGGCGTCGGCGGCCGTCGCCGCACCGAGGGTGACGAAGAGCGGCGTGTAGTGCTCGACGGTCGGGTGGGCGTACGGCATGCCCGGCGCCTTGGACCGGTAGTCGGCCAGCAGGTCGACGTCACCGCGAGCGAGCGCGTCGGCGGCCCACAGGTCGAAGTCCTTCGACCAGCCGGGCGCCTCCGCCTCGATCCGGAACTCCTTGAGGAACGGCAGCCCGTGCGTGAGGAAACCCGACCCGATGATCAGCACGCCCTCCTCGCGCAGCGGGCGCAGGCGCTCGCCGAGCTTCATCAGGCGGTGCGGGTCGTCCGTGGGCAACGACATCTGCAGCACCGGGATGTCGGCCTGCGGGTACATGATCTTGAGCGGCACCCACGCGCCGTGGTCGAGGCCGCGCGTCGCGTGCTGGTGGACCGGCTCGCCGTCGGGCATCATCGCCGCGACCCGCTGGGCCAGGGCCGTGGCGTCGGGCGTCTCGTAGGTCATCTGGTAGTACTTCGGCGCGAACCCGCCGAAGTCGTAGACCAGCGGCGCGCGGCTCGCGGAAAGGCTCACCGGCGCGGACTCCCAGTGAGCGCTCACGATGAGGATCGCCTTCGGGCGCGGCAGGTCGCGGGCCCAGGCGGACAGCTGCCCCGACCAGATCGGGTCGTCGAGCAGTGGCGGCGCACCGTGGCCGATGTAGAGGGCAGGCATCGATGTGGTCATGACATCCCCAATAGTACAGAATTCAATTATATTCCGGAAGGGTCCAGTCCACCGGCGGCGCGCCCTGCTCCTCGAGCAGCCGGTTGACCCGGCTGAAGGGCTTCGAGCCGAAGAACCCCCGGCGGGCACTCAGCGGGGACGGGTGCGCGGACTCGACCCACGGTATCGGCCCCAGCAGGGGCTTGAGCGACTGCGCGTGCCGACCCCACAGGATCGCCGCTGCCGGGCCGCCCCGCTCGGCGAGCGCCACGATCGCGCGCTCGGTGATCGCCTCCCAGCCCTTGCCCTGGTGGCTGTTGGAGTCGCCCGGGCGGACCGTGAGCGACCGGTTGAGGAGCATCACCCCCTGGTCGGCCCACGCGGACAGGTCGCCGTGGCGCGGCGGCACGACCCCGAGGTCGTCGCGCAGCTCGACGTAGATGTTGACCAGGCTCGGCGGCAGCGGCCACACGTGCCGCTCGACCGCGAAGCTCAGCCCGATCGGGTGCGTCGGGTTGGGGTAGGGGTCCTGTCCCACGACCAGGACACGTACGTCGGCCAGCGGGCGCCGGAACGCCCGGAGGACCAGGTCGCCGGCCGGCTGATAGCCGCGGCCGGCCGCCACCTCCTCGCGGAGGAAACGACCCATCGCGGCGATCCGGTCGTCGACCGGCGCGAGCGCCTCGGCCCAGTCCGGCGCGACAAGACCCTTCTCGACCAGTCCTTCCAGCGCGCTCATGCGCGACGCACCGGTCGCTGCAGTCGGTCGAGGAACGCCTTGAGCAGCGCCTCGCGCATCGCAGGGGAGGCCACGTCGAGCATCGCGTTGACCTCGGCCATGCGGGTCGGCAGCTCGAGGTCGCCCTCGGTCGACGCGCCGACCAGGCCGGAGGCCGCGAGCAGGCCGTCGAAGTCGTCGTCGGTCAGCGCCGCCGGGTCGAGCGCCTCGATGAAGGCGACCACGCCGGCATCCACGGCGACGGGACCGGCCGCCACCGCTGCGGCGACCGACTCCGACAGGGCGGAGGCGAACTCCTCCACGTGGGCGAGGGTCCCGGCGCTCACCGAGAGGTGGATGCTGGGGCCGTCGTCACCGAAGGACAGCTGCGGCTGGACGTACCACCCGCGGGAGACGAGCTCGTCCGTCAGGGTGAACGGGTCCAGGGTGTCGTCCGTGGCCAGGGTGACCAGGGTCGAGTCGGGCGCCACGACCAGCCGCAGGGCCGGCTCACACCCGATGCACGCGACGATCGCGTCGACGGCCGCGAAGGCGCGGTCGGCGAGCTCGACGTAGCCGTCGTCGCCGATGTGCTCCACCACGGCCCAGGTGCCGGCGATCGGTCCGCCCGACCGGGTGGACTGCGTGGTCGCGTTGAGCATCGTGTAGCCCGGCCACGCGGCCGACGCGAAGAACTGGGGGCCGCGGAGCCCGGCGTCGCGGTGCAGCAGGAGCGAGGTGCCCTTGGGGGCGTAGGCGTACTTGTGGGTGTCGACCGAGATCGACGTGACCCCGTCGACGGCGAACGTCCACGGCACCACCGCGCGCCCCAGCCGGGCGGCGTACGGCAGCACCCAGCCACCGATGCACGCGTCGACGTGGCAGCGGACCCCGCGGGCGGCCGCCGCGGCGGCGATCTCGGTCACCGGGTCCACCACCCCGTGGGCGTACGACGGCGCGCTGGCGACCACCAGCACGGTGTCGTCGTCGATCGCGGCGGCCATCGCGCCGGCGTCGGCGCGGAAGTCGGGACCGACCGGCACCAGGACCGCCTCGACGCCGAAGTAGTGCGCGGCCTTGTGGAACGCGGCGTGGGCCGTGGCGGGCAGCACCATGCGCGGCCGCGCGACGTCGGGCCGGCTGTCCCGCGCGCCCTGCACGGCCAGCAGGATCGACTCGGTGCCTCCCGAGGTCACTGTGCCGACGGCCCCCTCGGGAGCGTCGAGCAGGCCGCAGGCGAAGCCGACGAGCTCGTTCTCCATCTGGAGCAGCGACGGGAACGCCGTCGGGTCGAGGGCGTTGGACGCGGCGTAGGCGGCCACGGCCTCGCGGGCGATCCGGTCGATCTCGGGGTCGCCGGAGTCGTAGACGTAGGCCAGTGTGCGGCCGCCGTGCACCGGGAGGTCGGCCCCCTGCAGTGCCTTGAGCCGGTCGAGGGGAGAACTCATGCGCGTACTCGCTTCGCTCCGTGTGCGCATGAGGCACATGGCGGGCGGTGTTGAATGGCTCGCTCGCTCACCGAAGGGCTCCTTCCGCTGCCGCCACCTCGGCGGCGTCGAGGGTGTACTGCCGCAGCCACCAGAGGCTGAGCAGGGTCAGGGCTGCGGGGAGGACAGAGAAGCCGAGGGTGATCGCGGTGAGGGCGGAGTCCGGCTGGGTGATCTCGCGACCCTCGCTGGAGAGGTAGCCGCCGAGCGCGAGCACGACCGCGAAGACCGCGGGACCCATCGCCAGCCCGAGGGTCTCGCCGGCCGTCCAGACGCCGGTGTAGACGCCGGCCCGGTTCTCCCCGGTGCGGGCGGAGTCGACCGCCGCCGCGTCGGGGAGCATCGCCATCGGGAAGACCTGGCACCCGGCGTAGCCCACGCCGACCAGCGCGGTGGCGGCGAAGACCACGGCCGGTGGAGCGACCCTGGCCGTGGCTGCCAGGAGGGCGCCGGCCGCGAGCACGAGCGAGGCGATCGCATAGCCGCGGCGCTTGCCGATCCGGGTGCCGACCGAGGTCCACACCGGTGTGAGGAGCAGCGCCGGCCCGACGAAGCAGACGAAGAGGATGGTGGCCGCCCCCGAGCTGTCGAGCACCTCGCCGGCCAGGTAGTCGACGCCCGCGAGCATGCAGCCCGTGGCGAGCGCCTGGAGGAGGAACGTCGTCAGCAGCACCCGGAAGTCGCGGGCCTGCGCGACGATCCGCAGCTGCTCGCGCAGCGACCCGGCGCCGGCGGCCACGGCGCCGATCGGTGCGTGCCGGGTGCCCCACCACGCGCCAACCACGCCGACGACGATGAGGACCGCCATGACGACGCCCATCACGCGGTAGCCGTCGCGTCCGCCGACGGCGTCGCGGATCACCGGGGCGGTCGCGCCCGCGAGCATGATCGTGAAGGCCAGGATCGCGACCCGCCACGTCATCAACCGGGTGCGCTCGTCGTACGACGCCGTGATCTCGGCCGGCATCGCGACGTAGGGCACCTGGAAGAACGCGTACGCCGACGCCGCCAGCACGAAGAACACCAGCACCCAGCCGGCCTCCAACGCCGAGCTCCCCAGGTCGGGGGCCGCGAAGATCAGCGCGAACGCGCCCGCCAGCATCAGGCCGGCGCGGATCAGCCACGGCCTGCGCGGTCCGGCCGGGTCGACGGTGCGGTCGCTGACGCGGCCCGCGATCGGGTTGAGGACCACGTCCCACGCCTTCGGTGCGAAGACGATCACGCCGGCCCACAGCGCGGCGATGCCGAGCTCGTCGGTGAGGTAGGGGAGCAGCATCAGGCCGGGCACGGTGCCGAAGGCGCCCGTCGCGACCGAGCCGCTGCCGTAGCCGATCCGCACGCCGCGCGGCAGTCGCGCGGCCCCGGTCGTGGTCGTCACCGCTGGCCCAGCGCCCGCGAGCCCGCCGAGCCGTAGCGCCGCGAGGGGTTGGAGCCGATGGTGCCGGGCGAGGCAGCCTTCGTGGCCGGCGCCTTCTTCGCCGGTGCCTTCTTGCTGGCGGTCTTCTTCGCGGGAGCCTTCTTCGCGGGAGCCTTCTTGCTGGGAGCCTTCTTCGCGGGGGCCTTCGTCGCGGGCGCCGCCACCAGGCCCACCGACCACTCGGTCACCCACTCGTCGGTGACCTGCCACGTCGTGCCGCGTGCCGCGCGACCGGTGATCATGCCGAGGTGCCCACCGGGCACGACCTCGAAGCGGACCTCGCGCGAGCCGCTCAGCAGGGGCACCACGGCCCGCACCGCCGGCAGCGGCGCGATGCCGTCGGTGTTGCCCGCGAAGACCAGGACCGGCACGGTGATGGCGGCGAGGTCGATGGTGCGGTCGCCGAGCTCCATGCGGCCGCGGGCGAGCGAGTTGCCCTTGACGAAGCGGTGGTAGAGCTGGCCGAAGGTGCGGCCCGGGTAGGCGGTCATGCTGGACATGAACCTGGTGACCGCCTCCATCTGTGCGAGGTAGTCGGTGTCGTCGAGGTGGGTGAGCACCGCCAGCGGCTTGGTCAGCACCTTCTGTGCGGACGCGGCCGTGAAGGCCCAGTTGACCAGCGGGGTCGGTACGCCGCCCAGCGCGCGGTAGATCCGGGTGATGGCCCCCGTGCCCTGCGTCAGGTTGAGCAGCGGCCGCACCGGCGCCACCAGCGGCACCTTGGTCACGTCGACGGGGGAGCCGACGATCGTCAGCGACGCGATCGGCAGGTCCTGGCGGTCGGCGGCGACGAGGAGGGCGAAGATGCCGCCCAGGCTCCAGCCGACCAGGTGCACGCCCCGGCCCCCCGAGTGCTCGTGGACGGTCCTGATCGCCTCGGGGAGGACCTCGTCGACCCAGTGCTCCATCCCGAGCGTGCGGTTCTTGAACGACACCTGTCCGTACTCCACCAGGTAGGTCGGACGGCCCTGCGTCACGAGGTGCTCGACGAGGGAGCAGCCACGGCGCAGGTCGAAGCAGAGGGCGGGCGCCGCGAGCGGCGTGACCAGCAGGACCGGGTCGCCGGTCTCGGCGACCTCGCGGTCGGGACGGTAGTGGTAGACCTCCCGCAGCTCCCCGTCGTCGATCAGGGTGCGGGGCATCGGCCGCAGGTCGGCCAGCCCGCCGTAGAGCAGGGTGTGCGCGACGTTTCCCGCCGCGGCGATCACCTGGTCGGGCTTGGGGATCAGGTCCATGCGAGAAATCTACGGCCCGGGTGCATCCAGTGGTGGGTCTCGTCCGGAGATAGGGGATGACGGGCGCGACCCTGTGCCCCCGACGGAAGGACCCCCATGAAGCGACGCGTACCCACCCTGCTCGCAGCCTCGGCCCTCGCACTCGGCGCCGTGTCGGCGACCGCCCCCGCAGCCTCGGCCAACGCGGCCAAGGCGGCGCCGGGCGAGACCAGCCTCGCCGGGCTGCTCACCTCCGACGGCAACCAGTTCGACAAAAACACGTCTGACTTCGACATCGTGACCGAGGCGGCCCTCGCCGTCGTCGGCGCCAAGCCCGACTCCCCGGTCGCCCTGCTCGCCGACGGCAGCCAGCGCCTGACGGTGTTCGCGCCCACCGACCAGGCCTTCCGCCTGCTGGTCAAGGACCTCACCGGCCAGACGATCAAGAGCGAGAAGAAGATCTTCGAGTCCCTGGTCGCACTCGCCGGTGTCGACACGATCGAGACCGTCCTGCTCTACCACGTGGTCCCGGGCAAGACCCTGACCAGCGGCAAGGTGCTCAAGTCCGGCGGCGCCAAGCTCGCCACCGCCCAGGGCGGCAAGGTCAAGGTCAGCATCAAGAAGAAGCCGAGCCTGTCGATCACGCTCAAGGACCTGGACAAGAGCGACCAGAACCCGAAGGTCGTGCTCAAGGCCCTCGACCTCAACAAGGGCAACAAGCAGGTCGCGCACGGCATCGACCGTGTCCTGCGTCCGATCGACCTCTGAGTCTTTGGACAGCGGTCCAGCGATGAGGGGTGGGGAGCGCCGGTGAGCTCGGTGGCGTTCCCCACCCGCCCGCCCCGCGACTACGGTGGCGCCGTGGTCACCGGCGTACGCGAGTTCGAGGGCGAGCAGGACGAGTACGTCCTGTCCGTGGCCGCGCGGCTGGTCGCGGGCGAGGAGAGCGCGCTCGAGGAGATCTACGACCGCTGGTCGGCCCTCGTCCACACCTGTGCCCTGCGCGCACTCCACGACCCCCACGACGCGGAGGACGTCACCCAGCAGGTCTTCGTGGCCGCCTGGCGCAGCCGCCACACGCTCACCCCGAGCCCGTCCGCCCTCCCCTCCTGGCTGATCGGCATCGCCCGCCACAAGATCTCCGACGTGCGCGCCGCGCGCTCGCGAGACGTCGACCGGGCACGGGCGGTGGCGGCGGTTCCCGACTCCGACCTCACCGTCGAGGCCGCCGACCGCGAGATCGCGGACCGCCTCGTCGTGCGCCAGGCCGTGCAGGACCTGCCCGACCCGCGCCGCACGATCGTGTTCCTCGCCTTCTGGGAGGAGCGCAGCCACGCCGAGATCGCCGAGACCACGGGCCTTCCGCTCGGCACCGTCAAGAGCCACGTCCGCCGTGGCCTGATCCACATCCACCAGCAGCTCGAGGGGGTGCGCCGATGACCCACGTCGACCTCGACGACCTCGCCGCGCTCGTGCTCACGCCCGACGAGAGCCCGGCCGACGTGCGCCGCCATGTCGACTCCTGTGCCGACTGCCGCGCCACGGCGGCCGCCCTGTCCGACGTACGACGTCTCGCGGGCGAGGAGCCGCTCGTCCCCGCCTCTGCCCGGGTCCGCGAGCTGGTGCTGGCAGAGGTCCGCTCGCCCGTGCCGTCCGACGACGGCGTGGTGCGCGCGGTGCCCCTTCCCGTGGCTGCCACCCCGGAGGCCAGCCGCAGCCGCGTCCCGGTGTGGGCCGCCGGCCTCGCGGCCGGCATCGCGCTGGTCGTCGGGCTGGGTCTGGGCCGGCTGACCGCGGACGACGAGTCCGTGACGCCGGAGGCGCAGCCCACGGACGCCGGCGCCGTGGTGGCCGCGGCCGACCTCACCGCGCTCGACAGTGATGCCGACCGCGGCGTCGCCCGCGCCGTGCGTGAGGACGACATGGTCACCCTGCGGGTGTCGGCGCGCGAGCTCGGCGACGAGGACGGCTTCCACGAGGTGTGGCTGATCAACGTCGACGGCACGCGCATGGTCGCGCTCGGCGTGCTGGCCGAGGGGGACACCGGGGAGTTCCAGGTGCCGCGCGGCCTGATCGAGGAGGGCTACCGGATCGTCGACATCTCGGTCGAGCCCGACGACGGCGATCCCACCCACTCGGGTGTGAGCCTCGCGCGCGGCGAGCTGGCCTGACGCCGTACTCCTCGACAACCCGACGCCGGGGGACTAGGAACGACGCATGAGGACCCTGGCATGAGCACCGGCATGAGGAACCCGGCATGAAGTGGCGGTACGCCATCCTGGGCGGCACGGCCGCGGCCGGCGCCGCGACGGCCGTGCACGACCTGGTCCAGAAGAAGCACGCGATCCTGCGCAACTTCCCGATCGTGGGCCACGGCCGGTTCCTGGTCGAGAAGTTCGGTCCCGAGCTGAGGCAGTACATCGTCACCAGCAACGACGAGGAGCGGCCCTTCAGCCGCGACCAGCGACGCTGGGTCTACGCCAGCTCCAAGCTGGAGAACAACTACTTCGGCTTCGGCACCGACAACGACGTCGAGAACCTCGAGGGCTACCCGGTAGTCCTGCACCGCACCTTCACCGGCCCGGGCGCCGCGGTCATGCCGCACGCGCAGGAGGAGGTGGTGCTGCCCTGCGCCAAGGTGATGGGCGCCGCGCGCGGGCGCAGGCACGCCTTCCGCCCGAGCTCGGTCGTCAACATCTCCGGGATGAGCTTCGGCTCGCTGTCCGGCAAGGCCGTCGAGTCGCTCAACAAGGGCGCCGCGCTCGCCGGCTGCCTCCAGAACACCGGGGAGGGGGCGCTATCCCCGCACCACCGGCACGGCGGCGACATCGTCTTCCAGATCGGCACCTCCTACTTCGGCTGCCGCGACGAGCAGGGTCGCTTCGACCTCGACCGGCTCGTCGACCTCGTCCGCTCGGCGCCGGTGCGGGCGGTCGAGATCAAGCTCAGCCAGGGCGCGAAGCCCGGCCTCGGCGGGATGCTCCCCGGGGAGAAGGTCAGCCGCGAGATCGCCGAGATCCGCGGCATCCCGGAGGGCCGGGACTGCGCCTCGCCCAGCCGGCACGCGGAGTTCCACGACGTCGACTCGATGCTCGACTTCGTCGAGCGCGTGGCCGACGCGACGGGGCTGCCCGTCGGCATCAAGTCCGCGGTCGGCAACCTCACGATGTGGGACGAGCTCGTCGAGGAGATGGCGCGCGGCTCGCGAGGGGTCGACTTCGTCAACATCGACGGCGGCGAGGGCGGCACCGGGGCGGCACCGATGATCTTCGCCGACTCCGTCGCCTACCCCTTCCGCATCGGCTTCGCCCAGGTCTACCGCCGCTTCGCCGCGGCCGGGCTCGCCGACGACGTCGTGTTCATCGGCGCCGGCAAGCTGGGCATCCCGGAGAACGCGATCGTGGCCTTCGCGCTCGGTGTCGACATGGTCAACGTCGGGCGGGAGGCGATGATGGCGATCGGCTGCATCCAGGCGCAGAAGTGCCACACCGACCACTGCCCGGTCGGCGTGGCCACGCAGAACCCGCGCTACACCCGCGGCCTCGACGTCGGCCTCAAGAGCGTCCGCGCCGCCAACTACGTCCGCTCCCTGCGCCGCGACCTGCTCAAGGTCTCCGAGGCCATCGGGGTCGTGCACCCCGGCCTGATCTCACCGGGCGACGTGGACCTCCTCGACGGCACGCGCTCGGCCGTCGGGCTCGCGCAGGCCTACGGGTACGACGCCGACTGGCCGCGCCTGGGCAAGCAGCTGGTCGCCGACGTCGAGGCGCTCATGGCCGCCCAGGCGGCCACGCACGAGGCGACGGCCGAAGCGGGGCCCTGACCCCCGGCCCGGTCAGGTCGACCGGGTCCGGCGCACCGTCTTGTCGTGGTGGTCGGGCAGCTCCTCGAGCTCGCTGAGGAACGAGTCGGCCCACCGCGCGACGTCGTGGTGCACGACCGTGCGGCGCATCGCCCGCATCCGGCGCCCGGCCTCCTTGTCGTCGGCCGTGAAGGCCTCGAGGAGCGTGGCCTTCATCCCGTCGATGTCGTAGGGGTTGACCAGCCAGGCCTGCCGGAGCTCTGCGGCCGCGCCGGCGAACTCCGACAGCACGAGTGCACCGGCATCGTCGTAGCGGCAGGCGACGTACTCCTTGGCGACGAGGTTCATCCCGTCGCGGAACGGGGTGACGACCATGATGTCGGCCGCACGGTAGAGGGCCGCCATCTCCTCGCGGGGGTAGGAGGAGTGCATGTAGGAGATCGCCGGCCGGCCGATGCGCCCGTAGTCGCCGTTGATGCCGCCCACCAGTCGCTCGATGTCGTCGCGCAGGATGCGGTACTGCTCGACCCGCTCGCGCGAGGGCGTGGCGACCTGCACGAAGACGGCGTCCTCGACGTCGAGGTGCCCGTCGCGGACCAGCTCGCCGAAGGCCCGCAGGCGGGAGTGGATGCCCTTGGTGTAGTCGAGCCGGTCGACGCCCAGGAAGATCCGGCGCGGGTTGCCCAGGGCCTCGCGGATCTCCGCGGCCCGCTTCGTGACCCCCTCCGACCTGGCCAGCTCCTCGAAGCCGGCGGTGTCGATCGAGATCGGGAACGCGGTCGCCTTCACCGGCCGGCCGTCGGGGAGGTAGATGGTGTCGCGGTGGGTCTTGTGCCCGACCCGGCTGCGCACGAGGCGTACGAAGTTGGCGGCGGCGCCCGGCAGCTGGAACCCGATCAGGTCGGCGCCCAGCAGCCCCTCGAGGATCTGGCGGCGCCAGGGCAGCTGGGAGAACAGCTCGGCGGGCGGGAAGGGGATGTGGAGGTAGAAGCCGATGCGCAGGTCGGGCCGCTGCACCCGCAGCATCTGCGGCACCAGCTGCAGCTGGTAGTCCTGCACCCACACGGTCGCGCCCTCGGCGGCGACCTCGGCGGCCCTGTCGGCGAAGCGCTGGTTGATCCGGACGTAGGACTCCCACCACTCGCGGTGGAACTCCGGCTTGGCCACCAGGTCGTGGTAGAGCGGCCACAGGGTGCCGTTGGAGAACCCTTCGTAGAACTCCTCGACCTCCTGGCCGCTCAGCGAGACCGGGACCAGGGAGAGTCCGTCCTCGACGAACGGCTCGAACTCGTCGTCGTCCGCCGACCCGGGCCACCCGATCCAGGCGCCGTCGCCGGCGCGCATCACGGGCTCGAGGGCGCTCACCAGGCCGCCGGGGGAGCGCCGCCACGACACGGAGCCGTCCGGCAGGTGGACGCGGTCCACCGGCAGACGGTTGGCCACGATCACGAGGTCTGCCTGGGGGGGTCGGGTCACCCGGCCACCCTAACGAGCCGCGGCGACGGCCAGACCACCCCACGGTGTCCGATCCCGGTTCTCGCCGGGTTTGTCCAGACGACTCGCCGAAGGCGAATGACATCGTTGTCGTTCGTCGCCTAGACTGCTGCCAGTGCACCCGGTCACGGGTGGACGTGGGGTCGAGGAGGAGATGGCACATGGACGCCGCGAAGCAGATCGCAGCCGAGCAGGAGACTGCGGCCGGGCTGAGCCAGCGCGACCGCGAGATCCTCGAGTTCGAGCGCCACTGGTGGAAGTACGCCGGCGCCAAGGAGCAGGCCGTCCGCGAGAAGTTCGACATGTCCTCCACCCGCTACTACCAGGTCCTCAACGCCCTGATCGACCGCTCGGAGGCGCTCGAGGAGGACCCGCTGCTGGTCCGCCGCCTCCGCCGCCTGCGCTCCTCCCGCCAGCGCCAGCGCTCCGCGCGCCGGCTCGGCTTCGAGATCTGACCAACCACTCACGATCGGCTCCTTCCCCATGGCCTCCTTCCCCAGCTCCGGCCACCGTTCCCTCCTGCCTCGCCGTGACGAGCGGGGGGTGGCCTTCCCGTCCCCCGTCGTGATGCTGTCGGTCCTGGCGGTCGCGATGGCCTCGATCACCTTCATCGCCACCCGCGACGAGGCGCCCACCGAGCGCCGGGTCGACACCGCCACCATCGCGAGCGCCGAGCAGACCCCGACGCCGACGGCGCCCACGACGCCCACGAAGACCCCCAAGCCCACGCCGCAGGTCGCGCGCGGCGAGGTCTACGTCGAGGTCTTCAACAACTCGGGCATCAAGGGCCTCGCCGCCACGACGGCCGCCAGGGCCACCCAGGTCGGCTGGGCCGTCGTCGGTGAGGACAACTGGTACGGCGTCGTCCCCACGACCACGGTCTACTTCCCGCCCCGGCTCAAGGCGGCCGGCAAGCAGCTGGCGCTCGACCTGGGCATCACGCGCACCGCTCCCGCGGTCGGCGTGATGAAGCGTGACCGCCTGACGATCATCCTCACCACCGACGCCCCGCAGTGACCTCCGCCCGAGGACGCTGATCTGGACAGTTCGCCCGGCGTCGTCGGTGCGTGGTTGGCTGCTCCCATGGAGTTCACCTCCGACGCGGCGCGCGCCCACTACGACGCCGTGCGCGACGTCCTCGCCGGTGTCGTGGTCGGGCTCGACTTCGACGGCACCCTGTCACCGGTGGTCGACGACCCCGAGGCGGCCCGCCTGCACCCCGGTGCTCCCGGCGCCCTGCTCGAGCTCGCCGAGGTGGTGCGCGCCGTCGCCGTCATCACCGGTCGCCCGGCCCGCCAGGCCATCGCGATGGGCGACCTCGACGCGCTCGGCAACGCCATGCTCGACCGCGGGGCCGAGCTCTTCGTCTTCGGCCAGTACGGCAACGAGCGCTGGTCGGCCACCGAGCAGCGGATCCGCTCGCCGCGCCCGCCCGCCGGGCTCGCCACCTTCGAGCGCGAGCTCCCGTCCGTCCTGCGCCGGGCCGGTGCCGGCGACGCCTTCATCGAGGAGAAGGGGCTGGCCGTCGCGGTCCACACGCGCCGGATGGACGACCCGGCCGGCGCGTTCGAACGACTCGTCGCGCCCATCGCGTCCCTGGCCGAGCGCCACCACCTCACGGTCGAGCCGGGACGCAACGTCATCGAGGTCCGCTCGGGCGAGATGCACAAGGGCCACGCGGTCCGTGCCTTCGTCGCCGAGCAGCAGGCGACCGGGGTGATCTTCGGCGGTGACGACCTCGGCGACATCGAGGCCTTCGAGGCGGTCCGTGCGATGCGCGACGACGGGCTGCCGGGGCTGGTCGTCTGCTCCGCGTCGCGCGAGCAGCCTGCCGACCTCGTCGACCTGGCCGACGTCATGGTCGACGGCCCGGGCGGCATGGTCGAGATGCTGGGCAGCCTGCTCCGCGTGCGCTGATCCGGCCCGCCCTTCCTGATCCACATCGTGGACTCGGTGTGCGCATCGTGAGACAGCGCGCCTACTGTGGGTCCTGCTCATCACGAGGGACTGAGGGAACGGCCCGTAGAAGTCCCGGCAACCACCCATGAGCCTCCTGTCCGGACCCGTCCGGCCAGTCATGGGAGCAGGTGCCAAATCCGACCCACGCGAGAGTCGCGGGGACAGATGAGAAGGAGGACTTCATGAGCACCCTGTTGGACGAGAGCACCACCCACACGTTGCGCGAGGGCGCCTTCGGCAACGCCCGCACCCTGTCGTGCCGCGAGTGCGGCCACGAGGTCGCGCTCGGCCCGTCGTACGCCTGTCCGGAGTGCTTCGGGCCGCTCGAGGTGGCCTACGACTTCCCGACCGTGACCCGCGAGGAGATCGCCGCCGGTCCGGCCAACATCTGGCGCTACAAGGCGCTCCTGCCGGTGCCGTCCGACATCGAGCAGAGCCCCAACATGGAGCCCGGCTTCACCCGCCTCCTCAAGGCCCACAACCTCGGTCGTGAGCTCGGCATCGACAACCTGTGGGTCAAGGACGACTCGACCAACCCCACCAACTCCTTCAAGGACCGTGTCGTCGCCTGCGCGCTGAGCGCAGCCCGCGAGTTCGACGCCAAGGTCTTCGCGTGCCCCTCGACGGGCAACCTCGCCAACGCGGTCGCCGCGGCCGGTGCCCGAGCGGGCATGAAGACCGTGGTCTTCATCCCCAGCAACCTCGAGACGCCCAAGCAGGTCAACTCGGCCGTCTACACCGACCGCCTCGTCGCGGTCGACGGCAACTACGACGACGTCAACAAGCTCGCCTCCGAGATCGCCGGCGAGGAGGAGGGGTGGGCGTTCGTCAACGTCAACGTGCGCCCCTTCTACGCCGAGGGCTCGAAGACCCTGGGCTACGAGATCGCCGAGCAGCTCGGCTGGCGGCTGCCCGACCAGATCGTCATCCCCATCGCCTCGGGCTCGCAGCTGACCAAGGTCGCGAAGGCCTTCCAGGAGCTCATCGACCTCGGCCTCGTCGAGGACAAGCCCTACAAGGTCTTCGGCGCCCAGGCCACCGGCTGCTCCCCGGTCTCGGTGGCCTCCAAGGCCGGCACCGACGCCATCCGCCCGGTCAAGCCCGACACCATCGCCAAGAGCCTCGCCATCGGCAACCCCGCCGACGGCATCTACGTCCTGGACGTCTGCCGCCGCTCCGGCGGTGCCGTGGAGGACATCACC
>NZ_JAOPWY010000076.1 GCF_025965415.1 Nocardioides sp.
CTGCTCTTCGTGCCGGCGGGCATGGTGCCGTTCAAGCCCTACTTCCTGGGCCAGGAGACGCCGCCGTGGCCGCGCGCCACCAGCATCCAGAAGTGCGTGCGCACCCCTGACATCGAGGACGTCGGCACGACCACCCGCCACGGCACCTTCTTCGAGATGTGCGGCAACTTCTCCTTCGGCGACTACTTCAAGGAGGGCGCGATCGAGCTGGCGTGGGACCTGCTCACCAAGCCGGTCGCCGACGGTGGCTACGGCCTGGAGGAGTCACGCCTCTACCCCTCGGTCCTCGTCGGGGACGAGGAGGCGATCGGCCTCTGGATGAAGGCGACCGGCCTGCCCCGCGAGCGCATCGTCCAACTCGGACGCAAGGAGAACTACTGGTCGATGGGCGTGCCCGGCCCCGGCGGACCGTGCTCGGAGATCCTCTACGACCGCGGCCCCGAGTGGGGGCCGGACTTCGACGTGGCCACGCTCGGGCCCGACATGCCGTTCGAGCTCGAGGACCGCCTCCTCGAGATCTGGAACCTCGTCTTCATGCAGGACGAGCTCTCCGCGGTGCGCTCGAAGGTGGACTTCGACATCGCGGGCTCGCTGCCCAAGAAGAACATCGACACCGGCATGGGCCTCGACCGCGTCGCGCTGCTGCTCCAGGGCAAGCAGAACATGTACGAGATCGACGTCGTCTACCCCGTGATCGCCAAGGCCGAGGAGCTGACCGGCAAGAAGTACGGCGCCGGCACCCCCGGATCGGCCGAGGACGACGTACGGTTCCGCGTCGTCGCCGACCACGTGCGCTCCTCGATGATGCTCATCGGTGACGGGGTCACCCCGGGCAACGACGGCCGCGGCTACGTCCTGCGCCGGCTCCTGCGTCGCGCGGTCCGCTCGATGCGCCTGCTCGGCTGCGAGGACCGGGTCCTGCCCGAGCTGATGCCGGTCTCGCGCGACAAGATGGGGGAGACCTACGACAACCTCCTCACCGACTGGCCGCGCATCTCGCAGGTGGCCTTCGCCGAGGAGGACGCGTTCCGCAAGACGCTCCAGGCCGGCACCCAGATCTTCGACGTCGCCGCCGACGACGTGTTGGCTTCGGGCGGCTCGACGCTGTCGGCGGAGCGTGCCTTCGCCCTCCACGACACCTTCGGCTTCCCGATCGACCTGACCCTGGAGATGGCGGCCGAGCAGGGGCTGCAGGTCGACGAGCAGGGCTTCCGCAGCCTGATGGCCGAGCAGCGCGAGCGGGCCAAGGCCGACGCGCGTGCCAAGAAGGGCTCGCACGGCGACACGGCGGTCTACCGCGGCATCTTCGACGAGTTCGGCCCCACCGAGTGGCTGGCCTACGAGACCCTCGAGACCGAGTCGCGGCCGCTGGCCCTGCTCAGCGGCGGGTCGGCCGTGCCGCGGCTGGCGGAGGGCGACATCGGCGAGCTCGTGCTGGACCGCACCCCGTTCTACGCCGAGTCCGGTGGGCAGGTGGCCGACGCCGGCACGATCATCTTCGACGGCGGCCGGCTCGAGGTGATCGACGTCCAGCGTCCGATCAAGGGCCTGGTCGTCCACCAGGTGCGAGTCGTCGAGGGCGAGCTCGACCCGTCCCGCGAGGTCCACGCGCGGGTCGACCCCGAGTGGCGCATCGGCGCCCGCCAGGCCCACTCGGGCACCCACGTGGTGCACGCGGCCCTGCGCGAGGTGCTCGGCCCCACGGCACTGCAGTCCGGCTCCTACAACCGCCCCGGCTACCTCCGCCTCGACTTCGGGTGGACCCAGGGGTTGAGCCCCGAGCAGGTCCGCGACATCGAGCAGGTCTCCCAACAGGCACTGCGCGCCGACCTCGCGGTGGCGTGGGACTACATGACCCTCGAGCAGGCCAAGGAGTGGGGCGCGATCGCCCTCTTCGGCGAGACCTACGACAACACCAAGGTGCGCGTCGTCGAGATCGGCGGCCCGTGGTCGCGCGAGCTCTGCGGTGGCACGCACGTCGACCACTCGTCGCAGATCGGCACCGTCGTCGTGACCGGCGAGACCAGTGTCGGCTCCGGCAACCGCCGCATCGAGGCGCTGACCGGCATGGAGGGCTTCGGCTACCTCGCCCGGGAGCGCGACGTCGTCGCTCAGCTGACCGGCCTGCTCAAGACGCAGCCCGACGACCTCGTCGGCCGGGTGCAGGCGCTGACGGAGCGCCTCCGCACCGCGGAGAAGGAGCTCGAGAAGGCCCGCGTCGCGCAGCTGCTCGGTGCGAGTGCCGAGGTCGCCGCCGCGGCGACGCAGGTGGGTCCGGTCAAGGTCGTGGCCCACCGTGCCGACGGCGCGGCGGGGGGCGACGTGCGCCAGCTGGCGCTGGACGTGCGCGGACGCCTGCCGCAGGGCGAGCCCGGCGTGGTCGTCGTCATCGGCCAGGCCGACGGCAAGGTGTCCGTGGTGGCCGCCACCAACGACGAGGCCCGCGCCCGCGGCCTGTCCGCCGGCGAGCTGGTGCGCCTCCTCGGCCCGCTGCTCGGCGGCAAGGGCGGCGGCAAGGACGACGTGGCCCAGGGCGGCGGCACCGACGCCTCGCGCATCGACGAGGCGCTGGCGCTCGTGGTGAGCGACGTGGCCGCGCGGGTCGGGCAGGGCTGAGGGTGCGGTTCGGAGTGCGGCTGGGCATCGACCCGGGCGATGCCCGGATCGGCGTCGCGACCAGCGACCCCTCCGGCTTCCTCGCGACCCCCGTCGAGACGGTGCGCACCGGCAGGGGCGACGTACGCCGGATCGCGCAGCTGGTCGTCGAGCGGGAGGCCGTCGAGGTCGTGGTCGGGCTGCCGCGCTCCCTGAGCGGCACGGAGGGTCCGGCCGCGGTGAAGGCGCGCGACTTCGCCGCGCGGCTTGCCCGCCGAGTTGCACCCACGCCCGTCAGACTGTGTGATGAACGACTGACCACGGTGTCGGCCGAGTCGATGCTGCGCGAGCAGGGTCGCCACGGCGCCAAGCGACGTGCCGTGGTGGACCAGGCAGCCGCGGTGCTGATCCTGCAGACCGCGCTGGACACGGAGCGGTCGAGCGGGCAGGCACCGGGAGAGATCGTCGAGGTGACAGATGAGTGAGCAGGAGTCCCAGCCGGACGCGCCCAGCGAGGAGCAGGACTACACCTACGTCCCCGGGGGCAGGCGGCGCAAGGGCCGCGGCTTCAAGGGATGCTTCGCGGTCCTCATCGCGCTGGCCGTGCTCGTCGGCGGCTTCTGGTTCGGCCTGACGCGCGGCGTCGACTGGGTCTCCGACCAGTTCCAGGGGCCGGACGACTATCCCGGCCCCGGCACCGGCTCCGTCGAGTTCACCGTCAACGAGGGCGACACGGTGGCCCAGATGGGCCGCAACCTCAAGGCCGACGGCATCACCAAGTCGGTCCAGGCCTTCATCGACGCCGCTGCGGGCGAGCCCGACTCCAGCGGCATCCAGGTCGGCGCCTACGAGCTCCAGAAGGAGATGAAGGCCGCCGACGCGCTCGAGGTGCTGATCGACCCCGACAACCTCGTCGGCTTCCCCACGGTGACCATCCCCGAGGGCCTCCGGCTCACCGAGATCGTCTCGACGCTCGCCGAGAACACCGACTTCCCCGAGGCGGCCTGGAACCGCGCGCTCCAGCAGCCCGACAAGCTCGGCCTCCCCGACTACGCGGAGGGCAACGCGGAGGGCTACCTGTTCCCCGCGACCTACGAGATCAAGCCCGGCATGAAGCCGGTCGCGATCCTCAAGACCATGGTCGCCCGCTGGAGCGAGGCCGCCGAGGCGGCCGACCTCGAGGGGAGGGCGGCGGAGCTCGGCCACACGCCGGGCGAGCTGATGATCATCGCCTCCCTGATCGAGGCCGAGGGTCGCGGCGAGGACATGCCCAAGATCTCGCGGGTCATCTACAACCGGCTCGACGGCCCCGGCGACAAGGGCGGCACCAACGGCACGCTCGGCATCGACGCCGCCATCGCCTACGGGCTGGGCCTCTCGCCCGGCTCGACGGAGCTGACGCCCGACCAGCTGGCCGAGGACACGCCCTACAACACGCGGCTCAACGCCGGCCTCCCGCCGACGCCGATCGAGGCGCCGGGCGACGACGCCATCGCGGCCGCGGCCAACCCGGAGGACGGCGACTGGTACTACTACGTCACCGTCGACCTCTCGACCGGCGAGACCAAGTTCTACGAGGACTACGACGGCTTCCTCGAGGGCCGCGACGAGTACAAGGCCTACTGCGAGACGTCGGACCGATGCTGAGGTGAGTGGTCGGCGCTGCGGCGTGCTGGGCGACCCGATCGCCCACTCGCTGTCGCCGGTCCTGCACCGGGTCGGCTACGCGGAGCTCGGGCTGGACTGGACCTACGACGCGCACCGGGTGCCGGCCGGAGGCCTGGAGTCGTTCGTGGCGGGACTGGGCCCCGAGTGGCGCGGCCTGTCGCTGACCATGCCGCTCAAGCGCGAGGCCCTCGCGCTGGTCGACCGGCTGACCGACCGGGCCCGCCTGGCCGGCGCCGTCAACACGCTCGTGCTCGGCGGGGACGAGGGCGAGCGGGTCGGCGACAACACCGACCTCCCCGGTGCCGCGGCCGCGATCCGCGAGCGTACGACGATGCCGCTGGCGTCGGCCACGATCCTCGGCGGCGGAGCCACGGCGAGCTCGATCGGGCTGGCGCTCGTCGACCTCGGCGTGCGGTCGGTCGAGCTGCTCGTGCGTGACGAGGCCCGCGCGGGGGAGACCCTCGAGGTGCTGCGCGCCCACCCGGCGGGGATCGAGGTGCGCACCGGGGTCCTCGACGCGACGGACCGCGTCACTGCCGACATCGTCGTCTCGACCATCCCGGCGGACGCACAGACCCCGGAGCTGGTCGCTCGCTGCGACGACGTACCCGTGGTGTTCGAGGCGCTCTACGACCCGTGGCCGACGCCCCTGGCCGCCTCGGCGGCCGACCGGACCCTGGTGGGTGGGCTGGACCTGCTGGTCCACCAGGCCGTGATGCAGTTCGATCTGTTCACCGGTCTCCGGGCACCGCTGGAGGCCATGAGGCAGGCGGGCCGACGCGCCCTCGCCGAACGGAGTGCTGGGTGAACGACACGATGGTGGCCGCGCTGCTGGGAGCGCTCGTGGCCGCACTCGGGGGACTGCTCGTGCCGCTGCTGGTGGCGGCGGTGCCCGAGCCCGAGGCGAAGCCCGAGCCGGACATCGAGACGGAGACGGAGGCCGGGAGCGACGCCGACGCGGAGGCCGCCACGGCCACCGAGCCGCCGAAGATGCTCTACGCCGACATCGCCGCCCGCCCCGGCCTGGGCTGGCGCAGCGCCCTGGTCGCCGCGGTGTGCGGTGGCCTGCTGGGGGCCGCCACGGGCCTGGACTGGCCGCTGCTGTGGCTGATCCCGCTCACTCCGGTCGCGGTCGCGCTGTCCGTCATCGACTGGCACACCCGGCTCCTGCCGCGCCGCATCGTCGTACCCGCCACCCTGGCGGCGATCGTCGCCGTGACGGTGGTGGGCCTGGCGACGGGGGAGCGCGACGCGCTGCTCCGGGCGCTGCTCGGCATGATCGTCGCCCGCTCGTTCTTCTGGGTCCTGTGGCGGCTGCGGTCGGCGGGCATGGGCTTCGGCGACGTGCGCCTGGCGGCGCCCGTCGGACTGGTGCTCGGCTGGGTGGGCTGGGGTGCCCTGGCCCTCGGCGTGTGGATCGGGTTCATCGTCTTCGCCGTCCCTGCGGCCGGGCTGGCCGTGGTCCGCCGCGACCGGACGGTGCTCAAGAAGTCCTTCCCGTTCGGGCCGTTCATGGTGATCGGCGCCCTGGTGGGTCTCGTCTGGGGGACCGCGCTCGCTGGGCGCATCTGGGGCTGAGAGACTTCCCCCATGCTCCGATGGCTCACAGCAGGCGAGTCCCACGGTCCCTCGTTGGTGGCGATCCTCGAGGGGCTGCCCGCCCACGTCCGCGTCACGACCGACGACCTGGCCGACTCGCTGGCCCGGCGCCGCCTCGGCTACGGCCGCGGCGCGCGGATGAAGTTCGAGCAGGACGCGATCCGGGTGCTCGGCGGCGTCCGCCACGGTGAGACCCAGGGCGGCCCCATCGCGATCGAGGTCGGCAACACCGAGTGGCCCAAGTGGGAGAAGGTCATGTCGGCCGACCCCGTCGACCCGGTGGAGCTCGAGGCGCTGGCCCGCAACGCCCCGCTGACCCGTCCCCGTCCCGGCCACGCCGACCTGGTCGGGATGCAGAAGTACGCCTTCGACGAGGCCCGCCCGATCCTCGAGCGGGCGTCGGCCCGGGAGACCGCGGCGCGCGTGGCGCTCGGCCGGGTGGCGTCCAACTTCCTCGAGCAGTCCACCGGTGCGCGGATCGTCTCGCACGTGGTCTCGCTCGGCGGCGTGAAGGCGCCGGCGGGCGTCGTACCCGGCCCCGACGACGTCGAGCGCCTCGACGCCGACGAGGTCCGCTGCCTCGACCCCGACGCCAGCGCCGCGATGGTGGCGCGCATCGACCAGGCCCACAAGGACGGCGACACCCTCGGCGGCGTCGTCGAGGTGGTCGTCCACGGCCTGCCGCCGGGCCTCGGCTCGCACGTCCACTGGGACCGGCGCCTGGACTCCAGGCTGGCCGGCGCGCTCATGGGCATCCAGGCGATCAAGGGCGTCGAGGTCGGCGACGGCTTCGAGCTCGCCGACACGCCGGGCTCGCTGGCGCACGACGAGATCGTGTCGACCGACGAGGGGCTGCGGCGCACGTCGGGTCGCTCGGGCGGCACCGAGGGCGGCATGTCGACCGGGGAGGTCCTGCGCGTGCGCGCCGCGATGAAGCCGATCGCGACCGTCCCCAAGGCGCTGCGCACCGTCGACGTCGCCACCGGCGAGGCCACCGTCGCCCACCACCAGCGCTCCGACGTGTGCGCCGTGCCCGCCGCCGGGATCGTGGCGGAGGCGATGGTCGCGCTCGTCCTGGCGGACGCGGTGGTCGAGAAGTTCGGCGGCGACTCCGTCGCGGAGACGCGGCGCAACGTCGAGTCCTACCTCGACACCCTGCGGTTCCGCTGATGCCCCCGCGCGTGGTGCTGGTCGGGCCGATGGGCGCGGGCAAGACGACCGTGGCCGGGCTGCTCGGCGAGGCGTGGGGCGTGCCCGTGCGCGACACGGACACCGACATCGTCGCCACGACCGGGCGCGAGATCTCCGACATCTTCGTGGAGTCGGGCGAGGACCACTTCCGTGAGCTCGAGGCGGCCGCGGTCGCGACCGCGCTGGCCGAGCACGACGGCGTGCTGGCCCTCGGCGGCGGCGCCGTGATGCGGTCCGAGACCCGCGACCTGCTGGCCGGCGTGCCCGTGGTGTTCCTGCGGGTCGGGCTCACCGACGCGGTCAAGCGGGTCGGGCTGGGCGTGGGGCGACCGATGCTGCTCGGCAACGTCCGCTCGCGGGTCAAGGCCCTGCTCGACGAGCGCGCCCCGATCTACGCCTCGGTGGCCACGCACGTCGTCGACACCGACGACCGCACGCCCGACGAGGTCGCGGCCCAGATCCAGGAGCTTCTTGCATGAGCACTGAGACCGTCCTGCACGTCGGCGGCGCCTCGCCCTACGACGTCGTCGTCGGGCACGGGCTCGCCGACCGCCTGCCCGCCCTGCTCGGGGAGTCGGTGGAGCGGGTGGCCGTGCTGTACGCCGGCTCGCTCGGCGCGCTCGCCGACCCGATCGTCGACTCCCTGGTCGAGCACTACGACGTGCTCGCGCTGGGCCTGCCGGAGGGCGAGCGTGCCAAGACGGCCCCCGTCGCGGCCGACTGCTGGGAGGCTCTGGGCGAGGCCGGCTTCACCCGCTCCGACGCCGTCGTCACCGTCGGCGGAGGATCGGCCACCGACCTCGGCGGCTTCGTGGCTGCCACCTGGCTGCGCGGCGTACGCGTCGTCCACGTCCCGACGACCCTCCTCGCCATGGTCGACGCCGCGGTCGGCGGCAAGACCGGCATCAACACCGAGGCCGGCAAGAACCTCGTCGGCGCCTTCCACGAGCCGTCCGGCGTCCTCTGCGACCTGTCGCTGCTCGAGTCGCTGCCGCGTGACGAGCTGGTCGCCGGGCTCGGCGAGGTCGTCAAGTGCGGCTTCATCGCCGACCCCGAGATCCTGCGGCTCGTCGAGTCGGCCTCGCCCGACGACCTGGTGCCGTCCTCGCCGGTGCTGCGCGAGCTCGTCGAGCGCGCGATCCGCGTCAAGATCGACGTCGTCGTCGCCGACCTGCGCGAGACCGGCGGAGCCGACGGCCACCCCGGCCGCGAGGCCCTCAACTACGGCCACACCCTGGCCCACGCCATCGAGCGCGCCGAGGACTACGGCATCCGCCACGGCGAGGCCGTCGCCATCGGCTGCGTCTACGTCGCCGAGCTCGCCCACCGCGCCGGCTCGCTGTCGGCCGAGGTGGTCGAGCGCCACCGCACGGCGTTCGGCCGGGTCGGGCTGCCGACGACGTACGCCGGCGCGCCGTTCGACGACCTGCTCGCCACCATGCGCGTCGACAAGAAGGCCCGCGGCGCCCAGCTGCGCTTCGTGGTCCTCGACGACGTCGGCCGCCCGACCGTGCTGGCCGGGCCGTCCGAGGAGCACCTCCGCGAGGCGTTCTCCGCTATCTCTGGGAACCCTTCATCGTGAAGGTGCTCGTCCTCAACGGCCCCAACCTC
>NZ_JAOPWY010000127.1 GCF_025965415.1 Nocardioides sp.
ACGCGGTTGCGGTGCTGGGACCGGTGCTCGGACGCCGCGATCGACACCCGGCCCGACGGCCACCGCCGCAGCGCCCGCGCCCGCTGGGTCGCGGTCAGCGCCGTCGAGGAGGTGAGGTCGAGCTCCAGCTCCACCCGCGAGTCGCTCGTGTTGACCGACTGGCCACCGGGCCCCGGGGACTTCGAGAACCGCTCGACGAGCTCGGCCGCGGGCACGACCAGGCCCTCGGGCAGGCCCGGGCCGGAAGGGACGTGGAGGTCGCGCATCACCACATTGTGGCTTGACGCGAGTGGCACTACCCACCACCGTCCTCCCCATGGGGGAGCAGCGGGTCGGTGTGGTCGGTGGCGGCATCCTCGGCGTGGCGATCGCCCGCGAGGTCGTCCGGCGGCGTCCGGGTACCGAGGTGGTGGTGCTGGAGAAGGAGGACCGGCTCGCCGCGCACCAGACCGGACACAACTCCGGGGTCGTCCACGCGGGGATCTACTACAAGCCCGGCAGCCTCAAGGCGCAGCTCTGCGCGCGCGGGCGGAGCCTGCTGCGCGACTTCTGCGTCGAGCACGCGATTCCCTACGACGCGTGCGGCAAGCTCGTCGTGGCGGTCGACCCGGACGAGATGGGCCGCTTCGAGGCCCTCGAGCGCACCGCCACCGAGAACGGTGTGCCGGGACTCCGTCGCCTCGCGGCGGAGGAGATCCGCGAGGTGGAGCCGCACGCCACGGGGCTCGCCGCGCTGCACTCGCCCGAGACGGCGATCACCGACTACCCCGCCATCACCCGCGCCCTCGCCGACGAGGTCGTCGCTGCTGGCGGCGAGGTGCGGCTCGGCGCCCGGGTCGTCGACATCCGCCGCCGGGTGGACGGCACCGTCGTGCAGGTCGAGGGCGGTCGCGAGCCGCTGCGCTTCGACCACGTCGTCGTGGCGGCGGGGCTGCAGGCCGACCGCGTCTCCGCGCTCGTCGACGGTGACGCCGGACCGGCGATCCTGCCGTTCCGGGGTGAGTACCTCGGCGTGAGCGCCGCCAAGCAGGACCTGGTGCGCGGCATGGTCTACCCGGTGCCCGACCCCCGCTACCCGTTCCTGGGCGTCCACTTCACCCGCCGCGTCGGCGGCGGTCTCGAGGTCGGCCCCAACGCGGTGCTCGCCACCCGCCGCGAGGGCTACCGCAGGCGCGACGTGTCGGCCGCGGACCTGCGAGACGTGCTCGCCTGGCCGGGGTTCTGGCGGATGGCGCGCGTCCACTGGCGCACGGGCGTCGACGAGGTGATCGGCTCGGCGTCGCAGCGCGCGTTCATGCGGTCGGCGTCGCGCTACGTGCCGGACATCGGCGTGGCGGACGTCGCCCGTGCCGGCGCGGGCGTCCGGGCGCAGGCGGTGGACCGGGACGGCACGCTGGTCGACGACTTCCGGATCACCCATGCCGACGGAGTGACCTGCCTGCGCAACGCCCCCTCGCCCGGGGCGACGTCGAGCCTGGCGATCGCGGCGTACGTCGTGGACAGGGCGTGGCCGCAGGAGACACCGGGCGCCTAGGTTGTGCCCATGACGACGCGCTGGGGAATTGCCGCGACCGGCCGGATGGCCGCCGCCTTCGCTGACGACCTGGCCCTCGTGCCCGACGCCGAGCTCACCTTCGTCGGCAGCCGCTCGCCCGGCTCCGCCGCCGACTTCGCGGACCGCTTCGGAGGGGCGGCGTCCGGCACCTACGGCGACCTCGTCGCCGCCGGCCGGGACGGGGACGTCGACGTCGTCTACGTCGCGACCCCGCACCCGCAGCACCACGACCTGGCCCTGGCCGCGATCGGGGCGGGCACGCCGCTGCTGGTCGAGAAGGCCTTCACCGCCACCCTGGCCGGCGCGCAGGAGGTCGTCGACGCGGCCCGGGCCGCGCAGGTCTTCTGCATGGAGGCCATGTGGACCCGCTTCCAGCCGGCCGTGGTGCACGCGCGCGAGCTCGTCGCCGCCGGCGAGATCGGTGACCTGCTGCTGGTGCAGGCCGACTTCGGTGCCCACCGTGCCTTCGACCCGTCCAGCAGGCTCTTCGACCTGTCCCTCGGCGGCGGGGCGGTCCTCGACCTCGGCGTCTACCCGATCTCGCTGACCCAGCACTTCCTCGGCCGCCCCGACCGGGTCGCGACCACCGGCACGACCTTCCCCAACGGGGCCGACGCGTCGGCGGCGATCCAGCTCTCGTACGCCGACGGGCGGGCGGCGGCGCTGGCCTGCACGCTCGCCAGCTCGACGCCGGGACGTGCCGTCCTCGTCGGCACCGGTGGGTCCATCGAGCTGGAGCCGCCGTTCCACCACCCCACCCGCATCGTCGTGCGCCGCAACGGCGAGGCGCCCGAGACGATCGAGCGCCCGGCGACCGGCAGCGGCTACGTCCACCAGGTCGAGGAGGTCCACCGCTGCCTGGCCGCCGGGCTCACGGAGAGCCCGACCATGCCGCTGGCCGACACGCTCGACGTGCAGTGGGTGCTCGAGGAGTGCCTCGGACAGCTCGGCATCGCGATGGCCGAGGCGAGCGTCGAGCTCTAGGCCACGGACCCCCGGCGCCGCCACTCGATGGCGGGGCAGGTGTCCATGACCATCGGCACGCCCGCGGCCGTCGTGCGGTCGAAGGCCTGCTCGTCGACCACCCCGAGCTGGAACCACACGCCGCCCGCGCCGATCGCGACCGCCTGGTCGGCGAAGTCGCCGGCCGCCTCCGAGCGCCGGAAGACATCGACCACGTCGACGGGGAAGGGGATGTCGGCCAGCGTGGCGTAGCCCTGCTCGCCGAGGACCTCAGGTGCGTCGGGCTCCGCGAACACCGGGTGGACCGGCACGATCCGCTTGCCGCGCCGCTGCAGCAGCTCCGCGATCGTGTACGCCGTACGGCTCGGGTCGCCCGACAGGCCGACCACCGCCCACGTGTCGAGCTCGTCGAGCATCCGGTCGACGGTCGCGGGATCCTGCCAGGACGAGCGGTCGGACGTGGCCATGACCACACCGTAGACGGGTGCTCAAGAATGTTGGACGTCCTAGAATCCACCGCATGAGCGACTTCCCGATGTACGCCCTCTCCGAGGAGCACCAGGCCATCCGAGAGGCCGTCCGCGCCGTCGCCGACGCCAAGATCGCGCCGTTCGCGGCCGCGGTCGACGAGGAGGCCCGCTACCCCCACGAGGCGGCCGCGGCCCTGCTGGCGTCCGACTTCCACGCCCCGCACGTGCCCGAGGAGTACGGCGGTGCCGGGGCGGACGCCCTCGCCACGGTCCTGGTGATCGAGGAGGTCGCCCGGGCGTGCGTGTCGTCCTCGCTGATCCCGGCGGTCAACAAGCTGGGCTCGCTGCCGGTGCAGATCGCGGGCTCGGAGGAGCTCAAGCAGACCTACCTCACCAGGCTCGCCGCCGGCGAGGGCGGTTTCTCCTACTGCCTCTCCGAGCCCGACGCCGGGTCCGACGCCGGTGGCATGAAGACCCGCGCGGTCCGCGACGGCGACGACTGGGTGCTCGACGGCGTGAAGCGCTGGATCAGCAACGCCGGCGAGTCGGAGTTCTACACCGTCCTGGCCGTCACCGACCCCGACAAGAAGACGCGCGGCGGGATCTCGGCGTTCGTTGTGGAGAAGTCCGACGCCGGTGTCTCCTTCGGCGCCCCGGAGAAGAAGCTCGGCATCAAGGGCTCGCCCACCCGCGAGGTCTACCTCGACAAGGTCCGCATCCCCGCCAGCCGGATGATCGGCGCCGAGGGCACCGGCTTCGCCACCGCGATGAAGACCCTCGACCACACGCGGGTCACCATCGCGGCCCAGGCCGTCGGTGTCGCGCAGGGGGCGCTCGACTACGCGCTGGAGTACGCCAAGGAGCGTCAGCAGTTCGGCAAGTCGATCTCCGACTTCCAGGGCCTGCAGTTCATGCTCGCCGACATGGGCATGAAGGTCGAGGCGGCCCGCCAGATGACGTACGCCGCCGCCGGCCGGTCCGAGCGCGGCGACGACGACCTCACCTTCTTCGGTGCGGCCGCGAAGTGCTTCGCCTCCGACGTCGCGATGGAGGTGACCGTCAACGCCGTGCAGGTGCTCGGCGGCTACGGCTACACCCGCGACTACCCGGTCGAGCGCATGATGCGCGACGCCAAGCTCTGCGAGATCGGCGAGGGCACCAGCCAGGTGCAGCGCCTGGTCATCGCCAAGCAGCTGGGGCTCTGAGCTCTTCTCTCCTCTGGCCGTTCCAGGTCCC
>NZ_JAOPWY010000146.1 GCF_025965415.1 Nocardioides sp.
GCTGCGTCCCGTGGCCGCCGTGGGTGTCGGGCTGGGCGCGTGGTTGTTCGTGGGTGGGTGGCTCGGTCCGGTGGCGGGCGTGGCGGCGGCGGCGCTCGCCCGGCGGGTGCTGGCCCGCGCCGAGTCGCCTGTGTCGCGCCGGGAGCGCGAGGAGGTGGAGCGCACGCTGCCCCACCTGATCGACCTGTTCGCCTCGACGCTGCGCGCAGGAGCCGAGCCCGTGTCCGGCCTTGCGCAGGTGTGCGCCGCGCTGCCGGGACCCGCCGCCGACCGACTGGCGCCCGTGGTCGAGCAGGCGCGATGGGGTGCCTCGGGAGTCGAGGCCTGGACGGCGGTGGCGCACGACGAGGCGCTGGCCCCGCTGGCCCGGTCGATGATCCGGTCGCAGGTCTCCGGCTCTTCCGTCGTCCAGGCCGTCGAGCGGTTGGCCGACGAGCTGGAGCGTGAGTCCCTGGCGCGCGCCGAGGACGCCGCCCGCCGCGTCGGGGTCTCGGCCGCCGTCCCCCTCGGCGTCTGCCTGCTGCCGGCCTTCCTGCTGCTCGGCGTGGTGCCGACCGTGGCCTCGTTGTTCGGGCAGGTCGCGCCATGACGGCCCGCCGGGCGTCCACAGGGCGGAGGTTGCGGCGCTCGTCCACAGCTCCGGACGAGGACGCGTGCGGTGGTCCGCCGGCGCACGGAGGCTGGTCGTCGGACGGGGTTCATCGGGAGCCCCGCAGCGACAGGGGGACCGATGAGGACCACGAGGACGAGCACGGGGCACGACGAGTCGGGCATCACCACGGCCGAGTACGCCGTGGGCACCGCAGCCGGGGCGGGCTTTGCGGCCCTGCTCTACAAGATGCTCACCGGCAGCTTCGGCGACCAGCTGCTGGGCCGGTTGTTCGACCACGTCATGAGCCTGCTCGGCATCGGCTGATGGCGGCACAGCGGCGGGACCGGCGCCCTCGCGACCAGCGAGGCGCGGCGACCGCCGAGCTCGCGCTGGGCATCCCGCTGCTGGTGGCGCTGACCGCCGGGCTGGTCTGGATGTTGGCGGTCGGCGCGGCCCAGGTGCGGGTGATCGACGCGTCACGCGAGGCGGCGCGCGCCGTGGCCCGGGGCGACGACGTCACGGCCGCCGAGGGAGTGGCCCTCCGGATCGCGCCGGAGCAGGCGTCCGTGCGGATCGAGGTCGGCGGGAGCCAGGTCGTCGTCACGACCAGCGTGAGGGTCGTCGGGCCGGGCGGACTGCTGGGCGCCCTGCCCGGGGTGAGGGTCTCCGCCGATGCGGTCGCACTGCTCGAGGCGGACTCGTCGTGAGGCGCCGGGGGCCGCGGCCCGATGCGGGCGCGGCGACCGTGCTGGTGGTGGCGATGGCGGGAGTGCTGATGTTCGTGACGGCCGGGCTGGCGGTGGTCGGTGGCCTCGTCACCGCGCAGCGACGCGCGCAGGCCGCCGCCGACCTCAGCGCCCTTGCGGGTGCGACCTCGGTGGACGCCGACGCGTGCGCCGAGGCCTGGCGGGTCGCGGCGGCCAACGCGGCGGGGCTCGACAGCTGCGGCGTCGACGGGTCCGAGGTGCGGGTGGTCGTGTCAGTCGCGGGACCGCCCCTGCCCGGCCGCGACCTGAGGGTCACCGCCGAGGCTCGCGCCGGTCCGGGCTGACCGCATCCGGGCGGGGGCCGATGCGTGCCTGGCGCGTCAGGGGCGGGTGGTGCTGCCGTCCGGGTCGTCGTCGCGGCGCTCGGCCTCGACGCGCTCGAGCTTCTCGTTGAGCTTGGTCAGCTCCTTGCGCTCCTTGCGGTGCGCCAGGCCCCGGCGCGTGCCCCACTTGAGGATGGAGAAGCCCCAGAGGATCGCGGCACCGGCCGCGACGCCGACGAGGAAGGACTCCAACGTGGTCACGTCGAAGCCGAGCAGCTCGCCGCCCGAGCCCGGCTCGCTGACGAAGACGGCCGACAGGATCGCGATGCCGCCGAGGATGATGAGTGCCAGACCGAGGAAGACCATGGTGCGAATCTAGCCCTCCTGCCGGGCAACCGGCGCACCCGCGAGGAGGGCATCGAGCAGGACGATCGCACCGACCTTGTCGAGCGGGTTGTTCTGGTTGCCGCACTTGGGCGACTGGATGCACGACGGGCAGCCGTTGGCGCACTCACAGCTCGCGATCGCCTCGCGGGTCGCGGCCAGCCACTCGCGCGCCGTGCGGAAGCCGCGCTCGGAGAAGCCCGCCCCGCCCGGGTGGCCGTCGTAGACGAACACGGTGAGCACCCCGGTGTCGGCGTGACGAGCGGTCGAGACGCCGCCGATGTCCCAGCGGTCGCAGGTCGCGAAGAGGGGGAGGAGGCCGATCGCGCAGTGCTCGGCGGCGTGGGCGGCGCCCGGCACGTCGAGCGCCGCCAGGCCGGCCTCCGCGACGACGTCGTCGGGAACGGTCCACCACACCGCCGTCGTACGCAGCGTCCGCTCGGGCAGGTCGAGGGGTTCCTCGGCCAGCACCTCGCCGCCGGGCTGGCGGCGCTTGAGGAAGGAGACGACCTGGTGGGACACGTCGACCTCGCCGAGCGAGAGCTCGCAGCCGGCCCACGACTGCCGCTCGCGGGTCGACACGACGCTGATGTCGGTGACCTCGCGCGCGGTGGTGCTGTACGCCGGCTCGTCCCGCCGCATGGTCGCGACATGGTGCTCGAGGTCGAGGTCCTCGACCAGCCACGCCTCGCCCTGGTGGACGTAGACCGCCCCGGGGTGCGCCTGGTTATGGGCCCCGCCGGCGTCGACGGTGCCGACCACGCGCCCGGTGTCGGCCTCGATGAGCTGCACCGGCGAGCCCCCGGCCGAGCGGATGTCGGCGAGGTCGGCGGCCCGGCCGCTGTCGGTCCAGAACCAGCCACGCGGGCGCCGCCGGAGCAGGCCCAGCGTGGTCAGCTCGTCGAGCACCTCACGTGCCGTCGGCCCGAAGAGGGGCAGGTCCGCCTCGGTCAACGGCGCCTCCTGCGCGGCCGCGCAGAGGTGGGGCCCCATCACGTGCGGGTTGGACGGGTCGAAGACCGACGCCTCGACCGGCGCTCCGATCAGCATCTCGGGGTGGGTGACGAGGTAGGTGTCGAGCGGGTCGTCCTTGGCGACGAGCACCCCCAGCGCGTCCTGGGCGCCGCGGCCCGCGCGACCCACCTGCTGCCAGAAGGCCGCGCGGGTGCCGGGGAAGCCGGCGATCAGCACGGCGTCGAGCCCGCTGATGTCGATGCCGAGCTCCAGGGCGTTGGTGGCGGCCAGGCCCATCAGGTCTCCTCGGCGCAGCGCGGCCTCCAGCGCCCGGCGCTCCTCGGGGAGGTAGCCGCCGCGGTAGGCCGCGACCTTGCCGGGCAGCGACGGGTCGACCTCGGCCAGCAGCTCGGCGGCGGTGAGGGCGACCTGCTCGGCGCCGCGGCGCGACCGGATGAAGGCGAGGGTCCGGACGTCCTCGGCCACCAGGTCGGCCAGCAGGTCAGCCACCTCGGACGACGCGGCCCGCCGCACGGGTGCGCCGTTCTCCCCGGCGTGGGAGGTGAAGGGCGGCTCCCACAGGAGCAGCGACACCTCGCCGCGGGGCGAGTCGTCGCGGGTCAGCGCGACCACGTCGAGGCCGGTGAGGCGCGACGCCGTCACCTCGGGCTCGGCGACGGTCGCGGAGGCGAGCACGAACGTGGGGTGGGCGCCGTACATCGCGCACACCCGGCGCAGGCGGCGCAGCACGTGGGAGACGTGCGCCCCGAAGACCCCGCGGTAGTGGTGGCACTCGTCGACGACGACGTACTGCAGCGAGCCGAGGAAGCGCGACCACCGGTGGTGGGAGGGGAGCAGCGAGCGGTGGAGCATGTCGGGGTTGGTGAGGACGTACTCCCCGTAGTCGCGCGTCCAGTCGCGCTCCTCGCGCGAGCTGTCGCCGTCGTGGGCCGCGAGGCGTACGTCGAGGCGCAGCGACGCGAGCCCGGCGAGCTGGTCGTGGGCGAGCGCCTTGGTGGGGGCGAGGTAGAGCACCGACGCTCCTCGCTGGCCCAGTGGGCCGCGGGCGGCACGGATCGCCGACAGCGCGGGCAGCTGGTAGCCGAGCGACTTCCCCGACGCGGTGCCGGTCGCCACGATCACGTGGTCGCCCGCGTGGGCGGCATCGGCCACGACCACCTGGTGGCGCCACGGCTGGACCACTCCCTGCGCGGCATAGGCGGCGCGGACGTCGTCCGGCACCCAGTCCGGCCACGCCTCGTGCACCGCCTCGCGGGCAGGAAGCACCTCGAGGTGCTGGAGCCGGTCCTCGCGACCCGGGACGCCCGTGAGGCGACGGATCAGACCCTCGACCGGGGGCACCACGTCGGGACGGGAAGGACTCACCCACCAAGTCTGGCAAACGGCGGCGACAGCGGTGGCTGGGGAGAAGTGTCGGGGACTCCTGCGCAACGGGTGGGACTCGTGGTTTGATACCACCCGGAAGAAGAGCGGGGCACGCGGTGTGTCCTGCAGGCGCACTGTCCGAACAGATTTCGGGGACCGGGGAGCAGCCGTGGATCTCACCCTTGCCACACGCGAGGTGGATGGTCGCGCCGTCGTGGCGGTCGGCGGAGAGATCGATGTCTACACCGCGCCCAAGCTCCGTGACTGCATCACCGAGCTCGTCGGCGCCGGCACCTACGACATCGTCATCGACCTCGAGGCCGTCGAGTTCCTCGACTCCACCGGGCTCGGCGTGCTCGTGGGCGGTCTCAAGAAGGTCCGGGCCCACGACGGCTCGCTCGACCTGGTCTGCACCCAGGAGCGGCTGCTCAAGATCTTCCGGATCACCGGCCTGGCCAAGGTGTTCGTCATCCACGACACCGTCGGACTCGCCCCCGGCGCCTGATCGGCCCCCTTCCACCTCTCCGGACGCGCTCGGAGGGGCTTCGTCGCGCTTGCACCCAGGACATCGGTGTGGCGTAGGTCACCCTGCCCCGTGATCTGGATCACCCCTGCGTAGACTCCGGCGCGTTCATGGATCTTTTCCAGTCCTAGGAGGACACGCATGACGGGGACCTTGCCCGCAGTCGTGAAGCCGGAGCTCGAAGGTGGAAACCTGATCCTGGTCGTCGTCGTCGCCCTGATCGCACTTGGTGC
The DNA here is from genome assembly GCF_025965415.1 of Nocardioides sp. Classification (GTDB taxonomy): domain Bacteria; phylum Actinomycetota; class Actinomycetes; order Propionibacteriales; family Nocardioidaceae; genus Nocardioides. The sequence continues at coordinate 5,103 of NZ_JAOPWY010000146.1, forward strand.
GCTCGGGATGGCAGCGATGTTCAGGTCACAGGTGATGGCCGCCGGCGAAGGCACCGACAACATGAAGACCATCGCCCAGGCCGTGCAGGAGGGCGCCAACGCCTACCTGACCCGGCAGTTCCGGACCCTGGCCATCTTCGCGGCGATCGCGTTCTTCGCGCTGCTCGTGCTGCCGGCCGACGACACCACCGTGCGCATCTTCCGCTCGGTGTTCTTCCTCGTCGGCGCAGGCTTCTCGGCAGCCGTGGGCTATCTCGGGATGAACCTCGCGGTGCGCGCCAACCTGCGCGTCGCCGCCGCCGCCGAGACCACCGGCCGCGAGCCGGCCATGACGATCGGCCTGCGCACCGGTGCCATGGTCGGCATGCTGACCGTGGGCCTCGGCCTGCTCGGCGCCAGCCTCGTCGTCCTGTTCTTCCAGGACGCCGCGCCCAAGGTGCTCGAGGGCTTCGGTTTCGGTGCGGCCCTGCTCGCGATGTTCATGCGAGTCGGTGGCGGCATCTTCACCAAGGCCGCCGACGTCGGCGCCGACCTGGTCGGCAAGGTCGAGCAGGGCATCCCCGAGGACGACCCGCGCAACGCCGCGACGATCGCCGACAACGTCGGTGACAACGTCGGCGACTGCGCCGGCATGGCCGCCGACCTCTTCGAGTCGTACGCCGTCACGCTGGTCGCCGCGCTGATCCTCGGTTCCCAGGTCTTCGGCGACAAGGGACTCGTCTTCCCGCTGCTGATCCCGGCCATCGGTGCCCTGACGGCCGTCGCCGGTGTCTACCTCACCAAGCCCAAGGCCGGAGAGAACGGCCTGAAGACCATCAACCGGTCCTTCTACATGTCCTCGGGCATCGCCGCGCTGGCCAGCGTGATCCTGGCCTACGTCTACCTGCCCGGGAGCTTCAGCGAGTTCGCCGGCGTCAACGCCGCAGGCGTCGACGGGGACCCGCGGTTCATCGCCTCGGCCGCCGTCGTCATCGGCATCGTGATGTCGGCCGGCAACCTGCCCCTGACCGGCTACTTCACCTGCACCGAGCACCGCCCGGTCAAGTACGTCGGCAAGACGTCCCTGACGGGTGCGGCGACGGTGATCCTGGCCGGGCTCTCGGTCGGCTTCGAGTCCGCGGTGTACACGACGCTGGTCATCGGGGCTGCCGTGTTCGGCGCCTACCTGCTCGGTGGGGCCACCCTGGCGGTCTCGCTCTTCGCGGTCGCCCTCGCCGGCTGTGGTCTGCTGACCACCGTCGGCGTGATCGTCGCCATGGACACCTTCGGCCCGGTCTCCGACAACGCGCAGGGCATCGCGGAGATGTCCGGTGACGTGAGCCCCGGGGGTGCGCAGATCCTGACCGAGCTGGACGCGGTCGGCAACACCACCAAGGCCATCACCAAGGGCATCGCGATCGCGACGGCCGTGCTCGCCGCGACCGCGCTGTTCGGGTCGTACGCGACCTCGGTCTTCGAGGCGCTGCGCGCCGCGAACCCGACGGCCGACGAGGCCAACCTGCTGGACTTCAGCGTCTTCAACCCCGCCGTCCTCGTGGGTGTGCTGCTCGGTGCGTCCGTGGTGTTCCTGTTCTCCGGCCTGGCGATCAACGCCGTCGCCCGGGC
>NZ_JAOPWY010000192.1 GCF_025965415.1 Nocardioides sp.
GTCGTCGACGCGTCCGCGGGCCGCGGCTGCGGCGCGCTCGAGTCCGTCGACGCGGGCACCGATGTCAGAGCTCCTGGTGACCAGCTTCTTGGCCCCTTCGAGCAACGACGTCATGACTCCCTCACGGCACTGGGTGGACTTGTTCGGACCCCAACACTAGGGGGCGGTGTCGTCGTGCTCCGAACCCTGGGCCGCGTGGGTTGCGGCATAGCGCAGGTCGTCGACCTTGCGGGCGGCGGCGCGGAGCCGCTCGGGCGCCTCCGGCGAGATCTCGAGGCTGTCGAGCAGCTCGGTGTAGCGACGGCGCTCGGAGTCGAGCAGGTCGCTCACGGAGGCCTCGAGCTGGAGGCGCGCACGCTCGGCGAGGGAGCGGACGGCCTGGTCGCCGAAGACGGCCTCGAGCAGCTTCTGGCCCAGCACCGCGGAACCACCGGCGATGCCCGCCTCGGCGCCGGTGACGCCGGCGGTGTGGGCGAAGACGACCACCATCAGAGCGACGGACAGGCCGTTGACGCCGAAGGCGAGGAACCGCGCGGTCGAGCGCTTGTCGGCGCCCTCGGTGCGGACCATCTCGAGAACGTCGGACTGCCAGTCGCGCACCGCTCGCTCGGCCCGGCGGCGGAAGTCGCGCGACGCCCGGCCGAGGTCCTCGCCGGCGTCGCGGAGCAGGATCTGGCCGGCCGCGGTGCCCCGCCACGACGCCTCCGCGCGCTCGGCCGCGGCCTCGGCGTGCTCGAGGACCAGCGTCTCGAGGCCCGACTCGACGGCGACGGTGACCCGCTCGGCCTGCTGCGGCTTGCCCTTGACGGCGTTGACGACGCGGTCCCGGAGCCAGCCGACCTTGGTCTCCAGCGACTTGAGCAGCTCGCCGGTGCCGACGAACTCCTGCCAGCGGGCCAGCACCTCGCCGCGCAGCAGGGTGCCGTCGGCGGAGGCCTCACCGATCGCGGTGACCGCCCGGTCGTAGGCCTCGTTGGCGTCCTCGCGCAGCCGGCGTACGGCGTCGGTCTGCTCGGTGGCGGCGTCGGCGACGCTGTGGGTGCGGCGCGCCAGCGTGCGGATGGCGCCGTCGAGGGTCTGCTGGACGACTGCGCCGCGTGCCTCCTGGTCGTCGGCGAGGGCCTGCAGCCACTGCCGGATCTCGATCACGGCGGAGGACTGCAGCAGCCCCATCTCGGAGACCGGGCCCTCCTCGACGGTGAAGAGCGGGGAGTCCTTGAGGCCGCGGCTGGCGAGCATCCGGGCGAGGTGGGTCGAGATGGTGTCGACGGCATCGGCGGGCGTGCGGTCGAGCACGATCGCGACCGCGGCGGACCGCTCCGCGGCCTTGCGGAGGAAGTCCCACGGCACCTGGTCGGCGTACCTCGCGGCCGAGGTGACGAACAGCCAGAGGTCGGCGGCGGCGAGCAGCTGCGCGGCGAGGATCCGGTTGCGCTCCTCGACCGAGTCGATGTCGGGGGCGTCGAGGATCGCCAGCCCGGGCGTCATCGCGGGCGAGGCCACGAGCTGCAGGGCCTCGGGGTCGTTGGTCTGCCGGCCGACGCGCTCGAGCTCGGGCAGCAGCCGGTCCTGGCCGAACCACTTCGCGTCGTCGGGGTGGTGCACCAGCACCGGGGACCGCGTGGTCGGGCGCAGCACGCCGGGCGCGGTGACGCGGGTGCCGACGAGGGAGTTGACCAGCGTCGACTTGCCGGCGCCGGTCGAGCCGCCGACCACGGCGAGCAGCGGCGCGTCGAGGGTCATCAGCCGCGGGATGACGTAGTCCTCGAGCTGGTCGACCATCTCGGTGCGCGCCGCACGCAGGTCGTCGGCACCGGGCAGCTCGAGCGGCAGCCGGGTCTCCTGGAGCGCACCTCGCAGCCGCACCAGGGCGGTGACCATCGCCGTGGTGGCATCGGGCGTACGACGGCCGGGGAACGGCGTCTGGTCCGCCTCGGGCTCGCTCATCGGGTCGGCACCACCTGTCCGGGGAAGGAGATGTACGGGCGGATGAGCCGCAGCTGCTCGACGTGCTCCTGGCCGCGGACGCCGAAGTCGTCGGGGGCCGTGCCGCGGAGGTAGCGGTGGTGGAGGTAGCCGAGCTCGATGGCGGCGGCCTGGTACTCGCGCATCCCCCGCTCGGCCTGCGTGCCGCCGTGCTCGCGGGCCCAGCGCCGGGCGTGCCGACGCGCGCGCAGGTCGACCAGCCACGGGATGTCGGTGGCGGGCAGCAGCCCGCGGTCGGCGGCGTCCTGCAGGGCCGCGACGAGCAGCGGCCGCTCGGAGCGGCGGCGGTAGACGGCGAACGCGACCACGCCGACGAAGGCGGGCAACATCAGCGTGCCGTAGACGAGGAAGAAGTGGCCGGTGCCCGACAGGGTCGAGGCGTTCCAGAGCGCGTGCAGCAGGGCCGCGACGGCGAAGCCGGCCAGCGGGGCCAGCGCCCGCAGCCAGAGGCGCCGCGACGTGATCGCCAGACCCACGCCGATGCCGGTGAAGACGGTGAAGAAGGGGTGCGCGAAGGGGCTGATGAGGCAGCGGAGCACGAACGTGCCGGTGAGCGCGGTGGTGCCGCCGGGACCCAGGCCGTCGGTGCCGTCGTAGGCGGCGGCGAGGTAGAGGATGTTCTCGGTGAAGGCGAAGCCGATGCCGACCATGCCGGCGTAGACGATGCCGTCCAGCACGCCGTCGAGCTCGTGGCGCCGCCACCACAGGAGCAGCAGCAAGAAGGCGCCCTTGGTGGCCTCCTCGGTGATCGGTGCGACGACGGCGAGGCTGTCGCGCTCGCTGGCGCCGCCGACCAGGCCGATCCCCTGGAAGACCAGCGCGGCCGCGGTGGCGACGAACGCTCCCCACAGCAGGCCGGCGACCAGGAGGTGGCGGGGCTCGGGCTCGTAGCGGTCGAGCCACATGAAGCAGCCGACGAGGGGGCCGACGGGCACCGCTGCCAGCACGGCCGCGAGGGCGAGGGAGCCCGGTGCCCCGGACAGCCCGACGACCAGGGCCATGGCGAGGCCGCCGAGGAGGACGAGGATGCCCACCACCACGGTGAAGGCGACACTGTCGCGACGTCCTCGGTGCATGGCTCGACCCTAACGGAGCGGGGTGCTCGCCCCCGCCTCCCGCACCCCTACGGGCGGGAGGTCCCGGCCCGCCCACGGCAGGCGCTCGTCGTACAGTGAGCAGGTGAGCGAGCCGACTGCCGAGAACCCCGCCGTGACCACCGCCGAGGACGCTGCCGACCTCAAGACCGAGTCGCACGACCCGGCCGTGCCCGCCGCCTACGCCGCCTTCATGCGCGAGGGCTGGGGCGAGCGGCAGCTGGAGCTGCCGCGCCACTCGGTCGCCGACCGGGCCGCCGCGCGCCGCGCGAAGCTGGCCGTGGCGTTCCCCGGCGAGCGCCTGCTGCTGCCGGCCGGCACCTACAAGGTCCGCGCCAACGACACCGACTACCGCTTCCGTCCCGACACGGCCCACACCTACTTCTCCGGTAACCAGACCTCGGACGCGGTACTGGTGATCGACGACGGCGAGTCGGTGCTCTACGCCCGGCCGCGCTCGGAGCGCGACACCGACGAGTTCTTCCGCGACCGGCAGTACGGCGAGCTGTGGGCGGGGCGACGGCCGTCGGCCCAGGAGATCTCCGACTCGCTCGGGATCGAGGTCCGCCACGTCAAGGACCTGCCGTCCTTCGAGGACGACCGCAAGACCCGCGACCTCACCACCGACCAGGACCTGGGCCGCGTCGCCGACGAGCTCCGGCTGGTCAAGGACGAGTGGGAGGTCGCCGAGCTCCAGGAGGCCTGCGACATCACCACCCTCGGCTTCGAGGACTCGGTGCGCGAGTGGGACCGGGTGCTCGAGTTCGGCGAGCGCTGGATCGAGGGCACCTTCTTCCGCCGCGCCCGCGCGATGGGCAACGACATCGGCTACGACTCGATCTGCGCGGGCGGCTCGCACGCCACGACGCTGCACTGGATCGACAACACCGGCGCGATCGAGCCGGGCAAGCTGGTGCTGCTCGACATGGGCGTCGAGGGCCGCAACCTCTATACCGCCGACGTCACGCGCACGCTCCCGGTCGACGGCACGTTCACGCCGCTGCAGCGCGACCTCTACGACCTGGTGCTCACCGCCCAGCAGAAGGGCATCGAGGCCGTACGCCCCGGCGTCCCGTTCCTCGCCGCGCACACCGCAGCCATGGAGGTGCTCGCCCACGGCCTGTCCGACCTCGGGCTGCTCCCGGTCCCGGCCGAGGAGGCGCTCGACCCCGAGTCGAAGCTCTATGCCCGCTGGACCCTGCACGGCACCTCGCACATGCTCGGCATGGACGTCCACGACTGCGCTCGGACCTCGGTCGACATCTACCCCAAGGGCGACCTCGCCGAGGGCATGGTGCTCACCGTCGAGCCCGGCCTCTACTTCCAGGAGGACGACCTGCTCGTCCCCGAGGAGCTGCGCGGCATCGGCATCCGGATCGAGGACGACATCCTCGTGACGGCCGACGGCAGCACCAACCTCTCGGCCTCCCTCCCCCGCACCTCCGCCGACGTGGAGGAGTGGATGGGGCGGAACCGCGGGTAACGGTGGACTGCCACCACGACGACGCCTTCCGCTGCCGCTCCTGCACGCTGCTGGAGGTCCCGCGGGCCCGCCAGCTGTCCGACAAGGCGGCGCACGCGCGCTCCCTCGTCGACTCACCGGTGTGGCTGCCGACGGTGGCCGGGGCGGAGGCGGGCTTCCGCAACAAGGCGAAGATGGCGGTCGGCGGGACCGTCGACGCCCCGACCCTGGGGATCCTCGACCGCGGCCTCGCCGGGATCGACCTGCGTGACTGCGGCCTGCACTCCCCCGGGCTCACGACGGCCCTGGGCGGGATCGCCGACTGGATCCGCGACGCCGGCCTGCCGCCGTACGACGTGGCGACGCGCAGCGGCGAGCTCAAGCACGTGCTGCTGACCGAGTCGCCCGACGCCGAGCTGATGCTGAGGCTGGTGATGCGGTCGACGGCGCTGGAGGCGCGGGTGCGCTCGCGCCTGCCCGACCTGCTGCGCGCCGTGCCGGGCCTGCGGGTGGTGACGCTCAACGTGCAGCCCGAGCACAAGGCCGTGCTGGAGGGCGAGCGGGAGATCGTGCTGACGCCGGAGTCGACGATGCCGATGCGGCTGGCGACCGGGGTGAGCCTGTGGCTCGGCCCGCAGTCGTTCTTCCAGACCAACACCGCGATCGCCGAGGCGCTCTACGACCAGGCGCGGACCTGGGTCGATGCGCTGCCGGACGTCCGCACGATCTGGGACCTCTACTGCGGGGTCGGCGGGTTCGCGCTGCACCTCGCGGCGCCGGGTCGCGAGGTCGTGGGGGTCGAGGCGTCGGCCGAGGCGATCCGGTCGGCCACGAGCGCGCAGGCGGCCGGCACGGCGTTCGTCGCCGCCGACGCCACCGCGTGGGCGCTCGAGCAGGCGGCCGTCCCCCACCTCGTGCTGGTCAACCCACCCCGGCGTGGCATCGGCACCGAGCTCGCGGGCTGGCTGGAGGCCTCAGGGGTGCAGCACGTCGTCTACTCCTCGTGCAACGCCGAGTCGCTGGCGCGGGACCTGGCACTGATGCCGTCGCTGCGACCGGTCGAGGCGAGGGTGCTCGACATGTTCCCCCACACCACCCACTACGAGGTGCTGGTGCTCCTCACCCGGTGAGGGGATCAGCCGCGGCGGACCTTCGAACCCTTGCCGATGCTGTTCTCCCGGATGACGCCGTCACGGTGGCCGTCGTCGGCCATGAGCACGATCTCGGCCTGGTCCGGGTCCGTCGGCATCTCGAACGTGACGACCCCCACCCCGACCTGCACCCAGCGGGGCGCGCCGATGCACGACGTCGGCAGCGTCATCGTCACCGTGTCGGCCGCCTCGTCGATCCTCGCGCGGAGCCCGCGGCACTCGACGTCACGAGAGGGGCCTCGCCCCAGGACCGCGTGGGTCCGTGAACCCCGCTCCCTCGAGACGTCGACGCCGTAACTCCCCAGCGGCGTCGCGACCCGCGCGAACGCGGAGAAGTAGTCCGTTCGCCGGAGGTCCGCGACGTGGACGGTGATGGCCAGACGCCGGTCTCCGTGGGCGACGACGGTCCGCATGACGTCGGCACTCGTGTCCTCGGGCGCCGGGACGAAGACGTCGTTCCCGCTGTCCGGCTCGACGGTGTACTGCAGCGAGTCGCCGACGGCGTCCTCGGTCACCACCTTCTCGGCGTGGGCCGCAGCGGGGAGCAGCAGGACGGCGGGGACGAGGGCGGCCAGGAGCCGCGCGGCAGGGCGCAGTGACATGCGGCGAACCCTAGTCAGGCGAGCCCTGACGTGTGAGGTGAAGCACGGAATCCGCGGCCCGGAGCATCGGTTGAAATCTGGGTGAGCGCATCCCTGACCGTCCCCGCGACCGTCGGCGACCTGCTGACGCACCGGCGTGCGATCGACCTCGCGCGCACCGAGAGCGCGCTCTGTCGCCTCGGGCGCACCGTCGGCTGAATCCACTGCGTCCTTCGTCCGGTCTCATCCGGGCGGCCCCGAAAGGTTACTTTTTCACTATGGCTACTTCTGTTACGGAGGCGAAGAGGCCCACCGGCCTCAAGCTCCCCTCGTTCGGCGTCCAGGTCCTGATCGGACTGGTCCTCGGCGTGGCCCTCGGGCTCCTTGCCCGCACCATGGGCGCCGACGGCGTCGACGCCACCACCGGCGAGGTCGACCCCAACTGGCTCACCGAGACCCTCAGCACCGTCGGCGGCACGTTCGTGACGCTGCTTCGCGCGGTCGTCCCGCCGCTGGTCTTCCTCGCGATCGTCGCGTCGATCGCCAACCTGCGTGACGTCACCGGTGCCGCACGGCTGGCGTGGAAGACGCTGGCCTGGTTCGCCATCACGGCACTGATCGCCGTCGCGATCGGCATCACGCTCGGCCTGGTGCTGCAGCCGGGGGAGCACACGAGCGTGGCGGCGGAGGCCGCGTCGGCCCCGTCGACGACCGGCTCGTGGCTCGACTTCCTGACCGGCCTGGTCCCCGCCAACGTGCTGGGCCTGGAGGGCTCGGCCGGCGACGACGGCAGCGTCTCGATGTCGTTCAACGTGCTGCAGATCCTGGTCGTCGCGATCGCCACCGGCATCGCCACGCTCAAGGTCGGCGAGGCCGCCGACCCGTTCCTCGGCTTCGTCCGCTCGGCGCTCGCCGTCGTGCAGAAGGTGCTGTGGTGGATCATCCTGCTCGCCCCGATCGCCACGATCGGCCTGCTCGGCAACGCCGTCGCCAGCTATGGCTGGGACGCGCTCGGCTCGCTCGGCACGTTCACCCTGGCCATCTACGCCGGCCTGCTGATCGTCCTGCTCGGCGTCTACCCGGCACTGCTGCGGCTCAACGGCCTGTCGGTGAAGCAGTTCTTCTCCGGTGCGTGGCCCGCGATCTCGCTGGCCTTCGTGTCGCGCTCGTCGGTCGGCACGATGCCGGTCACCGAGTCCGTCACCGAGCGCAACCTCGGCGTCCCGCGCTCCTACGCGTCCTTCGCCGTGCCGCTCGGCGCGACCACCAAGATGGACGGCTGCGCCTCGATCTACCCGGCGATCTCGGCGATCTTCGTCGCGCAGTTCTTCGGCCTCGACCTGTCGATCACCGACTACGTCCTCATCGCGTTCGTCTCGGTCATCGGCTCGGCGGCCACCGCCGGCGTCACCGGCGCCACGGTGATGCTGACGCTGACCCTGTCGACGCTCGGCCTGCCCCTGGAGGGCGTGGGCCTGCTGCTCGCGATCGACCCGATCCTCGACATGGGTCGCACCGCGGTCAACGTCACCGGCCAGGCACTCGTGCCGACGCTCGTGGCCAAGCGCGAGGGCATCCTCGACCAGGCGGCGTACGACGCCCCGCGTGGGCGTGGGGCCTGGCGCGACGAGCCGGCGACCGAGCCGGCCGCGTCGCTCCCCCGGCCGAGCCACGCCTCGGCCTGACCGGCGCCACGACCGGGGGCCGTGCTGGGATACTTTGCGGCACGGCCCCCGTGGCGCAATGGATAGCGCAACGGCCTTCTAATCCGTTGGTTGCAGGTTCGAGTCCTGCCGGGGGCGCCATCCCCAGTCCGTGGCGGAGGCCGCACCGCGACACGCGGCGCCGCCTCCGTCGCGGCGACACCGAACCCCGACAGGATGGGCGCAGGCCCCGCCACGTATGAGGTTGCGGGGCCGAATACTTTCCCGGCGCAGGGTCAGCGCGGCCGAGCGGCGTACGCCTCGATCTCGGCCCCGATCCGCGCCTTGACCTCCTCGGGCGCGAACGACGCGTCGACGGCCGCCCGCGCCAGGTCGGCCACCCCTCGCTCGTCGAGGTCGAGCAGGCCGGCGGCCACCTCGTAGTCGTGGTTGAGGGTGGTGGCGAACATCGGCGGGTCGTCGGAGTTGATCGTCACCGTGACCCCGGCCTCGACGAACGCCCGCAGGGGGTGGTCCTCGATCCGGTCGACCGCCCGGGTCGCGATGTTGGACGTCGGGCAGACCTCGAGGACGACACCGGTGCCGGCGAGGTGCGCCAGCAGCTCGGGGTCCTGCGCGGCCGAGCAGCCGTGGCCGATCCGCTCGGCGCCGAGCAGGCGCAGCGAGTCCCAGACGGTCTCGGGACCCGTGGTCTCGCCGGCGTGCGGGACCGAGCGCAGCCCGGCGGCGCGGGCGGCCTCGAAGTGCGGCGCGAACTGGGCGCGTGGCACCCCGATCTCCGGCCCGCCCAGCCCGAAGCCGACGAGCGCGTCGGTGCGGTGCTCCAGCGCGTACTCCACGGTGGCGTCCGCCGCAGGCAGCCCGGACTCCCCCGGGATGTCGTAGACCCAGCGCAGCACGAGCCCGAAGTCGCGCTCCGCCGCGACCCGGGCGTCCTCGATCGCGTCGGTGTAGTCCTGGATCGCGATGCCGCGCAGCACCGAGGTGTACGGCGTGCAGGTGAGCTCGGCGTAGCGGAGGTTCTGCCCCTCCGCCATCTCGCGCGCCACCTCGTAGGTCAGCAGCCGGATGTCCTCCGGCGTGCGGATCAGATCGACGACCGCGAGGTAGACGTCGATGAAGTGGGCGAAGTCGCGGAAGGTGAAGAACTCCTTGAGTCCCTCGAGGTCGCTGGGGACGCCGGCGTCGGGATGGCGCGCCGCGAGCTCGGAGACGATCCGCGGCGACGCCGACCCGACGTGGTGGACGTGCAGCTCGGCCTTCGGGAGGCCGGCGATGAACGACTGGAGGCTCACGCCGCGCAGTCTCTCAGCCGGGCCTCAGCCGGCCGAACCGACCATCTCCGCGGCGATGTCCTCGATGGTCTGGCCCGTCGCCTTCTCGCCGTCGATGAGCACCGTCGGCGTGGAGTTGACCCCCGCCTTCGAGGCCGCCTCGCCGGCCGCGTCGACCCAGCCCTCGAAGGCCATGTCCTCGATCCCGGGGCGTACGTCGGCCTCGGTGGCACCGGCCTCGACGGCCAGGTCGACGAGGTCGTCCTTGCTCGGGAAGGGGCCCTTCTCGGACGGCTGGTTGTCGAAGAGCAGGTCGTGGAAGGCCTTGGCCACGTCGGGGCCGGCGGCGTCGAGCACGACGGCGAAGGCGTTGGCGGACTCGGGCGAGTAGTCGCTGATGCGCTCGAGGAACGGAAGCGGGCGGTACTCGACGCTGACCTCACCGGCCTCGACCGCCGCGTCGAGCCGGTCGCGCACGGTCTTCTCCAGCTGGCCGCAGAAGGGGCAGAGGAAGTCTTCATAGACCACGACCTGCCTCGGCGCGTCGGCGTCGCCGATCACGACGCCGTAGCTGCCCGAGGCCCCGTTGGGCGGGGTGCTCGGCTTGTCGGACCCCAGGGTGGAGATCAAGAAGTAGCCACCGACGATCAGCACCAGCACGCCGGCGACCAGCCCGAAGCGGGTGAGCTGCTCCTTGCGCCTGGCCGCCTTGCGGCGCTCCTCGGCCTGCTCGCGGGCGCGCTCGGTCCGGGCGCGGCGCGCATCCCGCTTGGCCTGCGTCGCGGCCTTCTCCTCAGCGGTCCTGTGCGAGGTCTTCTTCTGCGCCATCGAGGCTTCCTTCGTCTTCGGTGGTGGGGTCCATCTCGGTCGTTCGGGGGAAGAGGACGGCCTCCAGGGCCAGCCTGGACCGGGGGCGCACGGCGAGCCAGAGGCTCAGGCCCAGCAGTCCGACGTCGCGGGCGATCTCGCCGGGATACTTCGCGGCCGCGTCCGGGATCTCGCCGCCCCCGCCGAAGCAGCCGCAGTCGATCGACAGCCCGCGCGCCCAGGCGCTGGAGATGCCGATGATGAAGGCGACGAACAGCACGGCAGAGACCACCGAGGTGCCGCGCACCATCACGCCCAGCACCAGGCACAGGCCGATCACGACCTCGACCACCGGCAGCAGGTGCCCGACAGCCGGGACGACCGCCTCCGGCAGGAGGTCGTAGGCCCGCACGGCTCGCACGCTGTCGGCGGGGTAGGGCAGCTTGAGCGCGCCCGCCACGATCCACACACCGCCCGTCACCAGGCGTGCGACGAGGCCGAACCAGTCCTTCACATCCCGAAGGGTAGGAGGTGTCCCTGAATCGTGCCTGAGAGAGGGGCGTCCGAGGGGGTCGGTAGTGTGGCCGGTCGTGAGCGACAGACTGGTGTGGATCGACTGTGAGATGACCGGCCTCGACCTCGGCGCGGACGCGCTGATCGAGGTCGCGGCCCTCGTCACGGACTTCGAGCTCAACGTCCTCGGCGAGGGCGTCGACGTGATCATCAAGCCGTCGCAGGAGTCGCTGGACCAGATGGTCGACTTCGTGCGGAGCATGCACGAGAAGTCCGGCCTGCTCGACGAGCTAGCCGGAGGTACGACGCTCGCCGACGCCGAGCAGCAGGTGCTGGCCTACATCCGGGAGCACTGCCCCGACGGGAGCCGGCCGCCGCTGGCCGGCAACACGGTGGCCACCGACCGCGCCTACCTCGCCCGCGACATGCCGGCGCTCGAGTCGTTCCTGCACTACCGGATCGTCGACGTCTCCTCGATCAAGGAGCTCTCGCGCCGCTGGTTCCCCCGCGCCTACTTCGCCGCCCCGACCAAGCGCGGCAACCACCGCGCCCTGGCCGACATCCAGGAGAGCATCGAGGAGCTGCGCTACTACCGCGAGGCCGTCTTCGTGCCCCAGCCCGGTCCCGACAGCACCATGGCCCGGGAGATCGCGGCCCGGCACGGCGGGCAGCTGACCGGGCTCGGCCCGGACGCCACCCCGGACGCCGACCCGAATGCCACCCCGGATGGCACCCCGGATTCAGGGTCCGCGGGCTGATTGCCCTACACTTCTCGTCGTCCTCGCCTCTGCGCGAGCAGACATGGTGGGTATAGCTCAGCTGGTAGAGCGCCGCCTTGTGGTGGCGGATGTCGCGGGTTCAAGTCCCGTTACTCACCCCAACGAGACCGAGCCCCCGACCTGACCAGGTCGGGGGCTCGGTCGTCGTCCGGGCTCAGCCCCCGCCACCCAAGCGCCGGCGCGACGGCAGCTGCAGGGGCACCGGGGTGCCACCGATCGGGTTGGCCTCGGCGACCCGGCCCATCGCGTCGACGATGTTGCGCAGGTTGATGATCAGCGCACCGTAGATCGGCCACTCCGGGGAGCGCTCGGTCGCCCTCAGGTCCTCGGTGAAGGCCTCCAGCCGCTCGCGCACCGCCAGCAGGCCCGCGGGGTCGGCGCCGGCAGCGGCCTGCCCGGCGTCGCCGAGCATCCCGATCCAGGGCCCGGCGAAGGCGTCGCCCCAGGTCTCGCGGTGGGCCCGCTGGCTGCCCAGCGTGCGACACAGGCTGCGCGCCTCCGCCACCGCCTGCTCCATGCGGCGCAGCAGCTCGTGCCACTGCTGGGGGTCCTTCATCGCCCGGGCCGAGCGGCGCGGGTTCATCCGCGCGCTCTCCTGTGCCTGCCGCACCAGCGCCCAGGCCCGGTCGAGGTCCCCGTCGAGGTCGCGGGTGCGGTCGATCCACGCGGTGACGTCCTCGTCCTGGCACCCGTCGCCGAGGCCGCCGGCGATGTCGACCAGCAGCTCACCGATCCTGTCGTCGATGCGGTCCATCGCCCGCGCCGCCGTACGACGCCGCAGCGGGGGCCAGACGATCACGTTGACGAGCAGGCCGACGGCCACGCCGATCGCGGTGTCGAGCAGCCGCGAGACGAGCAGGACGTCGTCGTCGAACCCGGTGGTGAGGACCACCAGACCGGTCGTGGCGATGGTCGTGGCCTCGGCGCCCAGCCAGGGCACCGCGCCGAGGAGGAGGGCGAGGACCAGCAGCAGGGCGATGGCCCCGGTCGTCAGCCCGAGCGTCTCCCCCACCACGGTGGCCAGGAGCACGGCCACCACCGTGGCCGCCACCTGCTGGGTGCCCTTGGAGAAGGTCCGGTAGACGGTCGCATGGACCACGAGCAGGGCGGCCCACGGGGCGAGGAACGGTTGTGGCAGGTCCAGCAGGCTCGAGGCGATCACCCAGGCGGCGACGGCAGCCAGCACGGTCTTGGCGAGCTGGAGGACGTCGTTCCACCAGATCGGATCACCGAGCCGTTCGTCGACGCGCTCCCGCAACCGCCCGCCCATTGTCTCGCTCATCCGCCCGACCCTACGGGCGGTCGGCCCCGACCCACGGATCACGACCCACGGCTCACGCCAGGGAGAGGAACAGCTTCTCCATCTTCTTCACGTCCACGCTGTCGACGCCGTCGCCGGCGACGAGGCACTGCTGCAGCCCGCTCGCGACGATCGCGAAGCCCGCCCGGTCCAGCGCCTTGGACACCGCGGCGAGCTGGGTGACGACGGCCTCGCAGTCGCGGCCCTCCTCGAGGAGCCGCAGCACGCCGGCGAGCTGGCCCTGTGCGCGCTTGATGCGGTTGACGACGGGCGTCATCTGGGTCGGGTCGAGCTCCATCAGGTCTCCTCGGACGGATCGGACAGGGCAGCCAGCGCCGCGGTCAGGCGTTGCTTGGCGTCCGCGGCGACCGAGTCGAGGGCGCCGTCGTCGGCCAACCCCATCATGGCGTCGGGGTCGAAGGCCTCCACGATCGTGGTCGTGGCGTCCAGGGACCGCACGACGACGTTGCAGGGCAGCACGGCGGCGATCGAGGGATCGACCTGGATCGCCTCGTAGGCGAGCGGGGGCCGGCAGGCGCCCAGGATCACCTGGGGCGGCAGGTCGACGCCGAGCTTGGCCTTCATGGTGGCGGCGAGGTCGATCTCGGTGAGGATGCCGAACCCCTGCCTTGCCAGCGCGTCGCGCGTGGCCGCCACTGCGTCGTCGTACGGCATCCGGACGGTCCTGCTCAGCGTGTAGCCCATGGGGTGCTCACTCTCCTCGGTGGAATACCCCCTAGGGTATCTTCACCACCCTAGAACGGAGCACCCCATGTGCCGAGCAGTCCGATGCAGGACCTGCCACAAGACCACTTGGGCCGGCTGCGGCCGGCACGTCGGCCAGGTCAGGGCCGGCGTGGCCGCGCAGGACTGGTGCAACGGCCAGCACTCGCCGGCGGAGAAGGCCGCGGCGGGCCCCGGCGGAGGATTCCTGTCGAGGCTGTTCGGCCGCTGACGCGGCTCCTGCTCAGCCGGCCCGCTCGCCGATGAGGGAGACGAACTCGTCGGCCATGCGCAGCTGGCGCACCAGAGCCTGACGCCGCTCGAGCGCCTCGTCGCGGATGCCCGCCAGACGATCGCGCGCGGCGGCGCCTTGCGCGGCGGTGACGTCCGGGGCGTCGAGCGACTCGAGGTCGCGCATGACGTCCTTCATCTGCTCCAGGCTGAATCCGAGGGGCTTCATGCGCCGGATCACGAGGATCTTCTGCACGTCGGCCTCGGTGTAGAGCCGGAACCCGCCGTCGGTGCGGCCGGAGGGGACGAGGAGGCCCACCTCCTCCCAGTGCCGCAGGCTGCGCAGCGAGAGCTCCGTGCGCGCGGCGACCTCGCCGATGTGCATGACCGCTTCCGAGCCGTCGCTGCCGATCACGTTCGTTCCCCTCACCGTCCGGGAAGACAACACTACCCTTACGTGAGGTTAGGGTTGCTGGTCGTGACGTCACCCCAGGTCCTCGAGCCCACCGTCCGCAACGCCCTGCGCTCCCCGCGGATGTTGCGCACCGAGGTCCTTGCGGGCCTCGTGGTCGCCCTCGCGTTGATCCCCGAGGCGATCTCGTTCTCCATCATCGCCGGGGTCGACCCGCGCGTCGGCCTGTTCGCCTCCTTCACGATGGCGGTCTCCGTCGCGTTCCTCGGCGGCCGGCCGGCGATGATCTCGGCGGCGACCGGGGCCATCGCCCTGGTCATCGCACCGGTCGTGCGCGAGCACGGCCTCGACCACCTCGTCGCCACCGTGCTCCTCGGCGGCATGCTGCAGGTCGTCCTCGGGCTCGCGGGGGTGGCCCGGCTGATGAGGTTCGTCCCACGCTCGGTGATGGTGGGCTTCGTCAACGCCCTGGCCATCCTGATCTTCCTGGCCCAGGTCCCGCACATGATCGACGTGCCGTGGCTGGTCTACCCGATGATCGCGATCGGCATCGCCGTGATCGTCGGGCTGCCGCGGGTCACCGACGTGGTGCCCGCTCCCCTCGTCGCGATCGTCGCCCTCACCGCCTTCACGCTGCTGGCCGCGATCAACGTCCCGACTGTCGGCGACGAGGGCGAGCTCCCCGAGAGCCTTCCCTCGCTCTTCTTCCCCGACGTGCCCATGACGCTCGAGACGCTGCGGATCATTGCGCCGTACGCCCTGGCGATGGCGCTCGTGGGGCTCCTCGAGTCCCTGCTGACCGCCAAGCTCGTGGACGACATCACCGACACGCGCAGCGACAAGACCCGCGAGGCGTGCGGACAGGGCGTGGCCAACATCGTCACGGGCTTCTTCGGCGGCATGGGGGGCTGCGCGATGATCGGCCAGACCATGATCAACGTGAAGGCCTCGGGGGCCCGCACCCGGATCTCCACCTTCCTCGCGGGCGTCTTCCTGCTCATCCTCGTCGTCGGCCTCGGCGACGTGGTGGCCCTCATCCCGATGGCTGCCCTCGTGGCCGTCATGGTCATGGTCTCGGTCGGCACCTTCGACTGGCACTCGATAAAGCCCCGCACCCTGCGCAGGATGCCCCGGTCGGAGACGGTGGTGATGGCCTCCACCGTCGTCGTCACCGTTCTCAGCCACAACCTCGCGATCGGGGTGGTCGTCGGCGTGCTCGTCGCGATGACGCTGTTCGCCCGTCGCGTCGCGCACCTGACCGAGACCCGTCGAGAGCTCGTCGAGGACCGCGGCGGCAGGCCGACCGCCGTCTACCACGTCACCGGTGAGCTCTTCTTCGCCTCCAGCAACGACCTCTACACGCAGTTCGACTACGCGACCGACCCCCGTGACGTGGTCATCGACCTCACCCGGTCACACATCTGGGACGCCTCCACCGTCGCGTCCCTCGATGCGATCACCACCAAGTACGCCCGCGCGGGCAAGACGGTCGAGATCATCGGTCTCGATGCCTCCAGCGCCGAGCGTCACCAGCGTCTCTCGGGGTCGCTCCCGTCCCACTGACCCGGGCTCAGGCGTGGTACGCCGACCGGTGGGCACGCGGACTGGCGAGGAGCACCGGGCAGGTCGCCTCGCGGAGCACCGCCCGGGCCACCGGCCCGATGTGCGAGCCGACGGGGACGAGCGGGTCGTGCCGCCCGATCACGAGCAGCTGGGCGCCAGCGCAGGCCTCGAGGATCGCCTCGACGGCGCGTCCGGGGTGCACGACCACGTCCGCCTCGATCGCCACCGACTCGTCGCCCAGTGCGTCGAGCGCGGCCCGCACCTCGGCGCGCGACCGGTCGGCCCAGCGGTGGTGCTCGCCCGGGTCGATGACCATGCCCTCGTGCACGGGCAGCGCCCAGGAGTGCACGACGCGGAGCGCGGCGCCGCGCGCGCGGGCCTCGGCCGCTGCGGCCGAGAGCACCTCCGACGCACGCTCGGGGACGTCGACACCGGCCACGACGACCGCAGGACCTTCGGGGGTGGTCCAGCCGCTGGGCACGGCGACGACGGGGACGCGCAGGTGTGCGGCGACCCCACCGGCGACGGTCCGGTTGACGATCCTCGCCACGCGGGAGAGGTGGCGGTGCTCGAGCACGACCATCCGCGCCGTACGACCCGCCTCGACCAGCGCCGGCACCGGCGCCCCGTGCTGGAGCTCGTGGGTGACCGGCACGGCACCGTCGACCAGGTCCTCGGCCCGCTTGACGGCCGAGGCGAGGATCTCGCCTCCCCAGGCGTCGGCGTCGACCGAGGTCACCAGGATGTTCTCGGGGCCGGCGGGCACCACGTGGACGGCGTGGACGAGGTGCAGTCCGCACCCGGCCCGGGTCGCCTCCGCCGCGGCGAACTCCAGCGCCGCGTCGACCTCCTCCGGGCCGACGCCGACGACGATCGGTCGCCCGTGCGGCTCGGTGGCTGACGGGGTGGGGGTCGGGACTACTGACACGTCGGTCATGACGTTCTCCTCTGCTGGTCGGGCACCTCCACTGTCCGCCGCCGGGCCCCTCGCACGAAGGGTCCTTGGGCCTGACAGGTGACGGCAAAGGGCCCTGCTGCTAGACCCCGCCGGGCCGAGGTCTGCACCGTCGCGGGGCGGCGTGCACGCGAGGGTCTACGTTGGGCCGGTGAATTCCGGCAACGCCAACAACAGCTATGACGTCGTGGTGGTCGGCGGCGGCCACAACGCCCTGGTCAGCGCCGCCTACCTCGCCCGCGCCGGCCTGTCGGTCGTGGTGCTCGAGCGCCTGGACCACACCGGCGGCGCCGCCGTCTCCGTCGAGCCGTTCGCCGGGCAGCCGGCCCGGCTCTCGCGCTACTCCTACCTCGTGAGCCTGATGCCGGAGCAGCTGATGGCCGACCTGGGCCTCGACGTCCGCCTGGTCTCGCGCACCACGGCGTCGTACACCCCCTGGACGCGCGGCGAGCGCTCCGGCGGTCTGCTCGTCGAGCGACCCGAGGGCGAGACGACGCGGGCGTCGTTCCGCGACCTGACCGGGGGCGACGAGGAGTACGCCGCCTGGCAGGCGTTCTACGCCGAGGTCGGCCGGCTCGCCGAGGTCGTCGCGCCGACGCTCATGCAGCCGCTCCCCCTCGAGCGCGAGGTGCGGGCACTGGTCGACGAGCGGATCTGGACCGACGTCGTGGCCGAGCCGCTCGGGCGCACGATCCTGTCGCGCTTCACCGACGACACGGTCCGCGGCGTGGTCGCCACCGACGCGCTGATCGGGACCTTCGCGTCGATGGAAGACCCCTCGCTGATCCAGAACCGCTGCTTCCTCTACCACGTCATCGGCAACGGCACCGGCGAGTGGCGGGTGCCCGTCGGCGGGATGGGAGCGGTCACCGACGCACTCGCGAAGGCCGCCGTGGAGGCGGGTGCCGAGATCGTCACCGGGGCCGGCGTCAGCGCCATCTCGCCCGGTCCCGACGGCGCCGAGGTGATCTGGCACGACGGCGTCCGCGAGCACTCGGTGACGGGTCGCCGCGTGCTGTCGGGCGTCGCCCCGTGGGTGCTGCGGATCCTGCTCGGGGAGGGTGAGGACAGCGAGCACAAGCCCGCCGGCTCCCAGCTCAAGATCAACTTCCTGCTCGACCGGCTGCCCGCGCTGAAGTCCGGCGTCGACCCCGAGGTCGCCTTCGCCGGCACCCTCCACCTCGCCGAGGACTACACCCAGCTGGAGGCGGCGTACGCCGCTGCCGTCGGCGGCGCGGTGCCCGACCCGATGCCGGGCGAGGTCTACTGCCACAGCCTCAGCGACCCCTCGATCCTCGGCGACCGCGCGGGGTCGGCGCACACGCTGACCTACTTCGGTCTGCACACGCCCGCCGGGCTCTTCGACGCCGACCCCGGCGCGCGCGAGACCGCCACCCGGCGCGCGCTGGCCTCGCTCAACGCCGTCCTCGCCGAGCCGATCGAGGACTGCCTCGCCACGGACGCCGAGGGCCGTCCCTGCCTCGAGGCGAAGATCCCGCAGGACATCGAAAAGGACCTCGCGATGCCCGGTGGCCACATCTTCCACGGCGACCTCGAGTGGCCCTGGTCCCCCAACCGGGCCCGCCTCGACACGCCCGCCCAGCAGTGGGGCGTGCAGACCGAGCACGACACCGTGCTGCTGTGCGGGTCGGGCGCGCGGCGCGGCGGCGCGGTCTCCGGGCTGGGTGGGCACAACGCCGCCCAGGCGGTGCTGGCCGACCTCTGAGCGGAGCCGGACCTCGATTTCGTGCGCCGGACACGACGGGGTAATGTTCTACTCGCTTCACCGCACGCGCCATTAGCTCAATTGGCAGAGCAGCTGACTCTTAATCAGCGGGTTCGGGGTTCGAGTCCCTGATGGCGTACAGAGGCACCGCAGTCCAGAGGCCCTCTCCCTTCCCCGGGAGAGGGCCTCTGGCGTGTGCGGGGTCGACCGTCGTCCCGGGCGCGATCCGAGGGCGCACTCCCTTGCCAGGTCGATCTCCTGTCCGTCCCGCATCCGGCGCCCCACGAGGAGCGAGCCGTCGACGTTGCCCGCGACATCCTCGCCGGTAAACTCGTACTGGAGTCGGACGCATGATGACGAGCGGGACCTGGTCCCCTTTCCTCGGCGGTCCAGGTGGTTCGGGCCAGGCTCCCGAGGGAGGGGAACGACCGCACGATGACGAGCATCGCGGCGGACCAGCTGGCACGGGTCCTCGTCGAGGTCGCCGACACCCTCATCGACGAGTTCGACCTGATCGACTTCCTGCAGCGGGTGACGACCCACGCATCGGACCTGGTCGGCGCCGGGATCTGCGGGCTGATGCTCGCCGACCACCGCCGCCGGCTCCAGCTGATGGCGTCCTCGGACGAGCGGGTCGAGATGCTCGAGCTGTTCCAGGTGCAGACACAGGAGGGTCCGTGCCAGGACTGCTTCCACACCGGGAGACCCGTCGCCGTCGCGAACCTCCGCGACGCCGAGGACCGGTGGCCGCACTTCGCGCCGCTGGCGCTCGAAGCCGGCTTCAACGCGATCCACGCCTTCCCCATGCGGCTGCGGGGACAGGCGATCGGCGCCCTCAACATGTTCGCGGTCGACGCCGGCCCCATGCAGGAGTCCGATGTCCGGGTCGTGCAGGCCCTGGCGGACATCGCGACCATCGCGCTGCTGCAGGAGCGGGCGGTCACGCGTGCCGAGGTGCTCAGTGAGCAGCTCCAGTCCGCGCTCAACAGCCGCATCGTGATCGAGCAGGCCAAGGGATACCTCGCCCAGGTGCACGGCGAGAGCCCGGACGAGGCCTTCGCACGGATGCGCACCTACTGCCGGCGTCACGGGCTCCGGCTGGGCCAGGTGGCGTCGGGTGTCACCACCGAGCCGGACACCCTGCCCGAGCTGACCCGGCCACCTGCCGGCTGACCGCGACGGACCGGGTCCGCGCGGCCCTTCAGTTCTCGGGGGATGTCTGTTTCACTGGAGAGACAGCCCCAGACCCGGCAGCGCAGAAGGTCGACCGCGCGGTCAGGGGTGGGAGCAATGGACGTCCACACGACAGCCGTCCTGCCACGACCCCGGTTCGACCGGGACGTGAGCGACACGCAGCGCTCCCTGAGGGTCGACGCCACGCTGCTGGTCTGCCTGCTGCGCGACTTCGACGACGCCAGCATCACCGTGGTCGACGACGCGGGGGCCGTCGCGAGCTGGGCACGGGTCGGCGACCTGGCCTCCCCGTTGGACCACCTGCAGCACGACGCGGGCGAGGGTCCGTGCCTCGACGCCCTGCGGGACGGTCGGCTCGTGCTGGCTCCGCGCATCCGGCACGACGGCCGCTGGCCGGCGTACGTCGCGGCGGGGGTGGGGATCGGGCTCCGGTCGCAGCTGGCGATGCCCGTGCGCTGGCGCGACGACATGCTGCTGGGTGCGCTGAACCTGTACTCGACCACCCATGACGACATCGACGCCTCCGCTCCGGTCGTGGCGGGTGTGGTCGCTGGCCAGGTCGGGCGCTCCCTGGCCAGCTTCCGCGAGATCGAGGCGCTGGACCGCGCGCTGGCCGAACGCACCGTCATCGGACAGGCATGCGGGTTGGTCATGGGGAGGCTCGACCTCGACCCCGACCACGCCTTCGAGCACCTACGCCGTCGCGCCGCCGCGCAGGGCCGCGCGCTCGTCCTGGTCGCCCAGGAGATGGTGCTGACGTCTGACCCGCGCCCCGGGTAAGCCCCCCGTCCCCCGGGTGCGCACAAGCCGAGAGCCGGTCCTCATGGACCGGCCCTCGGTGTTCGTGCGTGCGGGAACTACTTCGTGAAGAGGCTGACTCCACCCGGGCCGACCAGGAGGCCGACGATGATGAGGACGATGCCCCAGAGCATCTGGCCCCGGACCAGCGAGACGATGCCGGACACCACGAGGATGACGGCAAGGATCCACAGCAACAGCGCCATGACGTGCTCCCTTCGATTGGAGCCCTCAACGTAGCCATCGCGAGGTGCGGCGGGAAATCGCCCACACCCTTTCGGAGGGCGGGTCTCACCCCTCCCGGCGGCCCTCCTCGCGCAGGAGCGGAGGCGTGAAGCTGTCCGGCCGGAAGCCGGTCTTGTCGGCGTAGAAGTCGCGGACGGCGTCCATGTCGGCGCGCACGTCACCGGTCGGGTGGAAGGTCGGACCCCAGCCGACGGTGCGCGAGGGCACGTCGAGAAAGGCCAGGGTGATCGGCAGTCCGGTCTGCTGAGCGATCCGGTAGAAGCCGGACTTCCAGTACTCCCCGCGCGAGCGGGTGCCCTCCGCCGCGATGCCGATCAGCCAGGGGTCGTCGCCCTCGGACTCGGCGAGCAGCTCCTTGATGGTGGTCGCCGGGTTCGTCCGGTCCAGCTTCACCGCGCCGGTCCGGCGCAGCAGCCAGCCCAGGGGTCCGACGAAGAGCTCCTGCTTGACCAGCAGGCGGATCGTGATGCCGTAGGACCAGGCCAGGAGCATGGTCAGCACCCAGTCCCAGTTGGACGTGTGGGGAGCGCCCACCAGCACCCCGCGGTCGGGCACCTCGCCGACCGCCTTCCAGCGGACGGCGCGCAGGACGAGGCGGGCGAATCTACGACGAAGCACGGGCTCGTCCCTTCTTGAGCTCGCGCCCGAGGTCCCACAGGTAGTGGTCGAAGTCGACCTCCATGGTGTGCCGGGGCGAGGCGTAGAACTGCTGGGTGTCGCGCTCGTGCTCCGCCGCCATCTGGCGCCGGATCACGGAGTCGGACGGGGGGACGTAGTCGCCGGCGAGCGTCTCGGCGATCCACTTCGCCTGGGCCTCGGCCAGCGGCATCACGGCACCGATGGGCTGCAGGAGACCGACGAAGTAGAGCCCCGGGAGGCCGGGGTGCACTGCGCGCTTCCACAGCGGCAGGTCGTTGTCGCGCGCGGCGATGAGCTCGGGGGCGAGAAAGGGGAAGCTGACCTTGTAGCCGGTGGCCCACACGATCAGGTCCGCCGGGGCGGTGCTGCCGTCGACGAAGACGACCCGGTCGCCCTCGAGCCGCTCGATCGCGGGCCGTGCCGTGACGGCACCGGCGGCGAGGCGCTCGCGGATCCGCTCCGACTGGACCGGGTGTGACTGGCCGGGCTTGTGGCTGGGTGCCGGGAGGCCGTACGTGGTCATGCTGCCGGCGGTCAGCGCCCCGATGCGCAGGCGAAGGGCGGTCACCCACCAGGGCACCCAGCCGGGGGGCAGCAGGCCCTGGTCGCTCGGCCTGCCGAGGAAGAACTTGCGCAGCACCCACTCCGTACGCCGCACGGACCACGTCGTCGTCCGCGCCCGGAAGGACGACTCGACGACGATGTCCATCGCCGAGTTGCCGGCGCCGACGACGACCACGTCGCGGCCCTCGAGCTGGTCGCCGGAGCGGTGGTCGTGGGCGTGGATCTGCTCGCCGTCGAAGGTGCCGGGGTAGGCGGGTTCGGGCCAGCGTGGGTCCCAGTGGTGGCCGTTGGCGACCAGCACGGCGTCGTACGTCCGCGTCTCGGTGCCGCCCGGACCGCTGATCCGGACGTCCCAGCGGCCGTCGGCGGAGGGCGAGACGTCCTCGACGGTCGTGTCGAAGGTGATCGTGTGGCGGAAGCCGAAGTGCTCGACGTACTGCTCGAAGTAGGCGTGGACCTGGTCGTGGCGGGCGTAGGGCGGGTAGTCCTCCGGCATCGGGAAGTCGGAGTAGGCCATGCGCGGGCACGAGGTGTTGATCTCGAGGGAGTCGTAGCACGCGGACTGGCCGTTGGAGTTGTCGAAGACCCACGTCCCGCCGATGTCGCTGCCCAGCTCGAAGCAGTCGAACCCGATGCCGGAGAGGTAGAGGTTCTTGGCCGCGGCGATGCCCGACGAGCCGGCCCCGATCACGCACGCGCGGGGCAGGGAGTCGTCGACCGGCACGGGCGCTGTCACCGCCGGGACGCGGTGCGACTGCTTCACGAGGTAGGCCACCAGCACTCCTTCACGCGTCGGTGCTTCAGAGGTAGAGCCCGGTCGAGCCGGGGTCGAGCCGCTCGGCCGCGACCGCGTGGACATCACGCTCGCGCATGACGACGTAGACCTCGCCCTGCACCTCGACCTCGGCCTTGTCCTCGGGGTCGAAGAGCACCTTGTCGCCGACCTCGACGGCCCGGGCGTGCGGCCCGACCGCGATCACCCGCGACCACGCCAGCCGGCGCGCACCCATCGCGGCCGTGGCGGGGATGACGATGCCGCCGGACGACCGCCGCTCGCCCGCCTCCTGGTCGACCTCGACCAGCAGGCGGTCGTGCAGCATCTTGATCGGCGCGGTGCTCAGCGGGCGACCTTGCGGACGACGGCCAGCAGGACGATGGCGCCGACGACGGCGCCGGCGACCTTGAGGATGTTGTCGGTGCGCGGGGCCCCGGTGTCGAGGTCCACGAAATGCGACTTCACCGTCGTCACCTGGCGCCCGACGATGGTCTTGGGGTGGGCGCGGTGCGCGAGCTGGTCGATGGTCGACGCGAGGCGCTGGCGCGTCTCCTCGATCTCGCGCTCGAGCGCGGTCATGTCCTGGGTCACGCGGGCAGGCTATCAATGCGCCGGGGATCGAAGCCCCACGGCAGCTCCAGCCGGTGGGCGGCCATCAGCGCCTCGTCGGTGAGCACGTCGAAGGTCGGCCGGTCGGCCACCACGACGCCCTCGCTCAGCACCACGCTGCGGGGGCAGAGCTCGAGCGCGTAGGGCAGGTCGTGGGTCACCATCAGCACCGTCACGTCGAGGCTGCGCAGGATGTCGGCGAGCTCGCGGCGCGAGGCGGGATCGAGGTTGGAGGACGGCTCGTCGAGCACCAGGATCTCCGGCTCCATCGCCAGCACGGTGGCGACCGCGACGCGGCGGCGCTGGCCGTACGACAGGTGGTGCGGCGGCCGGTCGACGAAGTCGGCCATGCCGACCCGCTCCAGCGACTCCATCACCCGTCGGTCGAGCGCGGCGCCCTGGAGCCCGAGGTTGGCCGGGCCGAAGGCGACGTCCTGGCGGACGGTGCCGAGGAACAACTGGTCGTCGGGGTCCTGGAAGACGATGCCGACCCGGCGACGGATCTCCTTCAGGTGCTTCTTCACCACGGGCAGGCCGCTGACCGAGACCGTGCCGCGGCCGTGCCCCCCGGACTCGGCGCTGAGGATGCCGTTGAGGTGCAGCACGAGGGTCGTCTTGCCGGCGCCGTTGGGCCCGAGGAGCGCGACCCGCTCGCCCTCGTGGACGTGGAGGTCTAAGCCGAAGAGGGCCTGGTGGCCGTCGGGATAGGCGAACGCGAGGCCGCGGACGTCGAGGACCGGGGTGCTCACCGGGCGTCCTCCGTCCGGGGCAGCCTGCCGTCGTAGCCGCGCGACAGCATGGCCAGGTGCACGCGCTCGCCGCGCTCGTAGGACCGGATGAAGAGCGCCCCCAGCGACCGCGCCAGGACCGGCCAGTGCCGCGGCGAGCGCGGGTCGCAGCCGCGCGAGCGCAGGGCGGTCATCATCCGGGTCAGCTCGGCGGTGACGACGTCGAGGTAGCGGATCATGAAGCCCATGATCTGCACGATCAGGTCGGGCATCCGCAGCCGCTGGAGCCCGCGCAGCAGGTCCTGGGGCTCGGTCGTGGCGGCGAGCGTGAGCGAGGCGAGCACGCCCAGGGTGCCCTTGACGAGCAGCGCGATGCCCGCGTGCAGGCCGGGCTCGGAGACGGTGATGCCGAGGACCTCGGTGCGTGGGCCGTGGGAGATGAACGGCACGAGGACGGCGAAGAGGGCGAACGGGAGCTCGATCACCATGCGGGGCGCGAGGTAGGCCACCGGCACCCGGGACAGCGCGACCACCGACAGCAGGACGAGCGCCTCGACGGCGTACGCCGCGGGCCAGGAGCGGGGCGTGGCCACCACGACCAGCATGAACCCGACCAGGGCCAGCAGCTTGAGGTGTGCGGGCGCGCGGTGGACCGCGCTGTGGCCGTGGAAGAAGAGCCGGTGTCCGTGCCCCGCGCCCATCAGCCCCTGCTGCCCGCGTGGTCGGCGGGCTCGTCGTCCCGGCCGACTGGCCGGTCGTCCCGCGTGGCGCCCCGGCGGCGCAGCGCCCAGAACAGGCCGGTGCTGAGCCCGAGCATGACCAGCACGCCGACCACGCCGGCGAGGCCGCCGCTGAGCCGGCCGTCGTCCACACCCTTCGTCGTGTAGCCGGCGAACGGGCTGTCGGACGCGCTGTGGGGCTTCTCGGCGTCGCTGAAGCCGGTCTCCTGCGCGACGTAGGCGAGGCCGTCGGGGTGGGCGCTGGCGTAGTAGCTCGCCACACCCGCCACGAGGAGGGAGAGCAGGAGGAAGGAGACGAAGAAGGCGCGGTTGGAAGGTCGCTTCACGGGGCCGCGACCTCCGGGGTGCGGATCTCGAGGTCGCGGGAGGCGACGAGCGGACGAGCACCGCGGACGAGGTCGGGCCGGGTTGCCACGACGCTGGCGACGACGAGGCCGGTCACCGCCGCCTCACCGAGGCCGATCAGCGTGTGCCAGCCGAGCATCGCGACGAGCACGGCCTGGAGGTCGACCGGTGCCGTGCCGCCGACAGCGAAGAGCCCCGTGAAGGCGAGCGCCGCGACGGGCACGCTCACGAAGGCGGCGACCGCGGCGCTCGACGCGACCCTGGAGGTCCGGGCGGGCAGGAGGCGTCGCAGCACCACGAAGACGCCCCACCCGACGCCGACGGTGACCAGGCCCATCAGCGTGATGTTGGTGCCCAGCGCGGTGATCCCGCCGTCGGCCATCAGCAGGCCCTGCACCAGCAGCACCACCGCCATGCAGAGGATCGCGGTCCAGGGACCCACGAGCACCGCAGCGAGCGCGCCGCCCATGAGGTGGCCGCTGGTGCCGGCGCCCACCGGGAAGTTGATCATCTGGGCGGCGAAGACGAACGTCGCGACCAGGCCCGCCATCGGCGCCGTACGGTCGTCGAGCTCGCGACGCGCACCGCGCAGAGCTAGGGCCACCCCGGCAGCGGCCACGGCCCCGGTGGTCACCGAGGTCGGGGCGTCGAGGAAGCCGTCAGGCACGTGCACGTCGTCTGCTCCGGATCTGGTTGGCTGGTGGGGGACTGTTTGATGTCTGGTGGCCGACCCGGATCCCCCGATCCCGTGCCAGCACACCCCGACCTTATTGCAAACTCCTTGCAACAACCACACCGACCCAGCCCTCGCGTCCTCCAGGAGCCTCCATGTCCGACCGCCTCGCCGCCGGCGACACCGCACCCGACTTCACCCTCACCAGCGACACCGAGGAGCAGGTGACGCTCTCGGACCTGCGCGGCAAGAAGGTGATCGTCTACTTCTACCCGGCGGCGATGACGCCCGGCTGCACCACGCAGGCCTGCGACTTCTCCGAGTCGCTCGACTCGCTGCGCGGCGCGGGCTACGAGGTCCTCGGCGTGTCCAAGGACAAGCCCGCCAAGCTCGCGAAGTTCCGCGAGCGCGACGCGCTGACCCTCACGCTGCTCTCCGACGAGGACCTCACGGTGCACCGGGCCTACGGCGCCTACGGCACCAAGAAGCTGTACGGCAAGGAGGTCGAGGGCGTCCTGCGCTCCACCTTCGTCATCGACGAGGCCGGCACGATCGAGCTCGCCCAGTACAACGTGAAGGCCACCGGGCACGTGTCGAAGCTGCGCCGGGACCTGGGGCTCGCCTGACCGACCGTGGGGCCTCCGCCCCGCAGTCGCCAACTCACGAGTTGGCTGACCAACTGGCGAGTTGGCGGCGACACCTCGCGACGGCGGCGCGCAGCCCGGGAGGGTCGTCGTCCGGACGGGACGCTCGGAGAACTACGCTGGTCCGGCCAGCCGGAGTGGTGGAACAGGCAGACACGCACGGTTTAGGTCCGTGTGCCCCAGGGCGTGCGGGTTCGACTCCCGCCTTCGGCACGCACGCGTCTCGCGCGTTCGTCCCCATGTGACCCCCGTCACCACTAGGGTCCGCGCATGGACTCAGCGCTGACCACCGTCGGACTGCCCCTCGCCCTCGCGATCATCATGTTCGGGCTGGGCCTGGACCTGACGATCGCCGACTTCCGCCGCGTGGGTCGGGCACCCAGGGCCGTCGGCGTCGCGCTGGCCTGCCAGGTCGTGCTGCTGCCGGCGGTCTGCTTCGGCCTCGTCGTGCTCTTCGACCTGCCCGCGCTGCTGGGCATCGGCATGCTGCTGCTCGCGGCCTCGCCGGGCGGCACGACGGCCAACCTCTTCAGCCACCTCTTCCGCGGCGACGTGGCGCTCAACATCACGCTGACGGCGATCAACACCGTCATCGCGGTCGTCACCCTGCCGCTGATCACCGGTCTCGCGATCGCCTACTACGACCGCCAGGACGACGTGACGATGCCGCTGGTCGAGATCGTCAAGGTGTTCGCGCTGATCCTGCTCCCCGTGGGGATCGGGATGCTGGTGAACGACCGGGCACCCGGGTTCGCACGCCGCATGGACAAGCCGGTGCGGATCGGCTCGGCGGTGATCCTCGCGATCCTGGTCGTCGGGATCCTGCTCGACCAGCTCGAGAGCGTCGGCGACTACGTCGCCGACGTCGGCCTGATCGCCGCCCTGTTCTGCGCGATCAGCCTGCTCGTCGGCTACGTCGTGCCGAAGGCCTTCGGCGTCACCGGCCCGCAGGCCATCGCCTCGTCGATGGAGGTCGGCGTGCACAACGCCACCCTCGCGATCTTCGTGGCGGTCGAGGTGCTCGACGAGGTCGAGATCTCGGTGCCGGCCGCGGTCTACTCGCTGATCATGTTCCTCTTCGCAGCGCTCTGGGGCATGTGGGTCTCGCGCCGGGTCGCCGACCGCGAGGCCGTGTCAGCCTGAGGCCAGGTCCGCGGCGACGTACGGCGCCAGCTCGCGCAGCGCGCGGCCGCGGTGGGAGATGCGGTCCTTCTCCGCCGGCTCGAGCTCGGCGGAGGTGAGGCCCTCGTCGGCGTGCTCGTCGGCCACGAAGACCACGTCGTAGCCGAAGCCGCCGCTCCCCCGCACCTCGCGGATGATCCGGCCGTCCATCCGGCCCTCGACGACGCGCTCGCGCCCCTCGGGCTGCACCCACGCCACGGCGCACGCGAAGTGCGCGCCCCGGCGCTCGTCCGGTACGTCGTCGAGCTGGGCGAGCAGGAGGTCGTTGTTGCGCTCGTCCGACTTCGGTGGTCCCGACCACCGCGCCGACAGCACGCCCGGCATGCCGTTGAGGGCGTCGACGCACAGCCCGCTGTCGTCGGCGACCGACGGCAGCCCGGTCGCGGCGACACCGGCCCGCGCCTTGAGCAGCGCGTTGCCGGCGAAGGTGGGCTGGTCCTCGACCGGCTCGACGTACCCCTCGATGTCGCCGATCCCGAGCACCTCGATGTCGGGCACGTGCTCGGCCAGGATCCGCTGCATCTCGAGGATCTTCTTGGCGTTGGCCGAGGCCAGGAAGATCCGGGTCACCGGGCGAGCGCCTCGTGCTGGAGGCGCGTCAGGTCGGCGCAGCCCTTGCCGGCCAGGTCGAGGAGCGCGTCGAGCTCGGCGCGGTCGAAGGCGGCGCCCTCGGCGGTGCCCTGCACCTCGACGAACGTGCCCTCGCCGGTCATCACGACGTTCATGTCGGTCTCGGCGCGCACGTCCTCGACGTAGGGCAGGTCGAGGCGCGGCACGCCGTCGATGATCCCGACGCTGACCGCGGCCACCGATCCGGTGAGCGGCTCCCCGGTGAGCGCACCGTTGGCCCGCAGGTGCGCGACGGCGTCGGCCAGGGCGACGTACGCGCCGGTGATCGCCGCGGTGCGGGTGCCGCCGTCGGCCTGGAGCACGTCGCAGTCGAGCACGATCGTGTTCTCGCCGAGGGCCTGGTAGTCGATGACGGCGCGCAGCGAACGGCCGATCAGGCGCGAGATCTCGTGGGTGCGGCCGCCGATGCGGCCCTTGACCGACTCCCGGTCCGAGCGCGTGTTGGTCGAGGCGGGGAGCATCGCGTACTCGGCGGTGACCCAGCCCAGGCCCGACCCCTTGCGCCAGCGCGGCACGCCCTCCGAGGCGGACGCCGCACACAGCACCTTGGTGCCGCCGAACTCGATCAGCACGGAGCCCGCGGCGTGGTCGAGCCAGTTGCGGGTGATGGTGATGGGGCGGAGCTCGTCGTCGGCTCGGCCGTCTGCGCGGGGTGCGGAAGTCATGGCACGACCCTAGAGCCCCGGGAACGGCCCAGCCGGGCCCGGTCACCCCCGTGAGAGACCGGACCCGGCTGCAAGGTCCCTACCCCGTGGGGACGCTTGATGCGCGGCACCCCACGCCGCGCAACTCCCTCCACGCGGTGGTGACTCCATCGTCGCGCGGGTGCGCGGTCCGCCGCATCCCCCATGAGGTGGTAATCGGTGCGACCAAAGTAGGAGCACGGCTCGTTAACCTGATCCGCGTGGAGACCCGTCCGAGCCTCTCGGAGACCCAGCCGGAGCTGACCTGGGTCTCCCACGCATGGCGCTATGCGCTGTGCCTGGTCATCTCGGTGGCGGTGTGGCAGTCGATCGCAGCCCTGGAGTGGCGCGAGCACCGGACGCTCTTCTTCACCGAGCTGGCCCTCGGCGCCGCCGCCTACGTCCTGGTGTGGTTCCGCCGCCGCGCACCCGTGCGCATCGCCCTCGTGATCGCCGCGATGAGCGCCCTGTCGGGGATCGCGGCGGGCCCCGCCACCCTCGCGGCCGTCTCCGTCGCCACCCGACGCGTCAGCTGGCAGGTCCTGGTCGTCGGCGTGGCCAACTTCGTCGCCGCCCAGACCTACACGACCCTCGCGCCGTTCGAGGACAACCACCCGATCATCACCACGGCGGTCAACGTCGCGGTCAACGCGGGGATGATGGGCTGGGGCCTCTACCTCGGCTCACGTCGCGAGATCGTCTGGAACCTGCGCACCCGCGCCGAGCGGGCGGAGCGCGAGCAGGAGCTCCGCGTGGCCCAGGCCCGCTCCACCGAGAGGGCCAGGATCGCGCGCGAGATGCACGACGTGCTGGCCCACCGGATCACCCAGGTCTCCATGCAGGCCGGCGCCCTCGCGTTCCGCGACGACCTCGACAACGACCGGTTGCGCGAGGGGCTGAGCCAGATCCAGGGCCAGGCCAACGACGCGCTCCACGAGCTGCGTGACGTGCTCGGCGTGCTCCGCGAGGACGACCCCGGACCGCTCACCGCGCGCCCGCAACCGACGTACGACGACATCGCCGCGCTCGTCGAGGAGGCCCGCACCCTCGGCCTCGACATCGACTGGACCGACGAGGTCGACGACTCGACGCCGGTGCCGTCGGCCACGGGTCGCACCGTCTACCGCATCGTCCAGGAGGGCATCACCAACGTCCGCAAGCACGCCCCCGGCTCCGTCGTGGACATCCGGTCCTCGGGCGACCCGCGCTCGGGCATCCGCGTGGTGCTGGTCAACCCGGTCGGCGACGACCGGGCAGGCGCTCCCGGAGCGGGGCTGGGACTGATCGGGCTGCGAGAGCGCACCGAGCTGCGCGGCGGCCGGCTGGACCAGCGCACCGAGGACTCGACGTTCGTCCTGGAGGCGTGGCTACCGTGGTCAGCGTGATCCGGGTGCTGATCGTCGACGACGACCCGTTGGTCAGGTCGGCGTTGTCGCTGATGCTGGGCGGCCAGGCCGACCTCGAGGTGGTCGGCGAGGCCGGCAACGGCGCGGCCGGGCTGGCGCTCGTGACCGAGCTGGACCCCGACGTCGTGCTGATGGACATCCGGATGCCGGTCATGGACGGGCTCGAGGCCACCCAGGCCCTCCACCAGCGTCCCTCGCCCCCGTCGGTCGTCATCCTCACGACCTTCGACGCCGACGACCACGTCCTGCGTGCCGTCGCCGCGGGGGCTGACGGCTTCCTGCTCAAGGACACGCCGCCGGGAGACATCGTGCACGCGATCCGCACGGTGGCGGCGGGCGAGGCGATGCTGTCCCCCTCCGCGACCCGCAGCCTCGTCTCGCGCCTGCGCAGCGTCGCCCCGACGGACCGCTCCTCCACGGCCTCGGACCGGCTGACGGTCCTGACCGAGCGCGAGCTCGAGGTCGCGGTCTGCGTGGGCCGCGGGCTGAGCAACTCCGAGATCGCCTCGGAGCTCTACCTGTCGATCCCGACGGTGAAGTCGCACGTGTCGCGACTGCTGACCAAGCTCCACAGCACCAACCGGGTGCAGGTGGCCATGGTCGTCCACGACGCCGGCCTGGTCTGAGGGCTCACACGTCGTACGTCGCCCCGGCGCGGGCCAGCTCGACCGGACCCACCCACTCGGCGCGGGCCTCGGCCTCGGCGTCCGCGGCGTCGTGCCACGGCGGGACGTGGGTCAGCACGAGCCGCTCCACGCCGGCCACCGACGCCGTACGCCCGCAGTCTGCGCCGGTGAGGTGCAGGTCGGGCGGGTTGTCGTCCCCGGTCCGGAAGGACGCCTCGGCCAGGAGAAGGTGGGCGCCGGCCGCGACGTCGTCGAGGGCGGCGCAGGGGCCGGTGTCGCCTGAGTAGACGAGGGTGCGACCGCCGGCGGTGACCTTCAGCGCGAAGGCGGTGACGGGGTGGACGACCTGGTGCGCCTCGATGCGGAAGGGGCCGAGCTCGACCGGACCGTCGTACTCCTCGAAGGCGAACTCCTCGGTCATGCCCGGGTCGACCGGCAGGTCGTAGGCGCGCGCCATCCGCTCGGCCGTGCCGACGGGACCCCAGACCGGGATCCGCGGCTGCGGGCCGGTGGGGTGGTACTTGCGCATCACGTAGTAGCCGCAGAGGTCGAGGCAGTGGTCGGCGTGCAGGTGGCTGACGAAGACCGCGTCGATGCCCAGCGGGTCGGCGTAGCGGTGCAGCTGACCGAGTGCGCCGTTGCCGAGGTCGAGCAGGATCCGCCACGTGCGGCCGTCGTGCTCGGCCTCGAGGAGGTAGCAGCTCGCCGCCGACTCGGGACCGGGGTAGGACCCGGAGCAGCCGACGATGGTGAGCCTCACCAGCGGCCTCCGGCGAACTGGGTGGCGCTCAGCAGCTCGGTGCCGAGGAAGCGGCGACCGATGGTCGCGAAGTCCTCCGGGCTGCCGGTCGTCGAGAACGTGTAGGCGGCGTCGCCACCGTCGCGCATCAGGCCGGTGCCCGCCAGCATCTTGTAGACGTCCTTGGCACACTCCTCCGCCGAGCTCACGAGGGTGACCTCGTCCCCCATGACGTAGGAGATGACGCCGGTCAGCAGCGGGTAGTGGGTGCAGCCGAGGATGAGGGTGTCGACGCCGGCCGCGGCGAGCGGGTCGAGGTAGGCGTGGGCGGCCGCGAGCAGCTCGTCCCCGCCGGTGATCCCCTGCTCGACGAAGTCCACGAAGCCCGGGCACGCCTGGATGTGCAGGTCGAGGTGGGGCGCCGCAGCGAACGCGTCGTCGTACGCCATCGAGCTCGCGGTCGCGCGGGTGCAGATGACACCGACCTTGCGGTTGCGCGTGGCGGCCGCCGCACGGCGGGCGGCCGGGAGGATCACCTCGACGACGGGTACGTCGTAGCGCTCGCGGGCGTCGCGCAGCATCGCCGCGCTGGCGGAGTTGCACGCGATGACCAGCGCCTTGACGCCCTGGTCGTAGAGGTGGTCGAGGCACTCGAGGGCGTACTCGCGGACCTCGCCGATCGGCTTCTGCCCGTAGGGCTGGCGCGCCGTGTCGCCGAGGTAGACCACCGACTCGTGCGGCAGCTGGTCGATCACCGAGCGCGCGACCGTCAGGCCACCGAACCCGGAGTCGAAGATGCCGATCGGCGCGTCGGCGGTCATCCGCGGCGTGGGGGTCGGCACAGGCAGCAGGCTAGGCGCTCGGTGCGCCGCGGGTCACGCCATCCGGGGCGTCGGCCCCGTCACACTGCGGCGCCCGGGTTATCGTCGCCCGGTGCTCCGTCGAACCTCTGTGACCGCGTCCGTCGTCTCCGTGCTCGTCTCGGCGAGCGTCGTCCTCGCGGGTGCTCCCGCCTGCGCGCTGGTGCCGGACGGCGGGGTCGGAGCCGACGTACGCCGCGAGGTCCACCGCGCCGACGCCGACTCCGTGCTCGCCATCTCCATCGACGGCATGAGCGTCGCCGCAGTCCGCGAGCTCGGCCCGAAGAAGCTCCCCCACCTCTACCGCTTCATGCGCGCCGGCGCCTCGACCATGAACGCCCGCACCGAGCACGAGATGACCGTGACCCTGCCCAACCACACCGGCATGGTCACCGGGCGGCGCATCGACGCCGCCACCGGCGGCCACGGGGTCACCTGGAACGACGACCGGCTGACCCCCCGCACCGTGCAGGAGGCCGCCGGCCACGACGTCGCGTCGGTCTTCACCGCGGTCGACGCCGCCGGCGGGTCGACGGCGATGTTCGCCGCGAAGACCAAGTTCAGCCTCTGGCAGCGGTCGTGGCCGGACGCGATCGACCGCGCCACGATCGACCTCGACAACTCGCGGCTGGTGGACCAGCTCATCGCCGACCTCGACGTGGACCGCGACTTCCGCTTCCTCCACCTCTCCCTGCCGGACGCCGCCGGGCACGCGCACGGCTGGATGTCGAAGCCCTATCTGCGCGCCGTCCGCCAGTCCGACGCGCTCGTCGGTCGCGTGGTGAAGGCGGTGAACTCCGACCCCGCCCGCCGGGCCGGCACCACGATCCTGCTCACGAGCGACCACGGCGGCCACGGTCCCTCGCACAGCAACCCGTCCCTGCTCGACGACTACTGCATCGTGTTCATGGCTCGCGGCTCCGCGGTGGACCGCGGCGTCGACCTCTACGCCGTGAACCCCGACTACAAGAACCCGGGCACCCGACGCACCACCTACGCGACGAAGCGTCAGCCGGTGCGCAACGGGATGATCGCCAACCTCGCGCTCGACCTGCTCGACCTGCCCGCCGTCGAGGGCAGCGAGCTCGACGCGGACCTGTCCCTGCGGCTCACCGCCCCCTGACGCCCGCGGCCTCCCACGGGAGCGGCCAGGGGTTGAACCGGCAGCCGTTGGTGCCCTTGGACTGCTGCATCATCACCGGGGCCGGCCGGCCGCCGGCCGGGCACGACGCGTGGCCGCGCCCCAGCCAGTGGCCGGTCTCGTGGTTGACCACGAGGTGGCGGTAGTCGCGCAGCGACCGGCCCGCCGCGTTCCACGCCGGCGACGCGTGCAGCCACCGCTCCTGATTGATGATCACGTAGCGCCCGACGCGGCACGACCACGTCGACGAGCAGCTGGACGAGAACGACGGCACGGTCCGCGCGGCGGCCAGGACCAGCGTGAAGCTTCCACCCCTGCGGACCCGGCGGAACTCCACCCCGCCGTTGCGCCACCCGCGCGGGTCGTCGTACGTCTCCTGCGCGAGGCGCCGGAACACCTCGAGCGACGCGGTGATCGCTCCGCGGGTGGTGACCGAGTACGTCACCCGCCGGCTGACGGGGACGGCGAACCCGTCAGCGGCGTGGTGGCCGGGCGTGGGCGTCCAGCGCCGGTGCTCGGCCGGGCCCGCGTGGGCGGGTGGCGCGAACAGCGCCAGGACGAGGGCGGCCAGCAGCGGGACGACGCGGGGGGTCATCCGTCAGAGACTAGGCCCAGTCCCGGGCCGTGTCCTCAGGCCCAGAGCTGCCCGTCGAGCCGGTCCTCGGCCTCGTCGACGGTGCCCTCGTAGGCGCCGGTGGAGAGGTACTTCCAGCCGCCGTCGCACACGACGAACGCGATGTCGGCTCGCTCGCCTGCCTTGACGGCCTTGGCCGCCTGGCCGAGCGCGGCGTGCAGGATCGCGCCGGTGGAGATGCCGGCGAAGATGCCCTCGAGCTCGAGCAGCTCGCGCACCCGGCGTACGGCGTCGCGCGGGCCGACGGAGAACCGCGAGTCGATCAGCGAGGCGTCGTAGAGCTCGGGCACGAAGCCCTCGTCGAGGTTGCGCAGGCCGTAGACGAGCTCGCCGTAGCGCGGCTCCGCGGCCACGATGCGCACGTCGGGCTTGGCCTTGCGGAAGAACCGGGAGACGCCCATGAGGGTGCCGGTGGTTCCGAGCCCGGCGACGAAGTGGGTGATCTCGGGGAGGTCGGCGAGCAGCTCGGGACCGGTGCCCTCCTCGTGCGCGAGGGCGTTGGCCTCGTTGCCGTACTGGTAGAGCATCACCCAGTCGGGGTGCTCCCCCGCGACCTGCTTGGCGACGCGCACCGCCTCGTTGGAGCCGCCGGCGGCGGGCGAGGAGATGATCTCGGCCCCCCACATCCGCAGCAGCTGGCGTCGCTCCTCGGAGGTGTTCTCGGGCATCACGCAGACGATGCGGTAGCCCTTGAGCTTGGCCGCCATCGCCAGCGAGATGCCGGTGTTGCCGCTGGTCGGCTCGAGGATCGTGCAGCCCGGGCGCAGCGTGCCGTCCTTCTCCGCCTGCTCGATCATCCTGAGCGCCGGACGGTCCTTGATGGACCCGGTCGGGTTGCGGTCCTCCATCTTGGCCCAGAGGCGTACGTCGGGGCTCGGCGAGAGCCGCGGCAACCCGATGAGGGGCGTGCCGCCGACCGACTCGAGGAGGCTGTCGAAGCGAGTCATCCGAGGGGGTGGGCTCCGCCCGCGACCGCCGGGAGGACCACGACCTGGTCGCCGTCGCTCAGCGGTGCCTCGAGGCCGCCGATGAACCGGACGTCCTCGTCGTTGATGTAGACGTTGACGAAGCGGCGCAGGTCGATCGACCCGGACTTGTCCTCGACGAGGCGACCCTTGATGCCGGGGTGGTTGCCCTCGAGGTCGTCGATGAGCTCCGACAGCGTGCCGCCGGTGCCGTCGACCGCCTTGGCGCCGTCGGTGTAGGTGCGCAGGATGGTGGGGATCCGGACCTCGATGGCCATCAGGGGGTGCTCTCTTCCTGGGTCTTCTGTGTCGTGTCTGGGGGCGTGATCGTGACGTCCTCTTCGGTCACGACGCCGTCGATGATTCTGTAGGACCTGAACTCCACGGGGCCCTCACTATTCCCGTGCTCGCGTGTGCTCACGAGCACGTAGTGCGCGTTCGGCTCGCTGGCGAGGCCGATGTCGGTGCGGCTGGGGTAGGCCTCGGTCGCCGTGTGGGAGTGGTAGATCACCACCGGTTCCTCGTCGCGGGCGTCCATGTCCTTGTAGAGCGCGAGCAGCTCGGTGGAGTCGAACTCGTAGAACGTCGGGCTGCCGGCGGCGTTGACCATCGGGACGAACCGCTCCGCGCGATCGCTGCCCTCGGGGCCCGCGACGACGCCGCACGCCTCGTCGGGGTGGTCGCGCTTGGCGTGCGCCACGATGGCGTCGTACGTCTCCTGGTCGATGGTCAGCACGTCGTCAAGGGTAGGCAGGAATCCGGTGTGACCCCACCACGTCTCACCCCATAGTCTTGACGTCGGGACACGTGCGAGGGGGAAGGGGACCGATGTCGCTGCGCGAGGTCCCGCCGCCCCTGACCCGGCGAGGCATCCCCCTCGAGCGCGACCTCCAGGTGCTCGCGCTCGGGTCTTTCGCCAACCGGTTCGGCGCGGGCGCGGTCATGACGACGAGCGCCCTCTTCTTCACCCGGCAGGTCGGCTTCTCCGCCGCCGAGGTCGGGCTCGCCCTCTCCGTCGCCGCGATCGTGGGGATCGTCGTGCAGGTCCCGGCCGGTCACCTCGGCGACACCCGAGGACCGCGCCGCGTGCTGACCTGGTGCATGGTGGGCGCGGCGCTCACCAGCGCGCTGCCGGTGCTCGCGCGCACGCCGTGGCAGCTCGCGCTGCTCCTCGCCCTGCTGG
The DNA here is from genome assembly GCF_025965415.1 of Nocardioides sp. Classification (GTDB taxonomy): domain Bacteria; phylum Actinomycetota; class Actinomycetes; order Propionibacteriales; family Nocardioidaceae; genus Nocardioides. Next base: position 36,226 of record NZ_JAOPWY010000192.1, read on the forward strand.
CGCTCTTCGAGCGGTCTGCGGGCTCGGTGCAGCAGGGCGTCATCGCCCAGCTCGCCACCGGCGGGCGCGGCGTGCTCTTCAAGGCCTACCTGCGGGCGGTCACCAACACCGCCATCGGGCTGGGCTCGATGTTCGGTGGCGCGGCGCTGGTGATCGACGAGCGGTGGGCCTACGTCTCGGTCTTCGTCCTCAACGCGGTCTTCACCGGCTTCGCCGCGTGGAACTGCACCCGCCTCCCCGACCTCCCGCCCTACCTCCGCGCGGCCGGCGAGCCGCGCCTCGCCGTGCTGCGCGACTGGCCCTACGTCGTCGTCGTGGCGATCACCGGCCTGTTCTCGATCCACTTCTTCGTGATGGAGCTGGGGCTCGCGCTCTACATCTCCGAGCGCACGTCGGCGCCTCCGGTGATGGTCGCGGTCCTCCTGGTCATCAACACCGCCTGCGTGGCGCTGTTCCAGGTGCGGCTCTCCCGCCGGGCGGACTCCGTCGAGGCCGGCGCCTCGGCGCTGGTGCGCGGTGCGGTGTGGATCGCGGTGGGCTTCGCCATCGTGTCCCTCGCCGACCGGGGCGACGCGACCTTCGCGGTGGTGGTGCTCGTGGCCGGCTCCCTCGTCCACGTCGTCGGGGAGATGATCGGCTCCGGTGGCCAGTGGGGACTGCAGATGGGGCTCGCACCCCACGAGCGGCAGGGCCAGTACCAGGGCTTCGCCGGCCTCGGCTTCAGCGTCGTCGCCGTGGTCGGGCCGCCCATCGTCACGCTGCTGTGCGTCGACATGGGCGAGACGGGGTGGCTGGTCCTGGCCGCGATGATGCTGGCGATCGCGCTGGTCTCCGTGCCGGTGTCCCGCTGGGCGCTGGCCTCGCGCGAGCGCTACGGCGTGCTGACCCACTCCGGCTGACCGAATCGCGGGTCAGACCCAGATGGCGGCCGGGATGCCGTCGGAGAACACCTCCGGCGTGGCCGGGAAGGACTCGGCGAGCCCGTGCGAGTGTCGTACGGCGGACCATGCCGCCGCGCAGGCGTCGAGCAGGTCGTCCTCCCCGAACGGCGCACCGCGGAACCACGGCGGCGCCGCGATCCCGTGGTCGGCGAGCACCTCGCGGCGTGCCCGTACGCCGTCGGCGTCCTTCTTGCGGGCCAGGACCGGGGTGCCGGTCATCCGCGCGAAGCTCACCTCGGGGTGCACCTCGACGACGCGCACGCGGGGTCGGGACCGCACCCACGCGTCGACCTGCAGCACCTTCTCGCGCAGGGCGTACGCCTGGGCGCTGACGCTCGTGGTGCCGCCGGTCGCGGCGAGGTTGGCCGCCCGGCCCTCGGCGTAGGTCTCCGCCTCCAGCGCGGCGCGGGTGGGCGTCGAGAAGATCGACGACGACTTGCCCACCAGCACCCGACGGGCCTCGGCGTCGGCCGCGCGGCCGCTGCTGTCGGGCAGGCCGATGGGGATGTCGATCGCCACCACGGACACGGGGGTGGTCTCCCCCACCAGCTCCAGCAGGTCGGTGATGGTGAGCGCCGTGAAGACGCTCGCCCTCAGGTCGGTGTCGAGCACCACGCCGACCCAGCCGCCGGGGCAGGCGTCGACCCCGAGCACCGGGGCGGTCGGGGCGAGCGGGACGTGCCGGGGTGTCGCGGGCTCCAGGGGTGCGGCTGCGTCCGGGGAGATGAAGCGTGCCTCCCGCTCGTCGCTCAGCGCGGCATCGATGCGGCGGAGCATCACCTCGCCCATCGGCGGGAGGTCGTCGACCGGCCACCACCGCACGTCGCTGGACTCGTCGTCGGCCACGTGCGCCACGCCGGAGAGCCAGGTGCAGGCGAAGGTCAGGTCGAGGTAGGCCGCCCGGTCGCCGTTGACGTGCACGATCTGCCCGTGCGCGGACGTGGAGGCGAGCCGGTCCACGCGGATCGTCACGCCGGTCTCCTCCAGCGCCTCGCGCGCCGCGGCGACGGCGGGCTCCTCCTCGGGGTCCACGATGCCGGTCACCGGCGCCCACTGGCCGTTGTCGGAGCGCTTGACCAGCAGGACCTCGTCGCCACGTCGGACGACCGCGGTGACTCCGGGCAGCCACAGCGGGTCGGGGCCGATCTTGCGGCGGAGGTCGACGACGAAGTCGGGGATCGGGCTCATCCGGCGCTCATGCGCTGAGCGCCTCGACGACGGTCTCCTGGAGGTAGCCGACCCACTCGTAGATGTCGTGGGCCTGGGCGCGCGGGTCCTCGTCGGGCAGCGAGTGCCAGTAGTCCTCGTCGCCGGCCTCGACGCCGAGGCGGGTGGCCAGGGCCAGCCGGATGTCGGTGAACGCGCGCATCCACGACTCGGCCTCGGAGCGCGTCAGCTCGACGTCGATGACGAGGCCCTCCTCGTCGAGCTCCGGCGGCAGCCCGGCGTCCTCGAGGGCGTCGATGATCTGGCCGGCGGCCGCGGCCTTGCCGTCTCGAAGGCCGCCCTCGGTGAAGCGGCGGAAGTCGGCGGCCGACTCCTCGTCGTCGAGGTAGGCCGTCGGGAAGAGGCGGGCCAGCACCGGGTCGTCGGGGATGGTCGAGGCGCCCGAGAACTCCGTCATCAGCGCCTCGAAGGGATCGGCGGTCGGGGCCGCCGGCTCGGCGCGCTCGTTGCGCAGCAGCTCGACGATCTGCGAGGCCAGCGACCGCAACAGGTCGGCCTCGAAGCCCGTGAAGGTGGCGATGATCCGGTCGGTCTTCCGGTGGTGCTCGAACCCGCTCACGTCAGGTGGCCTTCTCCATGGTCGCCCAGAGGCCGTACTCGTGCATCGCCTGGACGTCGCGCTCCATCTCCTCGCGCGTGCCCGTCGAGACGACCGACCGGCCCTCGGTGTGCACCTCGAGCATCAGCTTCTCGGACTTCGCCTTGTCGTAGCCGAAGTACTTCTGGAAGACGTAGGAGACGTAGGACATGAGGTTCACCGGGTCGTCCCAGACCAGCGTCACCCACGGCTTGGCCAGGAAGGTGATCTCGTCAGGGCTGAGGGTCGGCTCGACCTCTACGGGACTGGCGGCTGACACGGTCCCATCGTGGCACAGTGTCGGTCGTGACAGCCTCAGCCGCGCTCCTCACGGACCACTACGAGCTCACCATGGTCCAGGCCGCCCGACAGGCCGGCACCGCCGACCGGCGGGCGGTCTTCGAGCTGTTCCCGCGCCGCCTGCCCCAGGGTCGCCGCTACGGCGTCGTCGCCGGTGTCGGGCGGGCGCTCGACGCGATCGAGGCGTTCCGGTTCGACGCGGCGGCGCTGGCCGCGCTGGACGGCGTCGTCGAGCCGGACATGCTCGACTGGCTGGCCTCCTACCGCTTCTCCGGTGACGTCTGGGGCTACGCCGAGGGCGAGGCCTACTTCCCCTACTCCCCGCTGCTCGTCGTCGAGGGGACGTTCGCCGAGGCGGTCCTGCTCGAGACCGTCCTGCTCTCCATCTACAACCACGACTCGGCGATCGCCTCGGCCGCGTCGCGAATGACCCTGGCCGCGGGCGAGCGCCCCTGCATCGAGATGGGCTCGCGCCGCACCCACGAGGAGGCCGCCGTGGCCGCTGCGCGCGCGGCGTACGTCGCCGGCTTCGACGCGACCTCCAACCTGGCCGCACGGGCGAGGTGGGGCGTCCCGTCCGCGGGCACCGCGGCGCACTCCTTCACCCTGCTGCACGACGACGAGACCGACGCCTTCCGCGCCCAGGTGCAGACGCTCGGGGTCGGCACCACGCTGCTGGTCGACACCTACGACGTCACCGAGGCCGTCCGGCTCGCCGTCGAGGTCGCCGGCACCAGCCTGGGCGCCGTACGCCTCGACTCGGGCGATCTCGGCGAGATCGCCCGCGACGTGCGCGCCCAGCTCGACGAGCTGGGCGCCACCGGGACGCGGATCGTGGTGACCAGCGACCTGGACGAGCACGCCATCGCCGCGCTGGCCGCCGCGCCCGTGGACGCCTACGGCGTGGGCACCCAGCTGGTGACCGGCTCGGGGCACCCGACGTGCGGCTTCGTCTACAAGCTGGTCGCCCGGGAGGGCGCCGACGGCGACCTGGTGTCCGTGGCCAAGCGGTCCGCGGACAAGGCGTCCATCGGCGGTCGCAAGTACGCCCTGCGCCGCCGCTCCCCCGGCGGGACGGCCCAGGCCGAGGTGATCGGCATCGGCGATCCGCCCGAGGACGACGGCGACGACCGTGCGCTGCTCGTCCCGCTGGTCCGCGCCGGCGAGGTGGTCGGTCGGACCACGCTCGAGGAGGCCCGCGCCCGCCACCGCGCCTCGCTCGCCGAGCTGCCCCGCGCCGTCACGATGATGTCCGCCGGCGAGGCCGTGATCCCGACGGTCCACCTCGGCCCCTGACCGCGGGGCTGGCTGGTCGGGCCCAGCGGTCGGGCCGGGTGGCCAGTTGGCAGCCGAACCACACGACCCCGCGCACCGCTAGCCTCGGAGCATGGCACGAGCACTGATCGTGGTCGACGTCCAGAACGACTTCTGCGAGGGCGGGTCGCTGCCGGTGCCGGGAGGTGCCCGCGTGGCCGCGCAGATCGGCGCGCTGCTGCACCGCTGGTCCTCGCACGACGCCGACCGGCCGGCGTACGACGTCGTGGTCGCCACCAAGGACCACCACGTCGACCCGGGCGCCCACTGGTCCCTCAAGCCGGACTACGCCGAGTCCTGGCCGGCGCACTGCAAGGTCGGCACCGAGGGCGCCGGCTTCCACCCCAACCTCGACCCGCAGCCCTTCGCCGAGGTGTTCTACAAGGGCGAGCACGAGGCGGCCTACTCCGGCTTCGAGGGGCGTACGGCGTCGGGCGAGCCGCTGGCCGCCTGGCTGCGTGACCACGACGTGTCCGAGGTCGACGTGTGCGGGATCGCGACCGACCACTGCGTGCGCGCGACCGCCCTTGACAGTGCCCGGGAGGGCTTCGACACCCGCGTGCTCACCGCGCTGTGCGCCGGGGTCGCCGCGGACAGCACGGCGGCGGCGATCACCCAGATGACGAGCGCCGGGGTCGAGATCGCGTGAGCCCGCGTCGAGCGCGGCTCAGCACCACTTCTCGGTGACGGTGCGCAGCACCTTCACCGTGCGGGCCGTCCCCTGCCCCAGCGCCTTGAACTCCTTGGAGCCCAGCAGCTTCGAGGTGTGGATGTTGCCGTCGAGCAGGACGTAGGCCGCGCGCCCGTCGACGACGACGGTCTCGCCCTCGTGCTCGAGGGCGTGCGCCGCCTTCACCGTCGCCGCGGTGGGCGCGGTGGCGAAGAGCGTGACGTAGTGCTGGCCGGACGGGTCGTGCTCGGCGTGCAGCTCCTCGGCCCGCGCGGTCAGCGCCGCGAGGTCTGGGGCGGTGAAGACGACCGTCGGGACCTCGAAGCCGGCGGCGTCGGCGTACGCCTCCTCCAGCGCCCGCTGCACCGCGGCCACCGACCGGGCCGCATGGGTCAGCCGGACGTTGCCGGTGTTGATGTAGGTCTCCACCTCCGACCCGCCCGCGGCCTCCGTCGCGGACCTGATCGCGTCCTTCGGGAACGTGCGTGTGGCTCCGAGGTTGATGGCCCGCAGGAAGGCGACGTAGGTCGGCATGGCGGCATTGTTCCAGCGGTGGGGTCTACGGTGGGGTGCATGAAGACTCGGATCCTCCTCAGTGCTCTCAGTGCCGCCGCCCTCGCCGTCTCCGCCTCCGGGTGCGCGAAGGAGGACACCTCCACGACCACCGAGTCGGGCATCGAGCTGGTCAAGGAGGGCACGCTGACCATCTGCACGCACCTCCCCTACGAGCCCTTCGAGTTCACCGAGGGTGGCGAGGTCGTGGGCTTCGACCCCGGCGTTCTCGAGCTCGCCGCCAACGCCGAGGGGCTCGACACCGAGGTGCTCGACGTCGCGTGGGAGACGATCACCACGGGCGAGGCCCTCAACACCGGCCAGTGCGACGTCGGCGCCGGCGCGATGACGATCAACGACGAGCGCGCCGCCGTCATGGACTTCACCGACCCCTACTTCAAGGCCACCCAGGCCCTCATGACCAAGACCGGGTCCGGCATCACCTCGCTGGAGGACCTGGCCGGGAAGAAGATCGCGGTCCAGGACGGCACCACCGGCGCCGACTACGTCCGCGAGAACGCACCCGCCGACGCCGAGATCGTCTCGTTCGAGGACTCCTCGCTCATGCAGCAGGCGGTCCGCACCGGCAAGACCGACGCCGGTGTCAACGACAACGGCCTGCTCAACTACTTCGTCAGCCAGAACCCCGACGTCGAGGTGGTCGCGGAGTTCGAGACCGGTGAGGAGTACGGCTTCTCGGTGAAGAAGGGCGGCAACGACGACCTGCTGGCCGCGATCAACGACGCCATCGCGAGCGACGACTACGACGCGGTCTACGAGGAGTGGTTCGGCACCGCTCCCACCGAGTGACGCCTTCCCCGACCCACCGACGAAGGTGATGTGAGTCCATGGCGAGTCCCCGCCAGCGCGCCGCCCGGTGGCGCTACGCCCAGTACGCCGTCCTCGTGGTCGTCCTGCTCGCCATCGCCTTCCTCGCCGACTGGGGTGAGATCCGCCGGGCGTTCTGGAACTGGGAGCTGGTCAAGGAGCAGTTCCCCCGCGTCCTGACGATCGCGCTCAAGAACACGCTGATCTACACCGCGTGCGGCTTCGCCTTCGGCCTGGTGCTCGGCCTGGTCCTGGCGCTGATGCGGCTCTCCAGCGTCGGCCCCTACCGCTGGATCGCGACGGGCATCATCGAGCTCTTCCGCGGCCTGCCTGCCCTCGTGGTCTTCATCGCGCTCAGCGTCGGGTTCAACCTGGCCTTCCCGGCGTACGAGATCCCGTTCGGCAACCTCGGCGTCGTCACCCTGGCCCTCGGCCTGGTCGGCGGCGCCTACATGGCCGAGACCATCCGGGCCGGCATCCAGGCGGTGCCCAAGGGCCAGATGGAGGCCGCCCGCTCGCTCGGGATGTCCCACGGCCGGGCGATGATCAGCGTCGTGATCCCGCAGGCGTTCCGGATCATCCTGCCGCCGCTGACCAACGAGCTGATCCTGCTCACCAAGGACTCGTCGCTCGTCTACATCCTCGGCCTCTCGCTCACCGACTACGAGCTCACCAAGTTCGGCCGCGAGGGCATGAACTCCGCCTCGAACCTGACCCCGATCATCGTGATCGGCCTCTGCTACCTGTTGATCACGGTGCCGCTGTCGATCGTCGTACGCCGCATGGAGAGCCGCTCGGAGAGGGCCCGCTGATGACCACCGACCGCACCGCACCGACGGACCGCACCACCGCCGCGATCGACGTGCAGGAGCTCCACAAGTACTTCGGCGCCAACGAGGTGCTCAAGGGCATCGACTTCCACGTCGGCACCGGCCAGGTGGTGTGCGTGATCGGTCCCTCCGGCTCCGGCAAGTCGACGCTGCTGCGCTGCGTCAACATGCTCGAGACCCCGACCAGCGGCAAGATCTTCGTCGCGGGCGAGGAGATCACCGACCGAGACGCCGACGTCGACCAGCTGCGCGCGCGGATCGGGATGGTCTTCCAGCAGTTCAACCTGTTCCCGCACATGACCGTGCTGCGCAACCTCACCATCGCGCAGGAGAAGGTGAAGGGGCGCAAGAAGGACGAGGCGGTCGAGATCGCCCGGTCCACGCTCGCCAAGGTGGGCCTGTCCGAGAAGGAGTCGGCCTACCCGGCCCACCTGTCCGGTGGGCAGTCGCAGCGCGTCGCGATCGCCCGTGCCCTGTCGATGAGCCCCGACATGATGCTCTTCGACGAGCCGACGTCGGCGCTCGACCCCGAGCTGGTCGGCGACGTGCTGGCCGTGATGAAGGACCTCGCGGCCGAGGGCATGACGATGATGGTCGTGACCCACGAGATGGGCTTCGCCCGCGAGGTCGGCGACAACCTGGTCTTCATGGACGGCGGAGTGATCGTCGAGGAGGGCGACCCGCGCGAGGTGCTGGCGGACCCCCAGCACGAGCGGACGCAGTCGTTCCTCTCGAAGGTGCTCTAGAAGGACCGCACGGCGCGGTCGGACTCGGGGCTCAGGCCCGCTTGCACTGGCTGGGCGGCGTCACCGCCGGGTCGAAGAGGTACTTCGGGGGCGCGATGGCGGAGCCGTCCTGGGACTCCTTCATCGTCATGGCCCACCAGCCGGCACGACGGGTGTCGATCGCGGCCAGCTCCTCCTCGGGGACGTCGTTCCACATGTTCAGCACGTCGACGCTGACCTCGATGAGGTGTCCGTGGGGCGTGACCACACCCTTGGCCTCGACGGCGTCCAGGCCTGCCGGGACGTCGGGGAAGAGGCCGCGCGGCATGCCGGTGATGACGTCCTTGGCGGGCATGCCGACGGCGACACCGTCCCCGGCCAGCCGGATGGCCCGCGCCGCGGTGACCGGCCAGGTCGGGTCGAGGTCGGTCGGGAGGGCCCAGCTGCGCGACACGTCATCGGTGATCTCGGCCCAGCAGCTTCCCGCGTTCGGGCCCCAGTCGTCGCTGTTGAAGTAGGTGCGGTCGTTGACGACGAGGTAGTCGACCTGCTCGACCTTGCCGTCGATCGCGGAGTCCATGGAGAGCTGGCTGTAGCCCGTCGAGGGACTGAAGCGGCCGTCGAGGTCGAAGATCCGCTTGCCGCCGGTGTCGGGGTTCTTGGTCAGCAGCTGACCGTGCCACTCGACCATGCCCATCGCGTTGACCTGGGTGACGAGGTCCTCGAGCTGCTCGCCCTCCATCACGACGCCCTGTCCCTTGCCGGGGGCGGCGGAGCCGGAGCCGCCGCAGCCGCTGAGGGTGAGGAGCAGGCCGGCAGCGAGAGCCGCGGTCCACGAGGCGTTGAGGCGACGTGTCACTGGGGTCCCCGTTCCGATCCTGGCGTGACGAGCACGATGCTCGATCTCGTCGGCAGCCTAGGTCTGGTGCCGGGACCTGTCAGGAGAACCGGAGATCTCGTCAGGTCGCCATCCAGCGCCGGGCGGCGTACACCACGGCGTCGGTGAGCTCACCGACCAGCGACGACCCCAGCCGCCAGTGCTGCCAGTAGAGCGCGACCTCGGGCCGTCGTCCGGGGACGAGCTCGACCAGCTCGCCGCGCGCGAGCTCCGCCGCGACGTCGGACTCGGGCAGCAGCCCCCACCCCATGCCCACGCGGATCGCACGGTCGAACTCGCGCACCGAGGGGAGGTAGGTCACCGGCGGCGCGAGGTGACGGCGGGTGACCCTCCGGACGAAGTCGTGCTGCAGCGAGTCGTTGCGGTCGAAGGCGACGATCGGCGCCTCGGCCAAGGTCGCCGACCCCACGCCGTCGGCGAAGTGGTCCGCGTGGAACTCGCGCGTCGCCACAGCGGCGTACCGCAGGCGGCCCAGCCGCACGACCCGGCAGCCCGGCACCGGCCTCGGCTCCCCGGTGATGGCGGCCATCACCTCGCCGCGGCGCAACCGCTCCGCCGTGCGCGTGTGGTCCTCGCGGACCACCTCGAAGACCACCCGGTGCCGGCTCTGCACCTCGGCGAGCGCGTCGACGAACCAGCCGTAGAGCGCGTCGGCGTTCACCGCGATCGGCAGTGAGGTGTACGACGTCCCGTCGGCGTCGGCCTCCTCGACCAGCTCGGCGACCGCCTCCCGCTCCAGCAGCTCGGTCTGCGTGGCCAGGCGCACGAGGACGAGACCGGCCTCGGTGGGCTCGAGCGGCTTAACCCGGTGCAGCAGCACGCGGCCGATGCGCGTCTCCAGCGCCTTGATCCGCTGGCTCACCGCGGAGGGGGTCACGTGCAGCTCGCGGGCGGCCGCCTCGAAGGTCCCGAGGCGTACTGCCACGGCCAGTGTGCGCAGCGCCACAGGGTCCAGCTGAGTGATGTCTTTCATAATTAGACATCCTAATGATTCGTCAGAATACTTCGCTGGATTGACGACGATGGCCGTCCTAACGTGGATGGCATGTTCCAGGTTGCACTCACCGGTCTTCTCACCGGACTCGCTCTCATCGTGGCCGTCGGCGCGCAGAACGCCTTCCTCCTCCGCCAGGGGATCCGCGGCGAGCACGTCCTGCCCATCGTGCTGACGTGCCTCGTCTCCGACGTCGTGGCGATCACCGCGGGCGTCGCCGGACTGGGCGTCGTGCTCGAGCGCTGGCCGTCGGTCCTCCCGATCGCCCAGGTGCTGGGCGGGCTCTACCTCATCGCCTTCGGCGTGCACGCCGCGATGCGCGCCTGGCGCCCGGGCCGGCTCGACGCGGGCGAGGGCGCGGCGATGACCCCCGCCAAGGCGATCCTGCTGACGCTCGCCCTGACCTGGCTCAACCCGCACTTCTACCTCGACGCCGTCCTCATGCTCGGCACGGTGGCCAACAGCTTCGGCACCGACCGCTGGTGGTTCGTGTCCGGCACCCTCATGGCGAGCGTGCTGTGGTTCTTCGGCCTCGGCTTCGGCGCTCGGCTGCTGCGCGGCCTCTTCGCCCGGCCCAACGCCTGGCGGGTGCTCGACTCCGCGATCGCGGTCGTGATGGGCACGCTCGGCGTGGGCCTGATCGCCCACTGACCCCGGTTGGATATACATAGGACTCCTATGTAATCTGGAGGGGTGACCGCCTCCCTGCCCGCCCTCGCCAGCGACCTCGTGGTGCTGGCCGCGCGCCTGACGCGGGCCGTGCGCCGCGAGGTCGACCACCCGGCCGGCGCCCGTGTGCTGTCGCTCCTCGACGAGCACGGCCCCTCCGGGGTCACCGCGCTCGCGATCGCCGACCGGTGCAGCCAGCCGACGATGACCGCGACGCTGCGGACGCTGCGCGACCAGGGCCTGGTCGACCGGCAGCCGCACCCGCACGACGGCCGGGCCCACGTCGTCGCACTCACCGCGTCGGGGCGCGCCGAGCTGGCCCGCATCCGCCGGGCCAACACCGCGCTCGTCATGGCCCGGTTGGCCACCACCCACCACACCGCCGAGGAGGTCGCGACCGCCGTCGCGGTGCTCCGGGACGTCCTCGACCTGCACCCCCAGGAGGACACGACCCCGTGAGCACGCCTGCCGACACCAGCTCGATCCTGCGCCAGCCCCGCGCCGTCTGGGCCGTGGCCTTCGCCTGCGTCATCGCCTTCATGGGCATCGGCCTCGTCGACCCGATCCTCAAGGAGATCGCCGCCCAGCTCGACGCGAGCCCCAGCCAGGTCTCGCTGCTCTTCACCAGCTACATGGCCGTCATGGGCGTGTCCATGCTCGTGACCGGAGTGATCTCGAGCCGGATCGGCCCCAAGCGCACCCTCCTCGCCGGCCTCGCGCTGATCATCGTCTCGGCCGCCCTGGCCGGTCTCTCCGACAGCGTCGGAGCCGTCATCGGCTTCCGCGCCGGCTGGGGCCTGGGCAACGCCCTCTTCGTGGCCACGGCACTCGCGACCATCGTCAGCGCCTCGGCCGGGCCGGTCGGCCAGGCGATCATCCTGTTCGAGGCCGCCCTCGGCCTCGGCATCGCGTCCGGCCCGCTCATCGGCGGCCTGCTCGGCCAGGTCTCGTGGCGCGGCCCGTTCTTCGGGGTCTCCGTGCTGATGACGGTGGCGCTCGTCGCGACCGCCCTCTTCCTGCCGTCGACCCCGCCCACCGGGCGTCGTACGTCACTGCTCGACCCGTTCCGCGCCCTGCGCCACCGGGCGCTGCTGCTGCTCGCACTCGTGGCGATCTTCTACAACCTGGGCTTCTTCACCCTGATGGCTGCCGGACCCTTCGCCCTGCCGTCGTACTCGATCATGGGCATCGGCTGGACGTTCTTCGGCTGGGGCGTGCTGCTCGCGGCGACGTCGGTGTGGCTGGCCCCGGTGCTGCAGCGGCGCTTCGGCACCCTGCCCACCCTGACCGCCGTGCTCGCGCTCTTCTCGCTCGACCTGGCCGTGATGGCCATCGGCGCGGTGCACGAGCCCGTCGTCACCGCCGGGATCATCGCCGCCGGAGCCTTCCTGGGCGTGACCAACACCCTGGTCACCGAGGCGGTCATGGGCGCCGCTCCCGTCGAGCGCCCGGTCGCGTCGGCGGCGTACTCGTTCGTGCGCTTCACCGGTGGCGCCGTCGGCCCGTACGTCGCGCTCAAGCTGGCCGAGAAGGTCGATCTGCACGCGCCGTTCTGGTTCGGCGCGGCCGCCGTCGCGGTCGGGGTGGCCATCGTCGCCGTGGGATCGCGCACCATCGCCGCGGCCCTCGACGCCGCGCCGGAGTCGCACAGCGTCACCGAGGCCGAGAGCGAGCTGGTCGGCGACCTGGGCTAGTCGCCGGCGAAGCCGCTCCCCTGCTCCTCCAGCGCCTCGCGCAACCGCGCGATCGCGATCGGGCCGACGCCGTGCATGGCCGCGAGCCCGGCCGCGGAGCGGGCCGCGACCTGCTCGAGGGTCGTCACGCCGGCCTCGCGCAGCGCCCGGGTCGCCGGAGCCCCGATGGAGCGCGGGAGTGGCGAGCCCTGCTCACGCGGAGCGCGCACCCGGGGCTCGGGCAGACCGGCGTCCACCACCGCCTCGCCGCGGGGGGAGAGCAGGTAGCCGATGGCGAGCGACTCGGTCAGCCCGAGCTCCTTGAGCTTGCGCACGTCCTTCTTGAAGTCGGCCGTCTCGCGCCCCACCTGAGCCGCCAGGTCCGGGGCGCGGACGGTGGGGTTGAGGTCGATCAGGTCGAGCGTCTGCCGGGTCCAGGCGCCGTACGACGACGACGCGTCGAGGCGGTCGAGCCGCGCGGTGATCGCCGCGATCTCGCCGGCGTCCGGCACGGTCGCGCGCAGGGCCTCGCGCGGGTCGGGACCGGCGTAGCGCAGGCCGATGCGCCAGGCCGGGTCCTCGGACCGGGCCGCCAGCGCCTGCTTGAGCGCGGCGAGCGAGGCGGACCCCGCCCGGCGGGCGTCCTCGGCCCGCAGGGCGGACACGCTGACCTGCTCCACCGAGGTGACCTCGAGCAGACCGACCCCGGTGCGCATCTGCGTGCCCACCACCACCCGCGGCCTGGCCCAGCGCCGGAACGCCAGGTCGACGGTGCCGGCCTTGATCGCGGCCAGTTCGGCCGGGCGGATCATCATGCGGGCAGTCTCCCAGAACCCGGCCGAGCGGTGCGTGAGGCAGGTTTCGTCGGCGCAGCACCTGCCTCGCGCACCGCGGCGACGGACTCAGAGGTTGCCGCGGGCGTCCTGCTCGCGCTCGATCGCCTCGAAGAGGGCCTTGAAGTTGCCCTTGCCGAAGCCGAGCGAGCCGTGCCGCTCGATGAGCTCGAAGAACACGGTCGGCCGGTCGCCGAGCGGCTTGGTGAAGATCTGCAGGAGGTAGCCGTCCTCGTCGCGGTCGACGAGGATGCCGCGCTTCTGCAGCTCCTCGATCGGCACCCGCACCTCGCCGATGCGCGCGCGCAGCTCCTCGTCCTCGTAGTAGGAGTCGGGTGTGTCGAGGAACTCGACACCGTTGGCACGCAGCGCGTCGACGCTGGCGAGGATGTCGCCGGTGGCCACGGCGAGGTGCTGGGCGCCGGGACCGTCGTAGAACTCGAGGTATTCGTCGATCTGCGACTTCTTCTTCGCGACGGCCGGCTCGTTGAGCGGGAACTTCACGCGGTGGTTGCCGTTGGCCACGACCTTCGACATCAGCGCGGAGTAGTCGGTGGCGATGTCGTCGCCGATGAACTCGGCCATGTTCACGAAGCCCATCACCTTGTTGTAGAAGGTGACCCACTCGTCCATCTTGCCGAGCTCGACGTTGCCGACGATGTGGTCGAGGGCCTGGAACAGCCGCTTGGGCTGGCCGTCCCGCTTCTCCCAGCGGGGCTCGACCGCGACGTAGCCCGGGAGGTAGGGGCCGGCGTAGGTCACGCCATCGACGGTGCGCTGCACGAGCGTGTGGCGGGTCTCGCCGTACGTCGCGATCGAAGCGATGCGGACCGTGCCGTGCTCGTCGCTGACGTTCGCCGGCTCGTGCAGCACGGTGGCGCCGGCCTTGCGGGCCTGGGCGATGCACTGGTCGACGTCGGGGACCTCGAGCGCGATGTCGACGACACCGTCGCCGTGGCGGGCGTGGTGGGCGATCAGGTCGCTGTCGGGCGACACGGCGCCGCTCAGCACGAACTTGATGGAGCCGGACTTGAGGACGTAGGACTTGTGGTCGCGGTTGCCGTTCTCGGGGCCGGAGTAGGCGATGAGGTCCATGCCCCACGCCGACGCGTAGTAGTGGGCGGCCTGGGTCGCGTTGCCCACGACGAAGCAGATCGCGTCCCACCCGGTGACCGGGAACGGGTCGGCGTCGGCGTCGTACTCCACGAGGCCGACGAGCTGTCGCAGCTGCTCCAGGGACAGGTCGGCCTTCATCTCGTCCACGGTCAGGGCGCCACCGGTCGAGGCGATGTCAGTCGTCATGGGCCCACCCTGCCCACCACAGGCAAGGTGTGCAACAGTACGACGAAACGTTGGGCAGTTTGCACAGCCGAAAGGGCGCACGTGGACGAGATCGACGGCAAGGTGATCGAGCTCTTCGTCAACGAGCCTCGCCTGGGGGTCCTGGAGGCGAGCCGGCGCCTCGGCATCGCGCGGGGCACCGTCCAGGCACGGCTCGACAAGCTGGTCGCCGCCGGCGTGATCACCGGCTGGGGACCCGACCTCTCCCCCGAGGCGATCGGCTACCCGGTGACGGCGTTCCTGACCCTCGAGATCCGCCAGGGCTCTGCCACTGCAGGGGGGCACGACGCGGTCGCCGCGCATCTCGCGGCCATCCCCGAGGTGCTCGAGGCCTACACGATCACCGGCGCCGGCGACATGTGGGCCCGCGTCGTCGCGCGCTCCAACGCCGACCTGCAGAGGGTCATCGACCTGGTCCTCACCGACCCCGGCATCGACCGCTCGACGACAGTGATCGCCCTCGCGACCCAGATCGACTACCGCGTGGTGCCGCTGGCGCGGGCGTCGGTCACGTCCTGACCGACGGGCTCAGCCCTCGACGGGGAAGATCATGCAGGTCGAGGTCGCGTGGGCGACCAGCTTGCCGAGGCCGTCGGTGAGCTGCGCCTGCGCGAGCGCCGTACGCCGTCCGCGCTGGATCACGGTGCCCTCGCAGGTGAGCAGGCCGGAGTCGACGGTGACCGGGCGGAGGAACTTCACCGTCAGGTCGACCGAGGTGTAGAACTCCCCCACCGCCAGCGTCGTGTGGACCGCGCAGGCGGCCGCGGTGTCGAGCAGCGTCGAGATCACGCCGCCGTGGACGCCCCCGAGCGGGTTGTAGTGGAACTCCGCCGCCGGCATCTCGACCACGACCCGGCCGGCCTCGGGCCGCAGGTCGGTGAAGCCGAGCGTGTCCATGATCGGCGGGTGCGGCATCTCGCCGGCGCGCATCGCCTGCAGCTGCTCGAGGCCGGTCATCGACAGCAGCCGCGACAGGTCCGCCTGGCCGGGCGTGGTCCAGGTGAAGGTGCGGGACTCGGTCTCGTACGGCATGGGCCCAGCATGCGGTTCCTTGCCTGAGTCTGTCAACTGGACCTAGCATGTGGGCATGGCCACACCTCCCGCCGCGCTCGCCTTCTCGACCGACAACTGCACGATCGGTCGGGCGATGGCCGTGCTGGGCGAGCGGTGGACGTTCGTGGTGGTGCGCGAGGTCGCCAACGGCATCCGGCGCTTCGACGACATGCGCCGCCACACCGGGATGCCGCGGCAGGTCCTCACCGACCGGCTGGCCCTGCTCGTCGAGCACGACATCCTGCGGCGCGTGGCCTACCGCGAGGAGGGCCAGCGCGAGCGCCACGAGTACCGCTTCACCGACAAGGGCTTCGAGCTCGTCCCGGTCATGCTCGCCGTCGCGGAGTGGGGCGACCGCTACTACGCCGACGACGACGGCCCGCCCGTCGAGTTCGCGCACCGCGGCTGCGGGGCGCCGGTCGAGGTGTTCGTCCGGTGCGCAGAGGGCCACGAGCCCGCCGGCCCGCGCGACGTCGTGAGCCGCCCCGGGCCGGGGATCAAGCCGTTCGGCGCGTGAGCCTCAGCGCAGCCGCGCCGCGACCTCCTGGGCGGCCGCGATCACCTGCGGCGCGACCACGGCCTCGTCGATCGCGTCCGCCAGTGTCACCACGCCGACGCTCGCGCGCAGCCCCTCGACGCCGCGCACCGGTGCCGCGAGCCCGCGCGCGCCGCTCTGCAGCTCCCCGCTCGTGACGGCGTACGACGGCTCCGCCACGTCGAGCAGCGCGATGGCCTTGCCGGCCGCCCCCTGCGAGAGCGGGTGCCGGGCACCGACCCGGTAGGCGACGTGGAAGTCGGTCCACGTCGGCTCCACCACCGCGAGGGCCAGGGCCTCGTCGCCGTCGGCCACCGTGAGGTGCGCGGTCGAGCCGATCGACTCGGCGAGCGAGCGCAGCACGGGCATCGCCAGGTCGCGCAGGATCGGCTGGACGGCACTGGCCAGATGGAGCACCCCGAGGCCGACGAACAGCCGTGAGCGCGCGTCGCGCCGGACCAGCCCGTGCTGCTCCAGCGTGCTGATCAGGCGGTAGACCACCGTGCGGTTGACCTGCAGGCGCCCGGAGAGCTCGGTGATGGTGAGGCCCTCGGGACTCTCGGCCAGCACGCGCAGGACCCGGAGTCCGCGGTCGAGCGTCTGGGAGGTCTCCGAGGGCATGTCACGACACTAGTGGGGCGCGACGCAGTCGCGCACCGCGTGTGGCGGGAGGTGGAGCAGGCCCGCGGCCGAGCTCGCGACGGCGCGTCGAGACCCAGGTCTCAGGAGCTCTGCCGCATCGCCCACTCGCGGATCCGGTTGATCCGCTCGTGCAGCTGGTCGGCGTTGGCCACGGCCGCCGGCGGTCCGCCGCACTCCTTGCGCAGGGCGGAGTGGGTGATGCCGTGCGCCTGTCCGGTGCGGTGGTGCCAGGCGGCGACCAGCCCGTTGAGCTCGCGACGCAGCACGCCGAGCTGCTGGTGGGTGCTCAGCTGCTCCACGGAGTCGACCACCCGGTCGCCCACGCCGTCGGCCTTCTGCTTGCGGGCGCGCTCGCTCTGCCGGGAGTGGAGCAGCTCGCGGACCTGGTCGGGCTCGAGGAGGCCTGGGATGCCGAGGAAGTCCATCTCCTCCTCCGACCCGGACAGCACCTCGCCGGAGTGGCCGAACTGCGCCCCGTCGTAGAGGACGTGGTCGAAGGACGCCGTCGAGCCCAGCGCCTCCCACGACATCTCGAGCTCGTCGGAGGCCGACTCCCCCGCGTTGGCCTCGGCGAGGAGGTCGTTCTCGGCCGCGAAGATGTCGTCCTCGTCCTGGACCCGCCGGCCGAGCACGTGGTCGCGCTGCGCCTCCATGTCGGAGGCGAACTCCAGCAGGTGGGGCACCGAGGGCAGGAAGACCGAGGCGGTCTCGCCGCGCGAGCGGGCGCGCACGAAGCGACCGACGGCCTGAGCGAAGAACAGCGGCGTCGACGTGGTGGTGGCCCACACCCCGACGGCGAGGCGGGGCACGTCGACGCCCTCGGACACCATCCGGACCGCGACCAGCCAGCGCTTGTCGGACTCCGTGTAGGTCGCGATCTTCTTCGAGGCGCCCTTCTCGTCGGAGAGCACGACGGTCGGCGACTCGCCGGTGATCTTCTTCAGCAGCCCGGCATAGGCGCGGGCGCTCTCCTGGTCGCTGGCGATGACCATCCCGCCGGCGTCGGGGACGTGACGGCGTACCTCCGACAGCCGCTTGTCCGCGGCCTCGAGCACCGCGGGCATCCAGGACCCCTGCGGGTCGAGGGCCGTCCGCAGTGCGTGGGCGTGCATGTCCTTGGTGAGCGGCTCGCCCAGCCGGGCCACGATCTCGTCGCCGGCGCGGGTGCGCCACTGCATCTCCCCGGAGTAGGCCATGAAGAGCACCGGGCGCACGACGTGGTCGGCGAGGGCGTGGGCGTAGCCGTAGGTGAAGTCGGGCGCCGACACGGGGATGCCGTCGTCGCCGGGCGCGTAGGTGACGAACGGGATCGGGTTGATGTCGGAGCGGAACGGCGTCCCGGTCAGGGACAGCCGACGGGTGGCGGGGTCGAAGGACTCGCGCACGCCCTCGCCCCACGACAGCGCGTCGCCGGCGTGGTGGATCTCGTCGAGGATGACGAGGGTCTTGAAGCGCTCGGTGCGGATCCGCATGGCGAGCGGGTTGACCGCGACACCGGCGTACGTCACCGCGATGCCGACGTAGTCGTCGGAGGTCCGGCCCTTGCCGGCGGAGTAGGCCGGGTCGATCGGGATGCCCGCCTTGGCGGCGGCCTCGGCCCACTGCGTCTTGAGGTGCTCGGTCGGCGCGACGACGGTGATCCGGTCCACGACGCGACGGCTCAGCAGGTCGGCCGCGACGGTGAGCGCGAAGGTCGTCTTGCCGGCGCCCGGCGTCGCCACCGCGAGGAAGTCGCGCGGCTGGCGCGCCTGGTAGGAGTCCATCGCGGCCTGCTGCCAGGCGCGGAGGGAGGGCGCGGTGCCCCAGGCGGCCCGGTCGGGCCACGCGGGAGGCAGCGGCAGCTCGGGCCGCCCCGTCACGCCTCGGGACCCGCGCCGTCGCCGCCAGATCCGCCGCCGGGCTTGTCACCGGGATTCATCGACTCCCAGATCTCCTTGCAGTCGGGGCACACGGGGAACTTCTCCGGGGCACGCGACGGGACCCAGACCTTGCCGCACAGGGCGATCACGGGGGTGCCCATGACCATGGCCTCGGTGAGCTTGTCCTTGGGGACGTAGTGGGAGAACCGCTCGTGGTCGCCCTCGTCGGTGGGCACCGTCCGACGATCTTCGATCGTCTGGCTGCCGGGGGAGAATCCGATGGTGCTCATGATGGGAAAGCCTAACCGCTGGGTCAGTTCATGTCGGGATCGACGGGGCGGTTGACGTGCCACGCCAGCATGCCCGGCTGGCGCCGCATCACGTCGCGACGCAGGCCCGTGGTGTCGCCGCGGAACGCATCACCGGCCTCGCCGGTGACGACGTACCAGCTGCCCTCCTCGACCTCCACCTCGAGCTGCTCGGCACCCCAGCCGGCGTAGCCGGCGAAGACCCGCATCGCGGTCAGCGAGCCGTCGACGAGCTCGGTCGGGGTGTCGAGGTCCACCATGCCCAGCACTCCGGCGACGGGACGCCACCCGACCGGCACGTCCTGCGGGTCACGCAGCGCCGCGACCGCGAGCGCGCCGTCGGTGCCGACCGGTCCCCCCCGGAACAGGACCTCGGGCTCGGCCACGGCGTCGCGCCACGGCTCCAGCACGTCGGCGACGAGGACCTGCGAGGGCCGGTTGAGCACGACACCGAGGGCGCCCTCGTCGTTGACGTCGAGCAGCAGCACGACGGTGTCGACGAAGTTGGGATCCTGCAGTGCCGGCGTCGCCACCAGCAGCATCCCCGATGCCAGCTGCATGCCTCCATCATGTCCGATCCACCGGGCATGGCACACCTCAGGCGGCCAGCACCGCCCTGAGACGCTGCACGAGGGAGGGCGCCTCGGCCGTGGTCGGCCTGCGCGCGCCCGGGACGTACGACGCCCGCGCGGCCAGCTCGATGGACCGCCCCACCCGGGCGGCGGCCTCCCCCGGCCCGCTGGCGAGACCGGCCATCAGGGCGAGCATCTCGCGCTCCTTGCCGGTCGCCACGGCCAGGGTGCGCGCCATCTCGGGGCTCGTGGGCTCGGCGACGTGGTGGTCGATGACGGCCCGGGTGCCGGGCATGTCCTCGGCGGCGGCGAGCCACGCGAGGGTGACGGCGTTCTCGAGGTCGAGGGGCTGGTCGGCGAGCTGGCGCTCGATGTGGCCGGCCAGTCGGGTGTGCCAGCGCAGGGTCAGCGCTCCCAGCAGCGCGAGGTCGTCGCCGAAGGTGTCGGCGACGCCCGCCACGTCGAGCGGCAGGCGACCGTCGAGTCGGTCGTCCGCGGTGCGGATGACGTCGCGGAGCACATCTGCGCGACGGTGGTGGGACGTCCAGGTCATGGGGTCTCCTTCAGGAACATACTGAGGGTACGTACTTTCAGTATGCCCACGGCTGCGTCCGTCGCCAAACGCCTCCCGCGTGAGTCGGGTCACCTAGGCTGCGCCCATGACTCGGCGTGCACGCTTCTCGGCCTCCACCAAGCGTGCGCTCGTCGACGTGGCCGAGCAGCTCTTCACCGAGCACGGCTACACCGCGACCTCGCTCGACGCGATCGTCGCGGGCGCCGACGTGACCAAGGGCGCGCTCTACCACCACTTCAGCGGCAAGCAGGCGATCTTCGAGGCAGCCTTCGAGCGGGTGGAGTCGCGGGCGACCAGCGGAATCTCGGAGGCCACCGACGGACACCGCGACCCGTGGGCGAAGGCGCAGGCCGGTCTCCGCGCCTTCCTCGGCGCGGTGCAGGAGCCGGCCTACCGCCAGATCGTCATCGCCGACGGGCCCTCCGTGCTGGGCCACGAGCGGTTCCGCGAGCAGGAGGAGCGGTCGACGTACGCCATCGTCGACGAGATCGTGCGCTCGGTGCTCACCTCGGACGAGTGGGACCTCGACCCCGAGATGCTCGACACCTTCACCCGCATCTTCTTCGGCGCGATGTCGGCGGCCGGGGGCTCCGTCGCGGCGAGCGAGGACCCCGCGGCCGCCGCGGCGCGCGTGGAGGCAGCGATCGGCTTCATCCTGGCCGGCCTCCAGCAGCTGCTGGAGAGCGGCGCCGCTCCTACTTCGCGAACGTGAGGTTGCCGTTGACCGCGGGGACGAGCTCGACCCAGACGTGGCCCGCGGGCACGGTGAGGTCACCGTTCTTGGTGGACAGCTCGATGGCGCCGGTGAGCCCGTCCTTGGTCCAGGTGCCCTTCACGACGCGACCGCCGTGGAAGAGCAGCGCGGCGCCCGTGCCCTCGAACTTCGTCTCCGGCACCGGGTAGCCGGCCGGGTCGCGGTAGCCGGCGTCGCCGACCTTGACCCGCATGACCAGCACGGAGTCGGCCGGGAACCGGTCGCCCTCGGCGGCGTAGGAGTTGGTGTTGACGTAGCGGCCGCCCTCGAACTGCCACGTCGTCGAGTGCCCCCCGAAGTCGGCGGTGATGGTGCTGGCCCTGCCGCCCTTGGGCAGGTCGGCCTCGGTGCCCCACGGCAGGTAGGGCGGCGGCTCCTCGTCGGCCTTGAGCCGTTTGGAGATCTCGCCGAGGCGGGCGAAGAGGTTGTAGGGCGCCGAGCGCGAGGTCTCGCGGTAGACGCCTGCGGCGCCCTCGGTGATCCACGGGATCCCGGCGGAGTTGACGCGGTTGATCGTGACGGGCGCGGCGCCGCTGGTCACCACGGTGGCGCCCTCGGGCACGATGCTGATGTCGCTGGCACGCATGGAGCGCACCGGACCGATGTCGGCCGGGACCTTGGAGTAGTAGAAGGCCGCGAGGCGCGTGTAGCCGCCCTCGACGAGCTCCTCCACGACCAGGTCGGCCGAGCCGAGTCCGACCTGAGGGGCGCTGGACGAGGTGTTGTCGACCTTGGTGACGATCACCGGGTGCTGGGGGGCGTTGCCGGTGCGCTCGAGGCCGGTCAGGGGCCAGTACGCCGGCTCCGGCGGGGCCTCGCTCGTCTCCGACGAGGTGGGCTCGGAGGGGGCGGCGTCGCTCGGCGCCTCCTCGTCCCCGCCACCGCAGCCGGCGAGGAGCAGCGCGGCCGCGACGAGCGTGGCGACGACTGCCTGGGACGAGGACGGGTGAAGACGGTGACGCACGGGGAGCTCCGATCCAGCGGGGGTGACGAGCAGGCGGTTCTGCCGAGAAGTGTGAAGGCGCGCCTTCCCCGATCCCGGAAGGCGCGCCACAGGGTAGATCAGCAGGAACTGCCTACCAATCCGCGCCTGTCAGCGGCGGCGCAGGGTGCCGCCGAACCACTGGGACGTCCACGGCACGGCCACCTGGACCCGCTGGCCCGAGCCGGGCGAGTGGACCATCAAGGCGTGGCCGCGCGACCAGCGCAGGAAGATCGCCGCGTGGTAGACCCCGCCGCTGCCGTAGAAGAACATCAGGTCGCCGGGGCGCATGTCCGCCTTGGCGATGCGGCGGGCGAACCCCGCCTGGGCGCTCGACGTGCGCGGCACCGGGAAGCCGGCCCGGCGGAAGCTGTAGTAGACCAGCCCCGAGCAGTCGAAGCGGGCCGGCCCGGAGGCGCCGTACGCATACCAGTCGCCGCGCTGGCGCATGGCCGTGTCGCGGGCGCTGAGGACCCGGGTGGCGACGCGCTGACGGGGCGTGGGCTTCTTCGCTGCCGTCGTCGGGGCCGCGGCGGCCGGTTCTGCCGAGGCGGCCGTGGCCGGCAGCGTGGACAGGGTGGATGCGGTGAGGCCGAGACCGGCCAGGGCGAGCGCCAGCGCTCGCGCCCTACGTAGGGTCGCAGGCATGAGTGTTCCTTTCCCACGCCTGTGAGGTGAGCTGTCGGGTTGGGGCTGGAAGGTGCCCCGCCACCTCTCGGCGGCTTCACCCCGAGCCGGTGCACGCAGACCTGCGCGAACCGGCAGTGGAACCTGTGGGTCCCCCACTCCTGCCCTCGATTGATCTCGGGGGTCCGCTCCGGTCGGGCAGGACTCGGCGTTGTCCGGAACGGGTGTCTGTTCGGTCGGGCACCAGCAGGCGGGCCCGAGCCGTCCTGTGGGTCTCTTGACCGCCCCATCACGGTAGGCACGCCGCACCGGGCGCGGCAACACGAGCGACGGCCCCGACCCGCACGCATGCGGGTCGGGGCCGTGATCTCACTCACCCCGACGTGGAGTGGCTCGGTGCACCGTCACGCTCAGCCGAGCTTGCGACCGCCGTCGACGTAGAGCGTTTGGCCTGTGATGAAGGACGCATCGTCGCTGCAGAGGAACGCGGCGGCGGCCGCGATGTCCTCGGGCTGGCCCACCCGGCGCACGGGGGTCACCTCGGCGTTGAGCCGCTGCAGCTCCTCGGGCTCCATCTTGAGGCGCCGGGCGGTGGCGTCGGTCATCTCGGTGACGATGAAGCCGGGGGCGATCGCGTTGGCGGTGACGCCGTACGGGCCGAGCTCGATGCCGAGCGTGCGCGTGAGGCCCTGGATGCCCATCTTGGCGGCGGAGTAGTTGGCCTGCCCGCGGTTGCCCAGCGCGGAGACGCTGGAGAGGTTGAGGATCTTGCCGTACTTCTGCTCCACGAACCGCGACTGCGCCGCCTTGGTCATGTTGAAGACGCCCTTGAGGTGCACGCCCATGACCAGGTCCCAGTCGTCCTCGGTCATCTTGAAGAGCAGGTTGTCGCGGGTGATGCCGGCGTTGTTGACGAGGATGTGGATCCCGCCGAGCTCGTCGACCACCCGTTGCACGGCGGCCTCGGCGGCCGCGCCGTCCACGACGTCGCAGCCGACGCCGATCGCCCGGGCTCCGTCGGCCAGCTCCAGCCGGCCGGCGGCGTCCTGGGCTGCGGCCTCGTCGAGGTCGAGGATCGCGATGGACGCGCCCTCGCTGGCGAAGCGCTGCGCGATGCCGAAGCCGATGCCTCGGGCTGCTCCGGTGATGAGGGCGACACGGCGGTCGAACAGACCCATGGGGACTCCTAGAGGGGTCTAGAGGGGGGTGGGAAGTGAGGTCGAAGGGGGATCGAGGCGAGGTTACCGTCCGGTCTGGTCCGGTCCACCCCGGCCGGGGTCGCTACGGTGTGCCCATGGGTCGGGGGGAATTTCGCGCCGCCGCTGTCGTCGCGGCCGTGATGGCGATGCTGGCTGCGCTGGTCGCGTGGACCCACCACCTGCCCCTGCGTGACCCCGACGGCGCCTCCCTGCCCACCTGGTTCCGGCTGCCCGTGATCGTGGCCTCGGCGGTGGCACTGGACGTCGCGACCCGGTGGGTCCTGCTGGTGCGCCGCGGCGGCACGGCACCCGGCGCCGCCTTCCGGGCGGTGCTCGTCGAGCGGTGGAACCGCGACCAGATCCGGTTCACGGTGAGCGGGCTCGTCACCTGGTACGTCGCCTACGTGGCCTTCCGCAACCTCAAGAGCTACGTCCCCTTCGTGACCGACCGGTTGGCCGACCCCCAGCTCGCCCGCCTCGACCGGCTGCTGTGGCTCGGCCACGACCCGGCGGTCCTCCTGCACGAGACCCTCGGCACCACGTGGGCCAACTGGGTGATGGCGGCGGTCTACCTGATCTGGATCGGCCTGGTGCCGGCCACGCTCGCCATCGCCCTGGTCTGGACGCGCCGGTCGACGGCCGGCGCGTGGTACGTCACGGCGATCTCGCTGAACTGGTGCCTGGGCGCCGCCCTCTACTACGCCGTGCCCTCCCTCGGCCCGACGTACTCCTACCCCGGCTGGTTCAGCTCCCTGCCCCACACCCCCAACACCGCGGTGCGCGACGTGCTGCTCACGGACCGGATCGAGGTCCTCTCCGGCCCCTGGGACACGCACACGGTGCAGACCATCGCGGCCTTCGCCTCCCTGCACGTGGCCGTCATGGTCACCGTCTGCCTCATCGCCGAGGCGATGCGGCTGCCCGCCCTCGTGCGCGTCGCGGCGTGGACCTTCCTGGCCCTCACCATCGTGGCGACGATCTACCTCGGGTGGCACTTCTTCGTGGACGTCATCGCCGGGGTGGGCGTCGGGGTCGCGGCCGTCGCCCTGGCCGGGCGCGCCACCGGCAACCCGCTGAGGCGCCGTGACGAGCCGTGGACCTTCCGCCCCGTCCTCGAGGTCCCGGCCACCTCCCGGGCCGACGCGCTCCCCGGTCCCCGCGGCTGACCCTCAGGTCAGCGCGGCGCGCAGGCGCTCGGCGTACGACTCCGCCTCGCCCTCGGCGTACTTCGTGCGGGGCCAGAAGAAGCCGCGCAGTCCGTCGCCCTTGGTGCGCGGCACGACGTGGACGTGGAGGTGGGGCACCGACTGGCTCACGGTGTTGTTGATGGCGACGAAGGAGCCCTGCGCGCCGAGGCCCTCCTTCGCCGCGGTCGCGAGCCGTTGCGAGGCGGCGACGAGGCCCGCTCCCAGCTCGGCGGGCAGGTCGGGCAGCGTCTCGACGTGCGCGCGCGGCACCAGCAGGACGTGGCCCTTGAAGACCGGGCGGGCGTCGAGGAAGGCGACGAAGTCGTCGGTGTCGAGGACGACGTGGCCCGGGATCTCGCCGGAGACGATCCGGCAGAAGACGCAGTCGGCCATGCGCGTCAGTCTGCCTGCTCAGGCCAGGTGCCGGGCCAGGTAGGGCCCGGTGACGCTGGCCGCCGCGGCTGCGATGTCGCTCGGGGTCCCCGTGGCCACCACCCGACCGCCCTGGTCCCCGCCGCCGGGGCCGAGGTCGATGACCCAGTCGGCGGTGGCGACGGTGTCGAGGTCGTGCTCGACGAGCACCACGGTGTTGCCGGCGTCGACCAGCCGGTGCAGCTGGCGCAGCAGCAGGGCGATGTCGGCCGGGTGCAGGCCCGCGGTGGGCTCGTCGAGCAGGTAGAGCGCGTGCCCCCTGCGAGCCCGTTGCAGCTCGGTCGCGAGCTTGATCCGCTGTGCCTCTCCGCCACTGAGCTCGGTGGCCGGCTGGCCCAGGCGCAGGTAGCCCAGCCCGACCTCGCGCAGGGTCTGGAGGCTGCGACTGGCGGCCGGCACCTCGGCGAGGACGTCGGCCGCCTGCTCCACCGTGAGGCCGAGCACGTCGGCGATGGTCAGGTCGCGCCAGGTGATCTGGAGGGTCTCGGCGTTGTAGCGCGCGCCGTGGCACGTCGGGCACGGCGCATACGTCCCGGGCAGGAAGAGCAGCTCGACCGAGACGAAGCCCTCCCCCTGACAGGTCTCGCAGCGACCCTCGGCGACGTTGAAGGAGAACCGGCCGACGCCGTAGCCGCGGACCTTCGCCTCGGGCGTGGCGGCGAACACCTTGCGGACGGCGTCGAAGAGGCCGGTGTAGGTCGCGAGGTTGGACCGTGGCGTGCGGCCGATCGGCCGCTGGTCCACGCGGACGAGGCGGTCGAACGACTCCAGCCCGGTCACGTCGTGGACGTCGATCTCGAGCTCGCTCTGCTCCTCGTCGTCCGGCGCCAGGCCGAGGTGTCGGCGCACCAGCTCGGCGAGCACCTGGGTGACCAGCGTGGACTTGCCCGAGCCGGAGACCCCGGTGACCGCGGTCAGGACGCACAGCGGGAGGTCGACCGACAGGTCGGCCAGGTTGTGCCTGCTGACGCCGCGCAGGTGCAGCCACCCGTGCGGGGTGCGGCCGTGGCGCTCGAGAGGCGCGACCCGCCCGAAGAGGTGCGCACCGGTGACCGACCCCTCGACCTGCTCCAGCCCGTCGACGGGGCCGGAGTACAGCACCCGGCCCCCGGCCTCCCCGGCACCCGGGCCGATGTCGACGATCCAGTCGGCACGGCGTACGACGTCGAGGTCGTGCTCGACGACGAACAGGGAGTTGCCCGAGCGCTTCAGGCGGTCGAGCACCTCGAGCAGTGGCTCGGCGTCGGCAGGGTGCAGGCCCGCGGACGGCTCGTCGAGGACGTAGACGACCCCGAAGAGGCCCGAGCGCAGCTGCGTGGCGATCCGGAGCCGCTGGGCCTCGCCCGGCGAGAGCGTGGTCGAGCTCCGGCCCAGTGCGAGGTAGCCCAGCCCGAGGTCGAGCAGCACCTCGGCACGCGCGACGAGGTCGGCGCAGAGGCGGACAGCCACTTCCGTCCGCTCCCCCGAGTCCGCGGAGGACCGGGCGGCCTCGACGTCGGTGAGCTCGGCGACCGGGCGCAGGAGCGTGACCAGGTCGGTCAGGGACAGCGCGTTCAGCTCGGCGATGGTCAACCCGGCGAAGGTCACCGCCAGCGAGGCCGGCTGCAGGCCTGTCCCGTGGCAGGTGGGGCAGGGGGCACTGCGGACGAAGCGCATCGCCTTGTCCCGCATCATCTGGCTCTTGGAGGTCGCCAGGACGTGGTTGACGTGGGCGCGAGCGCTCCAGAACTTGCCGTAGTAGCCGTGGTCGACCCGGTCCCGCTCCGGCTTGACCAGCACCGACGGCTGCTCGTCGGTGAAGAGGAGCCAGTCGCGGTCCTTCTTCGGCAGCTTCTTCCACGGAGTGTCCAGGTCGATGCCGAGGCCGGAGACGATGCTGCGGAGGTTGGCCCCCTGCCAGGCACCGGGCCAGGCGGCGATGGCGCCGTCCCGGATGCTCAGCGAGGTGTCGGGCACCATCAGGTCCTCGCTGACGTCGTGCACCTCGCCGAGCCCGTGGCATCGAGGACAGGCGCCGGAGGCGGTGTTGGGCGAGAAGGCCTCGGCTGCCAGCCGCTCCGCCCCCGGGGGGTAGGTGCCGGCCCGCGAGTAGAGCATCCGGACGAGGTTGGACAGCGTGGTCAGGGTGCCGACGCTCGAGCGCGAGCTCGGCGCGCCCCGACGCTGCTGGAGGGCCACCGCGGGCGGCAGCCCGGTGATCTCCTGGACGTGCGGCGCGCCGACCTGCTGCAGCAGCCGGCGGGCGTAGGGGGCGACGGACTCGAAGTAGCGCCGCTGCGCCTCGGCGTACAGGGTGCCGAAGGCGAGGGAGGACTTCCCGGACCCGGAGACCCCGGTGAAGGCCACCATCGCGTCCCGGGGGATCTCGAGGTCGACGTCGCGGAGGTTGTTCTCGCTCGCCCCCCGGACGTGGACGAAGTGGTCCCTCGGGTCATCAGTCACACGGCATTCCTACTCGCACGCGAAAGCGCGTCGACGGCCGGTCCGTCCCGGCGTGCCGGAGGTCGTGGTCGACGGACTGCGGGCACGGTCGTCACCTAGGCTCGCCGGATGCGCATCGTCTCGCTCATCCCGTCCGCCACGGAGATCCTCTTCGCCGTCGGGGCGGGCGACGACGTGGTCGGCGTGACCTTCGAGTGCGACCACCCGCCGGCCGCCCGCGGACTCCGCATCGTCTCCACGTCGGCGATGCCCGAGGGCCTGACGCCGAAGCAGATCGACGACTTCGTCGGCGCGGCGATGACGGCCGGCGAGGACCTCTACCGCCTCGACTCCGGCGCCCTGGCCGAGCTGGACGCCGACCTCGTGGTCACCCAGGACCTGTGTGCGGTGTGTGCCGTGGACGTCGGGACGGTCGACGACGCGCTCTCCTACCTCGGCTGCCGCGCGGACGTCGCGACGATCGATCCGCACACCCTCGACGACGTGCTCGCCTCCATCGTCGAGATCGGCGGGCTCACGTCACGGCCCGCCGAGGCCGCGGAGCTCGTCGCCTCGCTGGAGGCGCGCCTGGCCGCCGTCGCCGACCGCGTCGCCGGTCGGGCCCGGCCGCGCGTCCTGGTCCTGGAGTGGACCGATCCCCCGTTCGCGCCGGGGCACTGGATCCCCGAGATGGTGACCCGCGCGGGCGGCGAGCCGGCCCTCGGTGTCGCGGGCACCCGATCCGGCCGGATCACGTGGGAGGAGGCCGTGAGCTCACGGCCCGACGTCGTCGTCTGCGCTCCGTGCGGCTTCGACCTGGAGGGCAGCGCGACCCTGGCGGAGGGCGTACGCCACCGCTTCCCGGGCGTGCCGGTCTGGGCGGTCGACGCCGACGGTCACTTCGCGCGCCCCGGGCCGAGGCTCGTGGACGGGGTCGAGGCGCTGGCCGGCATCCTTCACCCCGAGGCACACGCGCCGTCCCCGCACTGCCGCCGCGTCTGAGGGGCCCAGAAGAAGACCACGCCGCTGCGGCCGGATCCGGGCTAGGGTCCCCGTGCATGGACATGCTGCGGGGTGCACAGATCGCCGAGGCCGACCTGACCGAGTGGCGCAAGCTGGCCCAGGGGCTGCACGCCAGGTACGTCGTGGACGACTTCGGCACAGGCGTGCGCTTCGTCGCCGCCGTGGGCAAGGCGGGCGACGTGCTCGGGCACCACCCGCGCGTGAGGATCGGCACGGGGCACGTCGACCTCGAGCTGGTCACCGCCGATGCCGTCTACCGCGACGACGAGGGCACCGAGCACGTCGTCGAGTGGGTGACCCAGCAGGACGTCGATCTCGCGCGGCGGATCACCGAGATCGCGGCCGGCCACGGGCTCGACGCCGACCCGGCCTCGGTCAGCGAGATCGAGCTCGGTCTCGACACGGCGGACTCCGCGACGATCGCCCCCGTGTGGGCCGCGCTGCTGACCGGGAGCGCCGAGTCCCAGGGCCGCGGATCACCCAGCGACGAGGTCCGGGACGACACCGTGCGGGTGCCGAACCTGTGGTTCGACGACGCCGGCGAGGACGCGACCTCGAGCCAGCGGTGGCACGTCGAGGTCTACGTGGCGCCCGAGGTGGCCGAGCAGCGGATCGCCGCCGCCGTCGCGGCGGGCGGAACCGTCGTCGACAACAGCGACGCGCCTGGGCTCACCGTGGTCGCCGACCAGGACGGCAACCGGGGCGTCGTCTGCGTCGACGTGTCCGCCGCTGCTCGCTGAGATCGGCAGACCAGGTCCGCATGGCAGGGCGGACGGGAAAGGTCGAGGGCGACGTGGTCCACGGCACAGCCGTGACACACGCCGCCCTCGACAGAGGAGGTGGAGCTGCGGGGAATCGAACCCCGGTCCTCGAGCGCCGAACCAGGTCTTCTCCGGGTGCAGTCGGTGATGTCGCTTTTCTCGGCCCCGGCGCTCGCACAGACACGTCGCCGACAGGCCCAGTCAGGATTGAGTCCCGATCACCCCTCCTGACAGAGAGTGACCAGCAAGTCTCCTAGATGAGGCCTGGGTCCGGGACGGAGACAGATGCCCGGTCAGACCCTTCGATCACTGCTCAGGCAGCGAGAGCGAAGTCGTTGCGATTGGAGTCGGCAACTGTAGTTTCCAGCGATCGTTTACGAGATGACGCTGGCTTCTCGACCCGCTTCCCCTGGAACTAACGTCCCAAGTCGAAACCGATCAGCCCCTCTTGAGTTGTGTCTCGATCATACGTGCCAACGCCGACACCGTCGCCCGCATTCCCCCCAGCCGGACGTCAGCGCGACGCGAGGCGCTCGTCGGTGACGATCTCGGCCATCTGCTCGACGCAGCGCGCGGACGTGTCAGTCCCCGGCGCCGGGTGCCGGGGCCGCTGGTGCGTGGACGCGTACGCGCGTGATGCGGTGCCCGTCGACCTCGGCCACCTCCAGGACGTGGTCGCCGACGGTGACGGTGTCGCCCACGCCGCCCATCCGCGCCAGACGGTGGAGCATGTAGCCGGCGACCGTCTCGTAGGGCCCGTCCGCGAGCTCGACGCCGGTGCGCTCGCCGAACTCCTCGATGGTCAGGCCCGCGTCGATCGTCTCGGGGTCGGCGGAGGCGGCGATCTCCGCGTCGCGGTCGTACTCGTCGTGGATCTCGCCGACCAGCTCCTCCATGAGGTCCTCGAGGGTGACGATGCCGTCGGTGCCGCCGTACTCGTCGACCACCAGCGCGATGTGCGCGCCGAGACGACGGAGCTGGTCGATGGAGGGCAGCACCCGGTTGGTGCGGGGCAGCACGGGCAGGTCGCGGGCGAGCTCGGCGACCGTGCGGGTGCGGTCGTCGGCGTGCCCCAGCACGTCGCGGAGGTGGAGGTAGCCGAGGACCTCGTCGAAGGACTCGCCGGTGACCGGGTAGCGCGTGTAGGGCTCGGTCGTGATGACCGCGACCGCCTCGGCCAGGGTGAGGTCGCCGCTGAGGAAGACCACGTCGCCGCGCGGCTTCATCACCTCCGCCAGGGACCGGTCGCCGGCCTCGAAGACGTCGTCGACGAGCTTGCGCTCGTCCTCGGGGATGTCCTCGTGCCCCGAGATCATCAGCCGCAGCTCCTCCTCGTCGACCTCGTCGCCCAGGGCGTCGGGATTGCCGCCGAGGAGGCGTACGAGCAGGTTCGTCGAGAGCGACAGCAGCCAGATGACCGGGGTCATCACGGTCGCGAAGCGGCCCAGCGGCGGCGCGAAGAGCTTGGCCACGCCCACCGAGCGCTGGAGCGCGACGCGCTTGGGCACCAGCTCACCCAGGACCAGGGAGAGGTAGGACACGACGAGGGTCACGACGACCAGCGACACCGTCTCCGGCGCCGGTGCCCCGAGGCTCTCGAAGACCGGAGCGAAGGACGGCGCCAAGGTGGAGGCGCCGAACGCGGCGGAGAAGAAGCCCGCCACCGTGACGCCGATCTGCACGGCGGACAGGAACCGGTTGGGGTCGCGCGCGAGCGAGGCCACCGCGTGGCCGCGGCCACCCTGGGCCTCGAGCCGGTCGACCTGGCCGGAGCGCAGCGAGACGAGGGCGATCTCGGTCGCGGCGAACACCCCGCCCACGAGGATGAAGGCGAGCACGAGCAGGACGTCGATCCAGGTTCCGGATGCCACCCCGTCACCGTAGCCAGCCGCGGCGAACCGGTGGTCCCCCGCTCACCTGCCCAGGATCGCGGCGCCGACGGCGGCCACCGGGTAGTGGCGGGGCAGGAGGCTGAGCCGGTCGGCCAGCCCGAGGGAGGCGAGGAAGGGCGACCCCTCGCCCAGCACCCGCAGCTGGTGCACCACCTCGACGCGCAAGGGGTCACCGACCTCGCTCACGCCGCCGCCGAGCACGATCCGCTCGGGGTCGATCGTCAGCGCGAGGACACGGATCGCGTTGGCCACGCCCCAGCAGAAGCGGTCGCGCACCGCCAGGGCGGCGGGGTCGCCGGCCGCGGCGGCCGCGAACAGCGCAGCGGCCGGCGGCTGGTCGCTGGTGGGCCACGCCCGGGCGAGCGCGCGCCCCGACGCGATGGTCTCCAGGCAGCCGACCTGCCCGCAGCCGCACTCGGCGCCCGCGGGGTCCACCGGCACGTGGCCGATCTCGCCGGCGGCGCCGTGGTCGCCGCGGCGCAGGCGCCCGTCCATCACCAGCCCGGCGGCCAGTCCGGTGCCGACACTGAGGTAGACCACGTCGTCGGCGCCGACCAGCGCGCGGGCCGCGAGGGCCGCCGCGTTGACGTCGTTCTCGAGGACCACGGGCACGCCCAGCCGCTCGGCGAGGAGGTCGCGCAGGGGCAGGTCGTCACCGTTGACGCCGAGGTTGACCGCATGCCGGAGCACGCCGCGCTCGACGTCGACAAGGCCCGGCACCCCGACCCCGACCCGGCAGGTCAGCGGTGCGCCGGTCGCGCGCTGCAGCGCCTCGAAGACCCGTCCGGCGGTGTCCAGCACGCCGTCGGCGCCGGACCGCGTGGACTCGCGCACCTCGGCGAGGAGATCGCCGTCCTCGCCCAGCACGACGCCGTGCGTCTTGGTGCCGCCGATGTCGAGCCCGACCGCTCGTGTCCCTGCCAGTGCGGCGTTCACCGCGTCCACCCTGCCTCTCGCAACACCTCGGTCACCGCGGCCACACCCGGACCGGACGAGCCGCGCGTGCTGATGATGGCAAGCCCGACGTCGCGAGTGCCGGGCCACCCCCACTCGACGACGACCGCGGCGCGCCCCGACGCGGCCAGCGCCGCCAGGAAGGCCAGCACCTCGGGCCGCCGGTGGGCATCACGGACCTGCACGACGAGGGGTACGTCGGCGGCGACCGTGGCCGGCACGACGAGCGACGACGGGTCCAGCGGGAGGTCAGGCTCGAGGCCCCACGCCACCGCACCGACGGCGATGTTGGCGGTCGTCTCGACGCTGACGACGAGGGCGCCACCGAGGTCGGGGAGGTCACCGTCGACGACCAGTGCCGCGGCGGCCGCCGCGACCTGCCGCTGCCTGTCGGGCGTACGCGCGCCGGTGGCGGTCACGGGCACGCTCATCGCTCGCACCCGGCCCGCGGCCTCGACCAGTCGTGCACGTGTCAGCCGCCCCGCGTCGACGGCCGCGACGACGGCGTCGACCACCTCCTCCACGAGGTCGGAGGGCGTGTCCGGCCCGAGGCAGAGGAGGTCGCAGCCGGCGACCAGGGCGAGCACGGCCGCCTCCGGGATGCCGCGTCCGGCCGAGGCGCCCGCCATGTCGAGGGCGTCGCTGACGATGACGCCGTCGAACCCGAGGCGCTCGCGCAGCACGGCCAGGACGACCGGGCTCAGCGTGGCCGGACGGTCAGGGTCGAGGGCGGGGACGACGATGTGCGACGTCATCACCGACGCGGCGCCGGCCGCGACCACGGCGGCGAAGGGCACCAGCTCGCGGTGGACGAGGGTGGCGAGGTCCGCGTCGACCGTGGGGAGCGACAGGTGGCTGTCGGTCGCGGTGTCGCCGTGACCGGGGAAGTGCTTGGCGCACGCGGCCACCCCGGTGGCCTGGAGGCCGCGGGTCCACGCCGCGGCGTGCGTGGCGACCCGCTCCGGCACGTCACCGAAGCTGCGGGTGCCGATCACCGGGTTGTCGGGATCGGTGTTGACGTCGGCGACCGGTCCGAGGTCGAGGGTGATGCCGACCGCGGCCAGCTCCGCGCCGATCCACCCGCCGACGGCCTCGGTCAGCGCCAGGTCGTCGGCGGCGCCGAGGGCCGCGGCACCGAGCACGGGGCTAGGCGCGCGGGTGTGCAACCGGCTCACGTCGCCGCCCTCCTCGTCCACTGCGACCACGGCCCGGGGGTTGGCGGACCTGATGGCCGCGCTCAGCGCGGCCGTGCTCGCGGGTCCGTCGGCGGTGTTGCTCCCGAAGTAGCAGATGCCGCCGAGGCCCTGCTCCAGCAGTGCGCGGTGGTCCTCCGGCAGCGTGGTGCCGTGGAAGCCCGGCAGCAGCACCTGCAGCGCCATCACCCGGAGGTCATCTGGAGCATCGGGGTCCCCGCGGCGTTGTTCGGGGGAGCGCAGCGGAGGAGAAGAACGTCGTGGGGTGTGGTTCATCCTTTGACCGCCCCGGCAGTCAGCCCGCTGGCCATCCGCCCCTGCACGAGCAGGAAGAAGACGATGACGGGTACGGCGATGAGCGTGGAGCCGGCCATGATGCCGCCCCAGTCGGTGCCGCGGTTGACGTCGGTGAAGGTCGAGAGCCAGAGCGGCAGCGTGCGCTGGTCCTCGCGGGTCATCACGACCAGCGCCAGCGTGAACTCGTTCCAGGCCTGGATGAAGCCGAAGACACCGGTCGCGACCAGCCCGGGCGCGAGCAGGGGGAAGGTGATGCGGAAGAACGCCTGGATGCGGGTGCAGCCGTCCATCATGGCGGCCTCCTCCAGCTCGTAGGGCACCCCGGCGACGAAGCCGCGCAACGTCCAGATCGTGAAGGGCAGCACGCCGGCGACGTAGACGATGGTCAGGCCCACGACGGTATTGAGCAGCTCCATCGTCTCGAGCATCTTGTACTGGGAGATGAACAACCCCTCGGCGGGGATCATCTGGATGACCAGCAGGGTGACGATGAACGAGATCCGGCCCTTGAACCTGAACCGCGAGACCGCGACGGCCGCGATGAACGCGAAGCCGAGCGACACCAGCAGGGTGAGCCCGGTGACCGTCAGGCTCACCTTGAGCGCGTTGACGAACTGGTCGGTCGCGAAGACCGTGCGGAAGTTGTCGAGGTCTCCCCCGAACGGCACCCAGGTCGGCACCGGGTTGCGGATCTCGTTGCGGTCGAGGAAGGAGCTGTTGACCATCCAGTAGACGGGGAACGCCGCGAGCACGAAGGCGACCAGGCCGACGGTGTTGGCCAGCCAGCGCACCGGACGCGGAGCGGGGCGGGTCATGGGGCCTCCCTCTCCTGGCGCAGCATCGACCGGACGTAGGGCGCGGTCAGCACGACGGTCAGGCCGAGCATGAAGACCGCGACCGCGGCGGAGGTGCCGAAGTCGCCGCCGCCGATGCCGAGCCGGTAGATGTAGGTGCCGAGGAGGTTGGTGCCGCGGGCGCTGCCGCCGGCCTCCTGGAGGATGTAGATCTGGGTGAAGACGCGCAGGTCCCAGATGACCTGCAGCAGCGCCACCACCATGAGCACCGAGCGGATCGACGGCAGCGTCACGTGGCGCAGCCGTTGCGCCAGGCTGGCGCCGTCGATCTCGGCCGCCTCGAGCAGCTCCTCGGACAACTGGGTCAGCGCGGCGTAGACGGTGAACGCGACGAACGGGACGCTCATCCAGACCACGATCACCGTCGCGACGAAGAAGAACGACAGCGGGCGCAGCAGCCACGCGTGGCCCTGGAAGTCACCGCCCAGCTGGGTCAGGACGTGGTTCACGACGCCGTACTGGGTGTCGAAGAGCCACTGCCACACGGTCAGCGAGGCGACGACCGGCATCGCCCAGGCCAGCAGCAGCCCGGTCTGGGTGAGCAGACGCACCCAGGTCGACATGGCGCGCATGACCAGCGCGAGGCCGACGCCGAGCGCCATCGTCACGACCGCGTTGACGAGGCAGAAGACGACCGTGCGAGCCGTGACCCGCCACAGGTAGGCGTCTCCCAGCAGCTCCCGGTAGTTGGCCAGCCCCACCCACTCCGGCGGGCGACCGAACTGCTGGGCGAGGCCGAACTCCTGGAACGACAGCACGAGCTGGCGCACGAGCGGATAGCCCAGCGCCAGGCACAGGGCCAGCACGGCGGGGCCGATGAGCGCGTACGGCAGGGTGCTTGCGCGCCGGTCGCGGGTGCGGTCACTCATCGTGCCCCCTCTCGTCCGTGTCGTCGGGTCCGGTCATCATGGCGTCTTGCGTCGTCGGGGGCAGGCAGCGGCGGGGGCAGCGGCTCGCGCCACCCCCGCCTCCGTCTGCGGTGCGTCAGCCGTTCAGCTGGCCACTCATCTGCTCGTCCGCCTTGCCGGCGAGCTCGGCCACGTCACCGCCCTGGGCGATGGCGCTGAAGAGGTCCTCCAGGACGCGGGAGCCCTCCACGTTGGCCCAGCCCGGCGCGGCCGGGGTGAGCTTGGCGTTGGACGCGGCCGCCACCGTCGCGGCGGCGTACTCGTCGTCACCGAGCAGCGAGGCCAGCGACTCCTTGGCCGGCGTCAGCCCGGCCCCCGCCATGATCGTCTGGTAGTCGTCGCTCAGCATGAGGGCGATCGCCTCCCGGGCGAGGTCCTGGTGCTGCGACTTCGCGGCGACGGCCAGGTCGGAGCCACCGAGCAGGACCGGGGCGGGCTCGCCGTCGGTGCCGGGCAGGGCGAAGACGCCCATCTGCTTGGCGAAGGTGTCGGGGCAACCGGTGTCCTCGGCCTCGATCAGGCCCTTGACCCAGCCGGGCGTCGACATCATGCCGACCTCACCCGCGCAGAACGGGGTCCACGGGTCGGCCTCGTTGCCGTCCTTGGGTGCCCCCGAGGCCTGCATGAAGAGCTCCTGGGCCATCTCGAGGCCGGCCAGCGACTCGTCCGAGCTCAATGCCGGGCTCCACTCCCCGCCGTCCTCGGTCGCCAGGTCGCCGCCGGCGGCCCAGACGAACGCGGCGCCGTTGCGCCAGTCCTGCCCGGGGAACCAGAAGCCGGAGAAGTTCGCGGGCTTGGGGTTGTCCTTCCTGAGCTCGATCGCCGCCTGGACGAACTCGTCGAGCGTGGTGGGCACCTCGAGGCCGGCCTTCTCGAAGAGGTCCTTGCGGTAGACCAGCAGCTGCACCCAGGACTCGCTGGGGATGGCGAGCTGGTCGTCGCCGTCGGCGGTCAGCTCCAGCGAGCTCTCGCTGAACGTGCCGGCGTCGAGGGTGTCGAGCACGTCGCCGACGGCCGCGGTGTCCACGAGCTCGTTGGCCGAGAGGGTGCGGACCTGACCGAGGGGCAGCGCCCCGATGACGTCGGGCAGGTCGCCCGCGGCGGCGCTCGAGGTCAGGACCTGGTTGA
>NZ_JAOPWY010000008.1 GCF_025965415.1 Nocardioides sp.
AGCGAGGCCGACGCCGACGGCCAAGCCCGTCGCGCCTGCCCCGGCACCGCCGGCCGATCCGGCCTCCGACGCCGCCGCGCTGACCGCACCGCCGCTGCGCGGGTTGCCCGCGCCGGACCTCCCGGCGCTGACCACCGTCGCGGCGCACACCGTGACCAACGCGTTGTCCGTGCGGGGTTCCAAGGCCTGGACCGACCTGGCCCTCGTGCAGGCCGCCTGGCGTCACGCCGGCGGTGGCACGCTGCCGGCCACGCGCGTCGCCGTCGCCGCGGCGGGGACGACGATTCCCGTTGCGGCGGCAAGGATCGGGGACCTCGTCGTCTATGGCGACCCGGCCAGCCACCTCGGCGTCTACCTCGGCCACGGCTACCTGGTGGACGCATCCCCGACGCTCGGCCACGTCGTCGTACGACGGGTGTTCGCGAGTCCGACCGTACGGATCGTCCGGCTCGACATCGACTAGCGTTTTCGCCGTACGACGCAAGGGGGATCTGCCCTCGCTGTCGGTGGAGGGCTCGGTGTTCAGCGTCACGACGGCCCTCGTGACCTTCGTCGTGATCTTCCCGGCGGAGCTGCCGGACAAGAGCCTGCTGGCCTCTCTCGTCCTGGGCACCCGCTTTCGCAGCCTGCCCGTCTGGCTCGGCGCGTCCTCCGCCTTCGTCGTGCACGTCGTCATCGCGGTGGCCGCGGGTGGGCTGCTGCGGCTGCTTCCGTCGACGGCGGTGGACATCGTGGTCACGGTGCTGTTCGCCATCGGGGCGGCCGTCCTGCTGCTCGGGCGCGAGGAGCCCGCCGAGGACGTCGACGTGCCCGCCGGCAGCGTCTCGTCCGGCCGGATGTTCTGGACGTCCTTCGGCGTGGTCTTCGTCGGCGAGTGGGGTGACATCACCCAGCTCGCCACCGCCAACCTCGCCGCTCGCTACGACGACCCGGTCTCCGTCGGCATCGGAGCAGGGCTCGCCCTGATCTCCGTCGCCGGGCTGGTGCTGCTGGCCGGCAACCGGCTGCTGCGGCGCGTGCCGCTGGCTCTCGTCCGCCGCGGCGCCGGGCTGCTGCTCGCCCTGCTCGCCGTCATCAGCCTCGTGCAGCTGCTCCGCTGACCACCCGGCCGGGTTGCTCGGAGACGTGGCGCCACGCCCATACTGCCTCGCCGATAATCGACACTATGTCAAGTAGCCGGTAACGGCCCCTCCCCGTACTGAGCGGGGGTGGTGGTCAGGCGCCGGTGAGCGGGGTGACGAAGTCCTGGGTGGCCCACCAGCGCCCGGACGTCGTACGGACGGCACCCACGCCGATGCGCGTGAACGCGGGGTTCAGGATGTTCGCGCGGTGGCCGGGCGAGTTCATCCACATCGTCATCATCTGGTCGGCCGTGACGTTGCCGTACGCGATGTTCTCGCCGGCCGTGCGTGCCGGGCAGCGCAGCATCGGCGCCAGTGACTGGTGGACCAGGGTGCTGGTGGCGGCCATGTGGGTGCTCCACGGCGCCGCGAACCGGCTCGCGCAGGGCGACACGATCAGCGGCCGCAGACCGTGCGCGGCGCGCTGGGCGTTGACCAGGACGACGATCCGGCTGACGTAGGCCGCCGAGGTCGTGCTGCCGACGGGAGCTGCCGCGACGGCCGCCTGCGCGTTCGTCGTACCGGCCAGGCTGCTCATCGCAGCAGTGGCCAGGGCCGTCACCAGGAGTGCTCGGGTGCGTCTCATGGTGTTGTTTTCGACCGATTCAGCACCCACCTGAGCGGCCACTCGGGTGACACACCGTGACGGTCGTCACGACACGAACCCCCCGCCGTACGCTCGCGCCGTGCTCACGGCGACCGGTCGACGCGTCCGGCTGGCCGTCACTGCCGTGTTCTTCGGGCTGCTGCTCGCCGGCACCGCGGTCGGGCAGGACGACGCCTTCCCGTTCGGCCCGTTCCGGATGTACGCCACCCGCGACGCGCCCGACGGCCTGGTCCTGTCCACCCGGGTGGAGGCCGTCGATGCCACCGGCCGGGTCGTCGTCGTGCCCGACACGGCGACCGGGCTGCGCCGCGCGGAGATCGAGGGCCAGGTCGGCCGCCTTCGGTCCGACCCCGGGCTGCTCGCAGCGATCAGCCGCGCCCACGACCGGCTGCACCCCGACCAGCCGGCCTACGACGAGGTGCGGGTGGTCGAGCGCCGCTACCGGCTCCGGGACAGCCGCCCGACCGGCGATCAGACCGAGCAGGTGGTCGCGCGGTGGCACCGGTGAAAGTGGCATCGGTGAAGGTGGCATCGGTGAAGGTGGCCTCGACGGGCGGGGGCCGGGTGTCGCGCTGGCTGATGCGGCCGGCTCCCCTGGGCCGCATCGCGGCGCTGCGGACCGTGGCCTACCTGTTCGTTCCCGTCGACGTGCTGCTGACGACGCCGTGGGTCGTCCAGCACGCGCAGGTTCCCGGCTCGCTGTACCAGCCGCTGCTGATCGGGCGGCTGCTGCACCTGCCGACACCGGGCGGCTGGGTCGAGCTGCTGCGCTGGGTGCTGGTCGGCGCGTGCCTCGTCGCCGCGACCGGACGTCTCCCCCGCGCGCTCGGCGCTCTCATCGCCGTCCTGTACCTGGAGTGGATGCTGGTCGCGTTCTCGTACGGGAAGGTCGACCACGACCGGGTCCGGTTCTTGGTGCTGCTGGCGGTGCTTCCCACGGTCGGCACGGCCCGGCGCGGCGACCAGGCGCGGTCGGAGGCGGCCGGCTGGGCCGTCGGGATGACCACGCTGGCCGTGGTCGCAACCTACTTCCTGTCCGCGATCGCGAAGCTGCGCTTCGGTGGGCTGGACTGGGTCGACGGGGCCACCTTGACGCGCGCCGTCGTACGCCGCGGGACCGCGCTGTCGACACCCCTGCTCGACCACACGTGGGTGCTGCACGCGTTCCAGTACGTCCTGCTCGGTGTCGAGCTGCTCGTCTCACCGCTGCTCCTGGTGCGCTGGCGCGAGCACCGCATCACCTGGTGCCTCGTCGGCGGCTTCTTCCTGTTCCATCTCATGACGTTCCTGACGATCTCGATCGTCTTCCTGCCGCACTGCGTCGCCCTCCTGGCGCTGCTGCCGCTCGAGCGGTTCGGCGTGCGGCGGCTGGTGCAGCACGCCCCGGCACGGGAACCGGTACCGGCATGACCGACCGGCCGCTGGCGGTGTTCGACGTCGACGGGGTCCTCGCCGACGTGCGTCACCGCCTCCACCACCTGGAGAGCCGGCCGAAGAACTGGGCGGGCTTCTTCCGCGCGGCGGTCGACGACCCACCGCTGGCCGAGGGCATCGCCCTGTGCCTCGAGAGCGCCAAGGACTGTGAGGTCGTCTACGTCACGGGCCGGCCCGAGCACTGCCGGCGCGACACCGTCGCCTGGTTCGCCCGCCAGGGCCTACCGGAGGGGCGGCTGTCGATGCGGGCCGCCGGCGACCGGCGACCCGCACGGCTGGCCAAGCCGCAGCTGCTCCGCCGGCTCGCGCGTGACCGGAGCGTGGCCGTCGTCGTGGACGACGACGAGCAGGTCTGCAACGCCTACGAGGCAGCCGGGTGGCGCGTCCTGCGGGCCCGCTGGATGGAGACGGCGCCGGTGCTCCTGGAGGCGCAGGAGGACGACGGCCGGACCTAGCGACCCAGTGCGCGCAGCACCGGCCCGGCCTTCGCCTCGGCCTCCGCGACCTCCTCGTCGGGATCGCTCCCCCACGTGATCCCGCCGCCGGCCCAGACATGTACCCGGTCGGCATCGACCGCGACCGTCCGGATCGTCAACCCGAGGTCGAGACCGCCCGGACGCACGATGCCGAAGGCACCCATCGCCGGCCCCCGTCCCACCGGCTCGAGCGACGCGAGCAGCACACACGCCGCGTGCTTCGGTGCGCCCGTCACCGACCCCCCGGGCAGAACCGCGCGCAGCAGGGTCACGACGTCGACACCGGCGTCGAGCTCGGCCGCGACGGTGGACGCCGCATGCCACAGCCCGGCCCACTCCGCGACGTCGTACAGGGTCTCGACCTCGACCGAACCGGTCACCGCGACCCGGGCCAGGTCGTTGCGCTCGAGGTCGACGATCATCACGTGCTCGGCGCGGTCCTTCTCGCTCGCCCGAAGCTCCTCGAACGACCCCGAGGCGATCCGCCGGGTTCCCTTGATCGGCTCGGTCGTGACCCGCCCGCCGGCCACCCGCACCAGCTGCTCGGGCGACGCGCTACCGACCGCCCACCCCTCCCCCGTCAGGACTCCCGCGTAGGCGGCGCCGATCCCGGCGACTGCGACGGCGAGGTCCGCCGGCGACGAGCGGTGCGGTGCCGAGCGGTGGCCCACGACGTTGGCCTGGTAGACGTCCCCGCGGGCGATCGCCTCGCGGACGGCGGAGACCGCAGCCGCGTGGTCGGCCGGTGACCAGGACGGCTGCCACTCCCCCACGGCCGGCCGGCGCACCGCCGGCGCGGACGCCTCACCGCGGACCGCTACGGCCACCAGGTCCGGTACGCCGGGCACGGGGGTCGGCGGTCCGGCCGGGACGTCGCCGACCGCCGCACAGCCGGACGCGCCGATCAGCAGGACGACCGAGGTGTCCCCCGTCTGGGCGGCCGGCTCGCCGCCGAGGCCGTGCTCCGCGAGGAACTCCGCGAGGGCCGCTG
Organism: Nocardioides sp.; assembly: GCF_025965415.1. Classification (GTDB taxonomy): domain Bacteria; phylum Actinomycetota; class Actinomycetes; order Propionibacteriales; family Nocardioidaceae; genus Nocardioides. The sequence goes on from NZ_JAOPWY010000008.1 coordinate 4,630, forward strand.
CGGCGTCCGGGCCATCGCCGCTACGCCACTCCAGCCGTTCGAGCTCGCGCAGGGGCCCACCTGGATGTCCGGGTGGCGCGCATATGGACGGGTCAAATCCGTCCACAACCACCCCAAGTGACCATGTGCAAACAGAGGTACAGCGCCGAGACTGATGTGACGAGGAACACAGCGTCACCACCACCGGTTCTCCCCGACCTTTGCGACGGAGCACGACGATGTGCCAGCACAGCCCGATCTGCCCCTCGGCCTCCGCCTCGGATCACGACGCCGCCAAGGTGGTCTCGAGCCACCCCGAGCAGGGCTGGAGCCTGCTCTGCAACGGGGTCGTCCTGTTCGAGGACACCGGCGAGATCCTCCCCGACCGCCAGATCGTTGCCCCGCACCGTCCGGTCTGCCGCCGCTGGACCCCGATCCACAGCGCTGCCTGACGCCCTGCCCCCGGCCCGACCGACGGCCCGCGCCCTTCGGGGACGCGGGCCGTTGTCGTTGTCAGGACTCGAACGCTTCCGGCGGCGGGCACGAGCAGACCAGGTTGCGGTCGCCGTACGCGCCGTCGATGCGCCGCACCGGCGGCCAGTACTTCGTCGCCGCCCGCACCCCACCCGGGAACGCCGCGGCCTCGCGGCTGTAGGGGTGGTCCCACGTGTCCGTCGTGACGCTGGCCGCGGTGTGCGGCGCGGCCTGCAGCGGGTTGTCGTCGCGCGGCCAGGCGCCCGACCCGACGCGGTCGATCTCGCGGCGGATCTCGATCATGGCGTCGCAGAAGCGGTCGATCTCGGGGAGGTCCTCGGACTCGGTGGGCTCGATCATCAGCGTTCCCGCGACGGGGAAGCTCATGGTCGGCGCGTGGAAGCCGTAGTCGATGAGCCGCTTCGCGACGTCGTCGACGGTCACTCCCGTCTCCTTGGTGATCTGCCGGAGATCCACGATGCACTCGTGGGCGACCAGGCCACCGCGGCCGGTGTAGAGCACCGGGTAGTGCGGCTGGAGGCGCTTGGCGATGTAGTTGGCGCTGAGCACCGCCAGCTGCGTGGCGCGGGTCAGTCCCTCCGCACCCATCAGCCGGACGTAGGCCCAGCTGATCGGAAGGATCCCGGCACTGCCGTACGGCGCCGCACTGACCGGGCCGGGACCCGAGGAGGGTCCTGCCGCGGGGTCGAGCGGGTGGTTGGGCAGGTACGGCGCGAGGTGTGCGCGCGCCGCCACCGGACCGACCCCGGGACCTCCGCCGCCGTGCGGGATGCAGAACGTCTTGTGCAGGTTGAGGTGGCTGACGTCGGCGCCGAACTTCCCGGGCTTCGCGAGGCCGACCAGCGCGTTGAGGTTGGCGCCATCGACGTAGACCTGCCCGCCGGCATCGTGCACCGCCGCGCAGATGTCGCTGATGGTCTCCTCGAAGACGCCGTGGGTCGACGGGTAGGTGACCATCAAGGCCGCCAGGTCGTCACGGTGCGCGTCGATCTTCGCGTGCAGGTCCTCGACGTCGACATCGCCGGTGGGTGTCGTCGCGACCACGACAACCTTCATGCCGGCCATCACCGCACTCGCGGCGTTGGTGCCGTGCGCGCTTGCCGGGATCAGGCAGATGTCCCGTGCGGCGTTGCCGTGGTGCCGGTGGTACTCACGGATGGCCAGCAGTCCGGCGAGCTCGCCCTGTGAGCCGGCATTGGGCTGCAGGGAGCAGGCGTCGTAGCCGGTGATCTCGCAGAGCCACGCGGCCAGGTCGTCGATGAGCTGCTTGTAGCCCTCAGCGTGGACGGTCGGCGTGAAGGGGTGCAACCCGCCGAACTCCGGCCAGGTCACCGCCTCCATCTCCGTCGTGGCGTTCAGCTTCATCGTGCAGGAGCCGAGCGGGATCATCGTCCGGTCCAGCGCGAGGTCCTGGTCCGACAGCCGCCGCAGGTAGCGCAGCATCGCCGTCTCGCTGTGGTGGGTGCGGAACACCTCATGCGTGAGGTACGGCGACGTGCGGCCCAGCCTCTCGGGCAGCCGGTCCGGGGTGCTCGCATCGAGTGCGTCCCAGTCCTGCTGCTGTCCGCCGAAGGCAGCGACCACGACGTCGAGGTGGGCCCGCGTGGTCGTCTCGTCGGTGGAGATCCCGACGGTCGCCCCGTCGACCAGCCGCAGGTCGACGCCGGCTGACCGAGCCGCCTCCACGACCGCGGCCGCGTCCGTCGTACGGACCGTGATCGTGTCGAAGAAGTCCTGGTGCAGCACGTCGTCCCCGAGCGCGGCTCCCAGCAGGACCGCCATCCGGTGTGCCCGCGTCGCGATCGTCCGCAGCCCCTCCGGACCGTGGTAGACGGCGTACATCCCCGCCATGACGGCGAGCAGGACCTGCGCCGTGCAGATGTTGCTCGTCGCCTTCTCCCGGCGGATGTGCTGCTCACGCGTCTGCAGCGCGAGCCGGTAGGCCGGCGCGCCGTCGGCGTCGACGCTCACCCCCACCAGCCGGCCCGGCATCGAGCGCTCCAGGCCCTTGCGCACCGCCATGTAGCCGGCGTGCGGGCCGCCGTAGCCGAGCGGGACGCCGAAGCGCTGGCTGGTGCCGATCGCGACATCCGCCCCGAGCTCCCCGGGGCTGGTCAGCAGGGTCAGGGCGAGCAGGTCGGCCGCAACGGTCACCACCGCACCGCGCGCGTGCGCCTCCTCGATGACGGGCGCCAGGTCGCGCACCGCGCCAGAGCTGCCGGGGTACTGCAGCAGGATCCCGAACACCTCGGTGCCGGCCGGGACCCGGTCAGCAAAGCTGTTTGTCGACAGGTCGACCACGAGGACCGGCAGCCCGAGCGGCTCCGCCCGGGTCGTCAGCACGGCCACCGTCTGCGGGTGGCAGTCGGCGTCGACGAGGAACGCCGCGCCGGCGGGCGCCTTGCTCGTCCGGCGGGCGAGGGTCATCGCCTCGGCCGCGGCGGTTGCCTCGTCGAGCAGGCTGGCGTTGGCGATGGCCAGGCCCGTCAGGTCCTCGACCATCGTCTGGAAGTTGAGCAGCGCCTCGAGCCGGCCTTGGCTGATCTCCGGCTGGTACGGCGTGTAGGCGGTGTACCAGGCCGGGTTCTCCAGGACGTTGCGCAGGATGACCGGCGGCGTGTGCGTGCCGTGGTAGCCCAGGCCGATCATCGGGACCGTCACGCGGTTACGGGCCGCGAGCGCGCGCAGCTCGGCCAGGACCTCGGTCTCGCTGCCGGCGGCCGGGAGGCTGAGCCCCTCCTGGGCCCGGATCACCTCCGGGACGGCCTGCTCGGTCAGCTCGTCGAGGGAGCCGGCACCGACGACCGCGAGCATCTTCGCGGTCTCGTCCTCCCCCGGGCCGATGTGCCGGGTCGCGAACGGCGCGGCGGACTCGAGGTCACGCAGCGACATGGAGGGCCTCCAGGCGTGTTGCCGGAGCGACGGCCTCGGGCGAGGCGCCGGTCCGGAGGAAGGGACCCTCCCCCTCTGTCCTGGGACCTGAGAGCTTCACCCCGTGGACGCGGGGCTTGCACCGTCGGTGAGCCGCGAGCGGCTGCTTTCCAGAGTTGCCTGACCCGCACGGTCCGTGGGCCTGAGAGGTTGATCGGGGAGGATTGCTCCTTCGGCGCCCTCCACTGGCTGTGGAAGGACTCTCCCGCACGGGGTCGTCGGCGCGGTCACGCTACCAGCGACGCTCGTCCCGGCGGTGCGCTAGGCAGTCGTCCGGCGACGGCGGCGGGTCGACAGCTCGTCGGCCGCCACGGCGTCGTCGGTGACGGCTGCGTCGCCCTCGCGGGCACGCTCTCCGGGCAGCAGCGCGAGGCTGCCCTCGACGTCGCGCACGTGCCGGCCCACGGCGATCGCGAAGACGGCCTGCCCGCCCTGGAGCAGGTCGACGACCTCGTCGGTGCTCGTGCACTCGTAGACGGTGGTGCCGTCGCTCATCAGCGTGATCTGGCCGAGGTCCTCGACACCGCGGTCGCGCAGCGTGGAGATGGCGGTGCGGATGTTCTGCAGGGAGATCCCGGCGTCGAGCAGCTTCTTGACGATCTTCAGCACGAGGATGTCGCGGAAGGAGTAGAGCCGCTGGGTGCCCGACCCGGACGCCTCGCGGACGCTCGGCTCGACGAGGCCGGTGCGGGCCCAGTAGTCGAGCTGGCGGTAGGTGATGCCGGCGGCCGAGCACGCGGTCGGGCCGCGGTAGCCGAGACCGGCCGGGGTCGCACCCGGCCGCTGGTCGGCCGGGAGGTCGTCGAACAGCGTGCCCTGCAGGTTCAGCGCCGGGCGGGGCGCGTCGGCGGGCTGAGGGGAATCGGGCTGCCCGGGCTGGTCTGCCACGCGCTCGCCTCCGTGTCTGTCCGAGTGCTGCGGTCCGCGACCGTGGCGAAATGCCAACGCGGTAAGACACGCACGCTAGGGAGCCGCACCCGCCCGGTCAACGATGCCGGCGGCGAGTCGCAGACCTCGACCTCAAGGTGAGACTCAGGCTTTCTAGGATCCGTGCTCGAAGTCCTCGGGCGTCACGTTGTCGAGGAACTCGCGGAACTTCTCCACCTCGTCCTCCTGCTCGTCGGGGATGGCGATCCCCGCCTCGGCCAGGACGGACTCGCTGCTGCGGATGACGGCGCCAGTGCGCATCGCGAGCGCGATCGCGTCGGACGGGCGCGCGCTCACGGCGACGCCGCCGTCGAAGCCGAGCTCGGCGTAGAAGACGCCGTCGCGCAGGTCGGTGATGGTGACGCTCTGCAGAGGTCGGTCGAGCGCCGCCAGCAGGTCCCGGAGCAGGTCGTGGGTCATCGGCCGGGCCGTCACGACCCCCTGCTGCGCGAATGCGATGGCGGTGGCCTCCACGGCGCCGATCCAGATCGGCAGGTAGCGCTCCCCGGTCACCTCGCGCAGGAGCACGATCGGCTGGTTGGAGGGCATCTCGACGCGGACTCCCACGACGTCCATTTCGCGCATGGCCCCACCCTACTCAGGTGCCCTGACCGGGCGGACCGGGGCTCAGCCCCGGTCGAGACCGACCTTGACGAGGGTCGCGTGGAGGCGCACCGAGAGCGCCGCGATCTCGGACGTGGCGTCCTCGGCCCGCCCGCGCGCGGCCGCGTCGCGGCCCCGGGCCAGTGGCGCGACGACCTGCTGGACCAGGCCGACCTCGCGGTCGGCGGCGTTCTTGAACGCCCGCAGGTGACGGGGCTCGAAGCCGAAGTCGGCCAGCTCCCGAGCGGTCTGCGCGACGACGAGGGCATCGCTGTCGAAGTGGCCCGTGCCGGTGCGGGCGCTGATCAGGCCGAACTGCTCGAGCTGCGAGAGCAGCTCCTCGGAGATGTCCGCGACCTTCAGCAGCTCACGCCGCGACAGGCGGAGGTCGCTGCTGCGCCGGAACGACTCCGGGCTGGGCAGTCCGTCGGCGCTCAGGGCGACCTTGGGGACGGTCGGCACGACGGAGTCGATCGCCGGCGGCTCGAGTCCGCGGTCGATCGCGTCGAGGTGGTCGCCGATGACCTTCAGCGGCAGGTAGTGGTCGCGCTGCATCAGCAGGATGTAGCGCAGCCGGGACACGTCGTCGCCGGAGAACTTGCGGTAGCCCGCGGCGGTGCGCTCGGGCTTGACGAGCCCCTGGTCCTCGAGGAACCGGATCTTGGGGATCGTCACGCCGGGGAAGTCGCCCCGCAGCTGGTCGAGGACCTGCCCGATGTTGTAGCGGGCGCCACGACTCGAGGCCGAGGGCGTCGAGGCACTCACGGATCAGCTGACCGGGTGGGAGGAGAAGAACACCAGGCGGTACTTGCCGATCTGCACCTCGTCGGCATCGTTGAGCTCGACGGAGTCGATCCGGTCGCGGTTGACGTAGGTGCCGTTGAGGCTGCCCACGTCACTGACGGTGTAACCCGTGCCCGAGCGGCGGAACTCCGCGTGGCGGCGCGAGACCGTCACGTCGTCGAGGAAGATCTCGCTGTCGGGGTGGCGGCCGGCGCCGACCACGTCGGTGTCCAGCAGGAACCTGCTGCCTGCGCTCGGGCCGCGCTGCACGACCAGGAGGGCGTGACCCTCCGGCAGGGCGTCGACCGCGGCCGCGTCCACCGGGCTCAGCTGGCGGTCCGAGGACTCGCGAGCGTCGGGTACGCCGAAGGTGATGGTCGCAGTGGTCTCGACCGGGCTTGCTCCCACCGGAGTGGCCCCGGTGTCGTCCCCGGCGAGCAGCTTCGCGCCGCACTGGGCGCAGAAGCGGGCATCGTCAGGGTTCTGCTTGCCACAGGCGGTGCAGAACGGCATGGAAAGCTCCTCGACGGATCGACGCGCAACCCTCAGCCGAGGGTTGAGGTTGACGGTTGCTCCGAACCTATCAGTCTCGTGATGAGGCCGACGGCTCAATGATGACTCGTGCTCCGACCCCGGTCAGCCGTCGAGGCCGGCCTGGTAGGTGGCGGCGTCCATCAGGCCGTCGACCTGCGTCGCGTCGGACACGATGACCTCGAACAGCCACCCGGCCTCGTAGGGGTCGCTGTTGACCAGCTCCGGCGTCTGGTCGAGGGCGCCGTTGGTGGCGACGATCTCACCGGTGACGGGGGCGTAGATGTCGCTGACGGACTTGGTCGACTCGAGCTCACCGCACGTGTCCCCGGCGGTCACCGTGTCGCCGACCTGCGGGAGGGAGACGTACACGATGTCCCCGAGCGCGTCCTGCGCGAAGTCGGTGATGCCCACCCGGACCGAGCGGGCAGCGTCGCCGGGGGTGCGCACCCACTCGTGCTCGCTGGTGTACTTCAGGTTCTCCGGATACACGTCGGACTCCTCGTGCTGCAGTGGTCTGGGGACTGGCCGGCAGGCTACTGGCCCGTGCCGAGCTCCGCATACTCAGGTCGGGGCGCCTCGCGAACGCTGGTGATCTCCACCGACTCCAGGTCCCCGACCGTGACGGTCGCGCCGTCGAGCGTCTCGAGCGTCTCGATCGGGCCGTTGGAGAAGGTCAGCGCGGTCCGCAGGATGTGCGGGTCGCCGATGACGTCCAGGACGTAGGGCGGCTCCAGGAGCTGGTCGTCGAGCTCGATGCCGCCCACCGCGTTGTCGAACGAGCTGTCCGCGCCGAGCCGGATCGTGTCGTTGAGCTCCATCGCCTCGGCACCCGCCGTGCGCAGCTCCTGGATGGTGTCGAGGAGCGAGCCGACGCTGACCCGGCTCGTCGACTCCGTGATCGTCACCCGCAGTCCCTGGCCGGCCACCGGCACGAGCCCGGCGATGATGTTGAGGGTCCGCACCCGTTGCTCGGCCTCGTCGAGGGCCGCGGCGCGCGCCTGGCTCTCGTCACGGAGCTCGTCGCGGCGGGCGTCGAGGCGGTCGACCTCGCGGCGGGCGCGCTCGGCGGTCCCGGTGAGGCCGTCGAGCACCTGGATCAGCTCGCTCTCGCGCAGCCCTGCGTAGGTGTCGTTGGCCTTGGTGTCGCGGACCTGCACGACGAAGGCGAAGCCGAGCACGGCCAGCAGCACCGCGACCACGGCCTGACGGCGCGAGGGGCGGGTGAGGGCGGTGCGCAGCCGGTCGCGCGACGGGTCCTGCTCGGGTGCCCGGGCGCCCGGCGAGGAGGGCTTGGCCGAGTTCTGCGGAGGCTTGCGGTCAGGCATGGAACACGTGCCTGCGGATCGCCGCGACGTTGGAGAAGATCCGGATGCCGAGCACGACGATGACCCCGGTCGTCAGCTGGGCGCCGACACCGAGCTGGTCGCCGAGGTAGACGATCGCGGCCGCGATGACGACGTTGCTCACGAAGGACACCACGAAGACCTTGTCGTCGAAGATGCCGTCGAGGTAGGCACGCAGCCCGCCGAACACGGCGTCCAGGGCCGCCACCACCGCGATGGGCAGGTAGGGCTGGAGGCTCAGCGGCACGTCCGGCGCGAACACGAGTCCGGCGAGGATGCCGAACAGCAGTCCGAGGGCGGCAATCACGGCGCGCTCCCCTCTCCATCAGGTACGCCATCCGGGTCGGCGTTGAGCTCGATCACATCACGCAGCGGCCGCTCGGGCGCAGCCGGCAGACGGATGTCGTCGACATTCTCGGGCGTGTAGAGGAATCCCAGGCCGTTCACCAGCGCGAACCACTCCTGGCCCTCGTAGGTCTGCAGCAGCCGGGCCTGGAGCGTCCGGCTGTCGCCGATCACCGACACGACGTAGGGCGCGTTGACCGGCCGACCGTTGACGTGGATCGCCCGACCGGTGTTGCGGATGCCGCCGAGCGCGTTGATCCGCTGGTCGTTGATCGCGATCGCCTCGGCCCCCGCCTCGAAGAGCCCGTCAACGAGGATCGCGAGATCCTCGTCGCGGATCTCGCTGTTGACCTCGACGCCCGGGCGGTTGTCGACGGTGATCCGCACGCCGGGACCGTGCACCGCGGCGTAGCCGGTGTTGAGCTCGGCGCGTCGCACCCGCGTCTCGATGTCGTCGATCCGACCCTGCAGCACCGTGCTGTTGCTGGCCGCCGCCTGGTTGGACCGGGTCAGCTCGCCCACGTCGCGCTGCAGCCGGCGTACGTCGTCGCGCCGGGAGTCGATCTGCTCGATCAGCGCGGCCCGGGACAGCTCGTTGACCGCGGCCTCGCGATCGGTCTGCGCCGCGACGATCGCCGCCATCACGCCGAGCACCGCGATCGCCACGAGGCTGACCCAGTGGGGACGGGTCCGGGGGGGCGTTCCCTCCGCCGCTGCGGCGCGCTTCTGGGCGACGTGGGCGTAGTCCTCGTCCATCGACCTGGTGGTGATGAGCGTCAGCAGGGGCGTGGTCACGTGCTCGGGCAGCTGGCGCTCGGACGTCTCAACCATGGTCGGTCGCCGGCGTCGTGCGCCGTGGTGTCTCGCGCAGGAGCGTGCGCACCTGCCAGGCGTAGAGCACGCCGGCCCACCAGTAGAGGCCGATCCCCCACCAGGCGAAGGCCCAGCCGAAGTTGCGCGCCAGCGTGGCGACGATGCCGCTGCCCTCACCGAGCAGGAGCAGGGGGAAGGCGTAGAGCAGGTTGAAGGTGGCGGCCTTGCCGAGGAAGTGCACCGGCAGTGCCGAGAAGCCGCGGGTGCGCAGGATCGGCACCAGCCCCCACAGGAACAGGTCACGCAGCGGCAGGGCGATCGCCACCCACCAGGGGATGATGTCGCGCAGGTAGAGGCCGATCACGACCGCGAGGATGTAGAGGCGGTCCGCCACCGGGTCGAGGATCTCGCCGAGCTTGGAGAACTGGTCGAGCCGCCGGGCGAGCCACCCGTCGAGGTAGTCGGTGAAGCCGGCGACCATCAGCACGACGAGGGCGACCGCGTCGGCCTCCGGTCCGAGGACCAGCCACAGGAACAAGGGCACGCCCGCAAGCCGCACCACACTGATGATGTTGGGCACGGTCCAGATGCGGGTCGCCTCGTCGGACACGGTGAGACCCTATCCGCGCGTCAGAGGGAGTCCACGGTGGACACGTCGTGGTGGGCCGCGTCGCGGATCTCGCCCACCAGCTCCTCGAGGACGTCCTCGAGGGTGACCAGGCCGACGACGACCCCGTCGCGCTGCACGACCCGGGCCATGTGGGCGCCCTTGACCTGCAGGCTCTCGAGTGCGTCGTGGAGCAGGTCGTCGGGGTGGACCGAGGCGAAGGGGCGGATCCACTTGTCCTCGATCACCCGCGAACGCTTGTCGTCGTCGGTCTCGAGGGCGTCCTTGATGTGGAGGTAGCCCAGCAGGGTGCCGTCCGCTGCCGCGACCGGGAACCGGCTGAAGCCGGTGGCGGCGCACAGCGCCTCGACGTCGGCCACGGTCGAGCCGGGCGCGACGGTCGAGAGGCTGTCGGGGACCATCAGGATCGACCCCACCGCCTTCTCGGTGAAGCCGAGGGCCCCGGCGAGCCGGTCGTACTCCTCGGCCTCGATCAGGCCCTCGCCGCGCGACTCCTCGACCAGCGCGGCGACCTCCTCGCGCGTGAAGCTCGAGTGCACCTCGTCCTTGGGCTCGATCCGGAGGAGCCGCAGCACGGCGTTGGCCACCATGTTCATGAGCGCGATGACGGGGCGGAGCACGGTCACGATCACCATCATCGGCGGGCTCAGGACCATCGCGGCACGGTCGGCGCCGGCGAGGGCGATGTTCTTGGGCACCATCTCGCCGAGCACGACGTGGAGGTAGACCACGATCGACATCGCCACGACGAACGACACCGGGTGGAGCAGGTTGTCGGGGAGGTGGGCCTGGTGGAAGATCGGCTCGAGCAGGTGGGCCACCGCGGGCTCGCCGATGGCACCGAGGCCGAGCGAGCACACAGTGATGCCGAGCTGGGCGCCCGCCATCACCAGCGAGACGTTCTCCATCGCCCGCAGCGTCGTGCGAGCGGCCCGCGAGCCCTCCTGGGCGCGCGGCTCGATCTGGCTGCGCCGGGCGGCGAGCAGCGCGAACTCCGCTCCCACGAAGAAGGCGTTGAGGACGAGCAGCACGACGGCCAGGCCCACGCCGAAGAGGTCACTGCTCATCGTCGGCCTCCTCGGAATCGGCCGAGACCACGCGCAGGTCGAGCCGGTCGATGCGCAGCCCGTCCATCCGCTCCACGGTCAGCGTCACGAGGCGCTCCCGCGGCTCGTGGGGGTCCGAGCGGTCGGGCACCTCGACCTCGACCCGGTCGCCGGGCTCGGGGATCTTGCCGAGCTCGCGCATCACCAGGCCGGCGACGGTGTCGTAGTCCTCGTGGTCGGGCAGCTCGACGTCGGTGGCGTCCTCCACCTCGTCGGGCCGCAGCAGGCCGGACAGGGTCCAGCTGCCGTCGCGGCGCTGCCGGATCCGGGCCCCCAGGCGGTCGTGCTCGTCGGAGATGTCGCCGACGATCTCCTCGACCACGTCCTCGAGCGTCACGATCCCCGCGTGGCCGCCGTACTCGTCGAGCACGATGGCCATCTGGAAGCCGTCCTGGCGCAGGAGGGCGAGGAGCGGGTCGAGGCGCAGGCTGTCGGGGACGACGACGGGCCGGACCATGACGTGCTTGATGCGGGTCGTCGCCCGCTCGTGCACCGGCACGGCGACGGCGTGCTTGACGTGCACGGTGCCGACCACTGTGTCCTCGGCATCGAGCACGGGGAAGCGCGAGTGACCGGTCTGGCGGGCCAGCTCGATCACCGAGGAGACCCGATCGCCCTCCTCCACCGTGGTGGTGCGCACCCGGGGGGTCATGATCTCGCCGGTGGTGCGCGAGCCGAACTCGACCGAGCGCTCCATCAGCTCGGCGGTCTCGGCGTCGAGCGTGCCCTGGTCGGCGGAGCGCTGCACGAGGGAGGCCAGCTCCTGCGAGCTGCGCGCGGAGCGCAGCTCCTCCTGCGGCTCGATGCCGAGACGCCGCACGATCAGGTTGGCCGAGCCGTTGAGGGCGCGGATCGGTCCGCGGCTGAGCGCGGTGAAGCCGCGCATGAAGCCCTGCGTCGTGCGAGCGGTCTGGAGCGGGCGCGCGATGGCGATGTTCTTGGGCACCATCTCGCCGAAGATCATCGTCACCACCGTGCCGATGGCCAGGCCGAGCCCGAGCGACAGGGGCGTGACCACGCCCTCGGGGAGTCCCGCGGCCCTGAGCGGACCGTCGATGAGGTCGGAGATCGCCGGCTCGGCCAGGAATCCGATCGCCAGGTTGGTCACGGTGATGCCGACCTGCGCGCCGGACAGCTGCGTCGAGAGCGAGCGCAGTGCCAGCTGTACGCCGCGCGCGCCCTCGTCGCCCTCGGCGGCGGCCCGCTCGACGCTGGGACGGTCGACGGTGACGAAGGAGAACTCGGCTGCGACGAACAGGCCGCACGCGGCCACGAGGGCCAGCGAGACGAGCAGCAACACGAAGGGGGTCACGACGCGCACCCGGCGTTCAGTGCGGTCGTGCGGGGACTTTGACTGTCGTCCATGGTCGGCGCTGGTGTTCCTTGTCTCGGCGTCGGCGAAGCCTCAGACTACCGGTCCCACACAGGTTGACCACACTCGTCGTGTCGCTTTGGGGAGGGGCACCTCTCGCCCCTAGGGTTGCGCCACATCGGGGCGAGTCACGAGGACCCTCCGGGTCCCGACAAGGAATGGCGTAGATGCGAGCGTGGGCGCAGTCGATCGCGGCTGCACTTCTGGTCGTCCTGGTCGCCGCGCTCGCGACCGCCACCGCCTCCAGCGGGACGGAGAGCGCCGGCTCGGTGCGGATGGTGCAGACCACCCGGAGCTCGAGCCCGGACCCCAGCCAGGTCCCGAGCCAGGTCCCGACCACGGCCGCCAAGGACCGCCCCAACGTCGTCTTCGTCCTCACCGACGACATGCGTGACGACGACCTCGACCACATGCCGATCACCCGCCGGCTCCTGGCCGACGAGGGGATGGAGTTCACCGACGCGATCTCCCCGCACCCGCTGTGCTGCCCCGCCCGGGCGCAGCTCGCGACGGGGCAGTACGCCCAGAACAACGGGGTGCAGCACAACCGTGGCGTGCACGGCGGGTTCCAGGCCCTCGACCCGACCCGTGAGGCGAGCTCGTGGTTCCGCGACAGCGGCTACAGCACCGGCTTCGTCGGCAAGTTCCTCAACGGCTACGGCCCGCACGACGTACGCCCCTCGGGCTGGACGCGCTGGGACGCGCTGACGCGCGGTGTCTACGACTACGTCGACTTCTCCATGACCGGCGACGGCGCTCCCCGCCGCTACACCGACAGCTACATCACCTCGGTCATCGAGGACCACACCAACCGCGCCGTCTCCGACTTCGCCGCCTCCGGAGACCCGTTCGTGGTCTACGCCTGGCACCTCGCGCCGCACTACCGGATCACGCCCGAGGGCGGCCGCGGCCTGCCGCCGGCGCTGCCCCAGGACCAGGACCTGTTCGCGGACGCACGGCCGTCGTCGTTCGACGACCCGGCCTTCGACGAGGCCGACGTGAGCGACCAGCCGGCCTACCTGCGCAACCTCTCCCCCGTCTCGAGGGACGAGGTCGCCGCGGAGAACACCGCCCGCCTGCGGTCGCTCCAGGCCGTCGACCGCGCCGTCGGGTCGCTCGTCGAGACGCTCGACGAGCAGGGCGTCCTCGACAACACCTACATCGTCTTCTCCTCCGACAACGGCTACTCGCTCGGCGAGCACCGCTACGTCGGCAAGGACGTGCTGACCGACGAGGCGCTCCAGGTGCCTCTGCTGGTGCGCGGTCCCGGCATCGCCCCGGGCTCCACCTCCGACGTGCCGGTGACCCTGGTCGACCTGCCCGCCACGTTCGCAGCGCTCACCGGGGTCACCCCCGGCTGGCAGGTGGACGGCACGTCCTTGGCGCCGACCCTGCTCGGCGATGCCCAGACCTTCCGCGACACCACGCTGATCCAGACCGGTCGCACCCTGGGTGACGGCTGGTCGCACCGCGGCGTCCGCACCGAGCGCTACCTCTACGGCACCGACGGTGCGGACGGATTCCTCTACGACCGGCTCCTCGACCCCGACGAGATGGTCAACCTGATCGACGACCCGGCCTACGACCAGGTGCAGGCCACGCTGGAGATGCGGCGCACCGAGCTCGTCGGCTGCGCGGGCTGGACCTGCAACCAGGTCTTCGGCCCCGTGCCCGAGCCGTCATCCTGATCCTCGTGCCCGACGTCCTCCAACCGGTCCTCGAGCAGGTGCTGCCCGTCGCGGTGTTCCTGCTCGCGATCACCGTCACCGCCGAGGTCGCCCAGCTGGCGGGCGTCTTCGACGTGGCCGCGCACGCGATGGCACGGCGTGCCCGGCACCGCGTGGTCCTGCTCTGGCTGCTGTTCGCCGCCCTCGCCGTGGTGAGCACCATCGTGATGAGCCTGGACACCACGGCGGTCCTGCTGACGCCGGTGGGCCTGGCCATTGCCCGTCAGACGGGCATCGCGCCGATGCCGTTCGCGCTGACCACGCTGTGGATCGCCAACACGGGCTCTCTCCTGCTGCCCGTCTCCAACCTCACCAACCTGCTGGCGGTGCACCGCTTCGAGGACCTCGGCGCCGGGCACGGCGACTACGTGCGGACCGCGGCGCTGCCGGCCGTGACCGCCATCCTCGCAACACTGCTCCTGATCGGCGTGCTGCAGCGACGGGCGCTGCGCGGCACCTACGCCGTCGACCCGCCCGCCGACCCCCACGACCGCGTGCTGCTGGTGATCGCCGGCGTCGTGTCGCTCGCGATCGGCCCTCTCTTCGCCGTGGGCCTGGAGCCGGCGGTGGTGTCCGTGGCGTCCGCGGCGGTCCTGCTGGCGGCCGTGCTCTGGCGTGCCCCGGCGATGCTGCGCGACGTACGCCCGCCGTGGCTCATGGCCGGCGCGTTCGTTGTGGTCGCCGGCCTGCTGCGCGTCGCGCAGACCGAGGGACTGCTCGACTGGCTGGCGCCCCTCGTGGGGACGGGCACCCGCCCCCTCGACCTGCTGCACCTCTCCAGCACCTCGGCGCTCGCGGCCAACCTGGTCAACAACCTTCCCGCCTACCTCGTCGTCGAGCCCTCCGCGGCCGACGACGTACGCCGGCTCGTCGCGACGCTGGTCGGCGTCAACGCCGGCGCGCTCGTCACGCCGTGGGCCTCGCTCGCCACGCTCCTGTGGCTGCAGCGCTGCCGTTCGGCCGGTCTGCAGGTCCCGCTGCTCAAGCTGGCCGGCTGGGGCGCGCTGTGCGCCGCCGTCTGCGTCACCGCGGCCACGCTCACCATCCGCTGACCTGAGGCCGTGCCGGACGTCGGTCCCGACGGTCCCTGGCGCGCAGGACCTATGCCTCTCTCACCGGCGTGCCGGATCGGGCACGCTGGAGACAACGACGCGAATCCAGGAGGTTTCATGTCCGTCCCGAGCACTCCACCGTCATCGACCGCCTACCCGGCCCGTCTCGAGATCGACTACACGGATGAGCACGACCGGGTGCGGACGTTGTTCCGGATCGTGCTGGTCATCCCGATCGCCATCGTCTACGGCGTACTCACCGCCGGCGCCACGCGCACGGTGTACGACCAGGGCAGCGAGGTGATGACCTCGTCGAGCGGAGGGATCATCAGCGGCCTGTTCGGGGCCACCTTGCTGATGATCCTGTTCCGGCGCCGCTATCCCCGGTGGTGGTTCGACTTCGCCGTGGAGCTCACCCGCTTCGGCGCCCGCATCGGCGCCTACGTCACGCTCCTGACGGACGCCTATCCCTCGACGGTCGAGGAGCAGCAGGTGCACCTGGACGTCGACTACCCCGACGTCGAGCAGGACCTCAACCGCTGGCTGCCGCTCGTGAAGTGGCTGCTCGCCATCCCGCACTACGTGGTGCTGTTCTTCCTCTTCATCGGCGCTGTGGTCGCGGTCGTGATCGCGTGGTTCGCGATCCTGCTCACCGGACGCTATCCGCGCGGGCTGTTCGACTACGTGGTCGGCGTCGGACGGTGGTCGCTGCGGGTGCAGGCCTACGCCTTCCTCCTCGTCACCGACCAGTACCCGCCGTTCTCCCTGGACTGATCCAGCCGCCACCGGCGGAGAGTGAACAACGGACCCACGTCTCCGTGGGTCCGTCTGCGATGTCCTGCGACATCGTTCACTCGGTCGGGCTGACAGGATTTGAGCCTGCGACCCCTTGTCCATCGACGACGGCTCGAGGATTCTTGCTGCGATGCGCCGACGTGCGCGC
The DNA here is from genome assembly GCF_025965415.1 of Nocardioides sp. Taxonomy (GTDB): domain Bacteria; phylum Actinomycetota; class Actinomycetes; order Propionibacteriales; family Nocardioidaceae; genus Nocardioides. Next base: position 20,211 of record NZ_JAOPWY010000008.1, read on the forward strand.
TGACCTGCGCAAACGCCTGAGCATGTCTTGGCAGCGGTTGCGACAGCCTGCCCCTGCGAGGCCGGTCATGACCGAATACTTGGGGAACAAGTGCGGCACGCTCCAAGACGGTCTTGCCGTCGTTCGAGGCAATCGTCGCGCACCCGCGCCTCAGCAGGAATCTGCTCCCCGCGGTGTGCCACTGGACCACCCTGATGGCCAGCGCAAGTCCCTGCCACTCCCCTGCTGGGCGCACACGGTGCGGCCCCGTCGCCTTTACTGGGGAGCTGCACTCCGCCGCCTTTCGGCGTCGGCGGACATCCGGATCTGGCGCCAACCGCTACTTCTCAAGAGACGCCGGACACCGGATGCCGTCACTGGGTAGCTCAGCCGAACAGTTCTCCCAGCCAGTGCTCCTTCTTCTTGCCCCGGTATCCGCTGGACCCCTCCGAGCGACGGTCGCGGTCGTCGTAGGCGGGTCGGGTGGGGTTCTGCACGTCGCGGGTCGGT
>NZ_JAOPWY010000020.1 GCF_025965415.1 Nocardioides sp.
GCGTCGCGCACCGGCGCCGGCGGCGGCGTGGCTCGCACCGTGCGGTAGGCGGTGACGTCGTCGCACTCCCAGCCGAGGTCGATCAGGCCAGCGACGAGGTTCTCCGTCGCGATGTCGGCGCGGGGCAGGAAGACCCGGTTGATCGGGTCGAGCATCTCGTCGTACGGCGGCCACTCCTCGAGCAGGCCGGCCGCGGACTGCTCGCCCGAGGGCACCAGGTCGGCGCGCAGACCCCAGGCGGCGATGGCCTGCGCGGTCTTGTCGCCGACCGCGGCGATCTTGAGCCCGGAGAAGGCGCGGGCGTCGAGGCCGTACTCCTCGAACTTCTCGCGCACGGCCTTGACGGCGTTGACGGAGGTGAAGGCGATCCACTCGTAGCGGCCCTCGACCAGGCCGCGTACGGCCTTGTCCATCTGCAGCGGGTTGCGCGGGGGCTCGACGGAGATGGTCGGCACCTCCTCGGGCACGGCGCCGTAGTCGCGCAGCCGGCGCGACAGCGAGCCGGCCTGCTCCTTGGTGCGGGGCACCAGCGCACGCCAGCCGAAGAGCGGCTTGGTCTCGAACCACGACAGCGTCTGGCGCAGGTCGACGACGTCGCCGATGACCGTGATCGCCGGCGGGGCGATGCGGGCGGCGCGGACGTCGGCGGCCACGTTGGCCAAGGTGGACACGAGGGTGTGCTGCTCGGTCGTGGTGCCGACGCGGGTCATCGCGACCGGTGTCTCGGGCGACCGGCCGGCCTCGATGAGAGCCGCGGCGGTCTCGCCGATGCTGCCCACGCCGGAGAGCAGGACGAGGGTGCGGTCGTCGGCGTAGGCGCTCCAGTCGACCTTCTCGCCGCAGGTGACGACGCACATCTCGCGGTGGCGCTTGGTGGTCAGCGGGATGCCGGCGTAGGCCGGGACCGCGCTCACCGAGGAGACACCGGGGACGACCTCGAAGCCGACGCCCGCCTTGACGCAGGCCTGCGCCTCCTCGGGGCCGGAGGCGTAGAGGAACGGGTCGCCCACCATGAGGCGGACCACGCGCTGCTTCTTGCCGTGGCGTACGACGACCTTGGCGCGGGCCGCGTGGGTCAGCGGCTGGCCGTCCTCGCCGAAGCCGCCGTCGACGATCTCGGGGCCGGTCTCGTCCTCGGTGAGGCCGAGCACGGAGCGGACCAGATCGGCGTGCTCCGGCGTCTCGGTCACGATGACCTCGGCACTCTCGATGAGCTCCACGGCGCGCACCGTCAGCAGACCCGGATCACCGGGTCCACTGCCGACGAACGACACCCAACCCGTGTTGGCCACCTGGGTCGCGGCGGTGCTGGCCTGCGGGGTCTGTACTCGCGTCATGCGTGCTGATTCCTCACTGGTGGTGCTTCCATCAGGTCTGCTGCTCCCTCGTCGAGCATGTCGCTCGCGAGGCGTGTTCCCAGGGCCTCGGCCTGGTCGACCGGGCCGGTGCTGCTCATGCGTACGGAGAGGGCGCCGTCCTCGGAGAGGGCCACGGCTCGCAGCCACAGTTCCTCACCGTCCTCACCTTCGACAACTTCAGCCAGCGCCCCCAGCGGCGCGGAGCAGCCGGCTTCGAGGGCGGACAGCACGGCACGCTCGGCGGTGACCGCCGCGCGGGTGGCGGGATCCTCCAGCCGGGCGAGCGCGGCGACCAGCTCGGCGTCGTCCGACCGGCACTCGATCGCGAGGGCGCCCTGGCCGGGTGCGGGGAGCATCTGGAGCGGGTCGAGGACCTCGGTGACCTCGTCGAGGCGGCCCAGCCGCGCCAGCCCGGCACGCGCCAGCACGACGGCGTCGACCTCGCCCTCGCGGACCTTGCGGATGCGGGTGTCGACGTTGCCGCGGATGCCCTGCAGGTCCAGGCCGAGGCCGAGCGCCTCGAGCTGGCTGACCCTTCGCGGGGAGCCGGTGCCGAGGCGGCTCCCGACCGGCAGCTCGCCCAGCGTCAGGCCGTCGCGGGCGACCACGACGTCGCGCGGATCCTCGCGCAGCGGGACCGCGGCGAGCGCGATGCCGTCGGCGGGCGCGGTGGGCAGGTCCTTGAGCGAGTGCACCGCGACGTCCACCCGGCCGGCGAGCAGGGCGTCGCGCAGCGCGCTCACGAAGACGCCGGTGCCGCCCATCGTCGCGAGCGGCGCCGAGCTGCGGTCGCCCTCGGTCGCGACCTCGACCAGCTCGACCTCGCGCCCGAGCTGCTCGCGGATCAGGTCGGCGACGAGGCCGGACTGGGTCGTGGCCAGCGCGGAGGCACGGGTGCCGAGGCGCAGGGCGGGGGTCCTCACTGCTTGCCCTCCGCCCGGGTCATCGCGTCCACGGCCTCGGGGTCGAGGCGGAAGAGCTCGGCCAGGGCGGCGGTGTAGGAGACCGCCGGCTCGGCATCGGCCAGCTCCTTGACGCGCACGGTCGGCTCGTGGAGCAGCTTGTCGGCGACGCGGCGCACCGTCTGGAGCAGCTCGGCGCGGGTCACATCATCCAGGTCGGGCAGCCGCGCGGCCAGCCGGGCCATCTCGGCGTCCACCACGGCGGTGGCCATCGAGCGCAGGGCCACGACGGTGGGCGTCACGCTCGCCTGGCGTCGTACGGCGAGGAAGGCGGTGATCTCCTGCCCGACGATGGTGCGTACGTCCTCGACCCCGGCGGTCGCCTCGAGGCCGCGCAGCTCGTCGGCGAGGCCGGTCAGGTTGACCAGCTCGACACCCGGGAGGTCGGCGACGGAGGGGTCCACGTCGTGGGGCAGCGCCAGGTCGATGACGGTGAGCGGCCGGTCACTGCTGCCACGGGCGGTGACGACATCGGCGAGGCGGACCAGCGGCTCGGGGGCGCCGGTGCAGGAGACGACGAGGTCGGCGCCGGCCAGCTCGTCGAGGAGCGCTGTCATCGGCAGGGACGTCGCGGAGTACTCCTCGGCCAGCCGGTCGGCGTTGGCGGCGGTGCGGTTGAGCACCGCGATGCGCGACGCGCCACCACGGGAGAGGTGGGCGACCGCGAGGGAGGCCATCGCACCGGCGCCGATGACGACGGCGCGAGCCCCCGCGACCGGGACGGTGCTGCGCTCGAGGGCGGCGCTGACGAGGGACGGGGCGGCCCGGTCGATGTCGGTCTCGGCGTGGGCCCGCTTGCCGACCCGGAGGGCCTGCTGGAAGAGCGTGTTGAGCGCCGGGCCGACGGTGCCGTGCTCCTGGCCGATCCGCAGCGCGTCGCGGGTCTGCCCGAGGATCTGGCCCTCGCCGACCACCATCGAGTCGAGCCCGGAGGCGACCTGGAAGAGGTGGGAGACGGCGCCCTCGTCGTAGTGGACGTAGAGGTGGGGCAGCAGCGCCTCGGTGGGCTGCTCGGCGCGCGCCACGAGGAGGCCGGAGAGGTCCTCGACGCTGCCGTGGAAGCGGTCGACCTCGGCGTAGACCTCGAGCCGGTTGCAGGTGACGATCGCGGTGGCCTCGGTGACGTGCTCGCCAGCGACGACGTCGGCGATCAGCTTCACGGTGGCGTCACCGTCGAGCGCGAGCCGCTCGAGCAGCTCGACCGGGGCCGACTTGTGGGAGATTCCGACGACGAGCACACTCACGATGCGTCCTCCGAAGCAGGAGCAACGGACTTGCGCTGCTCGTGGTAGGCGAGGATCTGCAGCTCGATGGACAGGTCCACCTTGCGTACGCCGACGCCGTCCGGCACCGACAGGACCGTCGGGGCGAAGTTGAGGATGCTCGTGATGCCGTTGGCGACCATCCGGTCGGCGACGGACTGGGCGGCGATCGCGGGGGTGGCGATCACGCCGATGGAGACCGCGTGCTCGGCGACGATGGACTCGAGGTCCTCGAAGGAGCGGACGTCGAGGCCGGCGACGACCTCGTCCTTGCGCTGGGGGTCGGCATCGAGCAGCGCGACCACGCGGAAGCCGCGGCTGCGGAACCCCGAGTAGTTGGCGAGCGCGTGGCCGAGATTTCCGATGCCCACGATGACCACGGGCCAGTCCTGGGTCACGCCGATCTCACGCGCGATCTGGTAGCGCAGGTATTCCACGTCGTAGCCGACGCCGCGGGTGCCGTAGCTGCCGAGGTAGGAGAGGTCCTTGCGCAGCTTGGCGCTGTTGACGCCCGCCGAGGCCGCGAGCTCCTCGCTGGAGCAGGTCGTCGTGCCGTCCTCGGCGAGGCCGGTCAGGGCACGCAGGTACACGGGAAGCCGGGCGACAGTTGCCTCGGGAATGTCCCGGGAAGAGTCGGGGGTCCGTGCGGTCACAGCTGCTTCTTTCCAGTCCCGCGAACCTCGCGTGGACCCCGCCACTGTAGGAGTTTGTGAACGGGAGAACAAAACGGGACGAGGGTCGACTAGCACATGTGAGATGACCCACCCCATAGGGGGGTCACCGGACTTGCATCAGGCACCGGAGAGGGCGTACGCACCTCGGACACGTGCCCGCTCGGCGGCCCGTCGACGAGCACACGGGTGACGACATCCCGGACACGCTGTCGGAGGGTGCCGGGCCCTCGCGATCAGGCCGTCGGCGTCCAGCGCGTGCAGGTGGCCCTCACCCGAGCGCCGCCCGGAGCCGGCCCTCGTCGACGCGCCAGTAGTCGTGCTGGCGCCCGTCGACGAAGGTCGCCGGGACCTCCTCGCCGAAGCGGTCGGCGAGGTCGCTGTCGGCGTCGATGTCGATCTCGACCCACGACTCGCCCAGGTCCTCGCAGACCTTCACGACGACCTCGCGGGCGGCGTCGCACAGGTGGCAGCCCGTCCGGGTGTAGAGGGTGACGCGCGGCTCGCTCATCGGGGTGCTCATGGAAGGAGGCCGTCGACGCGTCGTCGTTCGATCCCGCGCAAGCGGCCCTTCTGGACCTTGCCGGTGACGGTCAGGGGGAGCGCGTCGACGACCTCGACACGGGTGGGCTGCTTGAAGCGCGCGAGCCGCGAGGAGGCGTGCTCGCGCACCGCCGCGTCGACCGCGGCGCGTTCGGTCCCCGGCGCGACGACGTACGCCACGACGCTCTCGCCGGTCTCCGCGTCCGGTGCCCCGATGACCGCGACCTCGGTGACGCCCTCGACCTCGCGGATCACGTCCTCCACCTCGCTGGGGTAGACGTTGAAGCCGCTGACGATGACCAGCTCCTTGACCCGGTCGACCAGGAACAGGTCGCCGCTGGCGTCGAGGAAGCCGACGTCGCCGGTGCCGTACCAGCCGTCGGCGTCCGGCCCGTCGACCCCGAGGGGCCAGTAGCCGCTGAAGAGGTTGGCGCCGCGGACCTCGATCTCGCCCGGGTCCTCCCCCTCGATGACGTGGTAGGTCTCGTCGACGAGCCGCAGCTCGATCCCGGGCAGGGCGGCGCCGACCGAGCCGGGCTGGTTGCGCCGGCTGCAGAGCGTGCTGGTGACGACCGGCGACGCCTCGGTCAGGCCGTAGCCCTGGTGCACCGGGATCCCGGTGATCGCGGTGAACTCCTCGACGACGGCGGGCTCGAGCGGCGCGGAGCCGGAGAGCACCAGCCGCACCGGGCCGAGCCGCTCCTTGAGGTGCTGGTCGGGCAGCCAGTGGGCGAAGACCGGAGGGGCGATCGGGACGACGCTGCACGCCTCGTCGTCGATGAGGTCGAGGACCGCCTGCGGGTCGAACTGCTCCACCAGGAGCAACCGGGCGCGGTGGCGCAGGACGCCACCCAGCACCGCGTTGAGTCCGTAGACGTGGAAGAGCGGCAGCACGCCGAGCACCACGTCGTCGCCGTGCATCATCGGCGGCTCGACGGCCGCGACCTGCTCGATGTTGGCCAGCAGCGCCCGGTGGCTGAGCATCGCGGCGCGCGGCCGGCCGGAGGTGCCGCTCGTGTAGAGGAGGGCGGCCAGCTTCTCGGGGTCCGGGAGGGGCGGTACCGGTCGTACGTCGTCCGCACGGAGCTCGGCGAAGGCCACCTCGCCCTCGCCCGGCTCGGCCCCGGTGACGACGACGGTGGGCGCGGCGACGCCCCCGATCCGCTCGAGGTCGACCAGCGCAGCGCGTACGAGGTCGAGTGCCGTCTCGTCGACCACGACCAGCCGCGTGCCGGAGTCCGCCATCATCCGCGCGACCTCGCCGGGTGCCGAGCGCGGGTTGACCGGGACGGCGACGACCTGGGCTCGCAGCACGCCGAGGTAGGCGGTGACGAACTCGATCCGGTTGCCGACGACGATCATCACGCGCTGTCCAGCGCGGATGCCCCGCAGGCCCAGGCCGGTGGCGATCCGGGCGACCTCGTCCTCGAGGCCGGACCACGTGAGGATGCGTCCGCCGGACTCCACGAGCGCCTGGCGTTCGGGCACGTCCGCGGCAGCCTCGGCCACGAAGGCGGAGATGTCGTTGCGCGGCATGCGGGGATCCTTCCACAGCCTGTCATCATCGATCGACGCCGTCGCGAGCGTCATCAGGCGGGTGTGCTGGCAAGGCGGAGGGTCGAAGGCGGGCCGCTAGGCCCGTCGAGTGCGCGACAACGCAGCCAGCGCGCCCGCGTGGTGGCGCGCAGCAGGCGAGAGATCGGTGGTGCCAGGCGGCGCTACGCTTGCCGGGTGACCCGGTCCGAGCGTCCCCGTCGGCTCAACCTGCAGCAGCGCTCGGCCCTCGCCGGCGAGGCCGCGGCCGCGTCGGCAGAGGTCGAGAGCGCGCTCACCACGCCCAGCGACCTGACCGCGGCAGCCTTCTTCGACGTCGACAACACGGTCATGCAGGGCGCCAGCATCTTCCACCTCGCCCGCGGCCTGCACCGCCGCAAGTTCTTCACCACCCGCGAGATCGCCGGTGCGGCGTGGAAGCAGGCCTACTTCCGGATCGTGGGCGTCGAAGACCCCGAGCACGTGGCCGAGGCCCGGGCGTCGGCTCTCTCGTTCATCGCCGGGCACACCACCGCCGAGCTCGAGGAGCTCGGCGAGGCGATCTTCGACGAGGCGATGGCCCACCGCATCTGGCCCGGCACCCGCGCCCTGGCCCAGATCCACCTCGACGAGGGCCAGCGCGTGTGGCTGGTCACCGCGGCGCCGATCGAGATCGCCAGCATCATCGCCCGGCGCCTGGGCCTCACCGGGGCGATGGGCACGGTCTCCGAGCACGTGGACGGCGTCTACACCGGGCAGCTCGTCGGCGACCTGCTGCACGGACCCGCCAAGGCCGAGGCGATCAAGGCGCTCGCAGCCCGCGAGGGGCTCGACCTGGCGCGCTGCTCGGCGTACTCCGACTCCAGCAACGACCTGCCGATGCTCTCGCTGGTGGGCGACCCGTGCGCGATCAACCCCGATGCCAGGCTCCGCGCGCACGCCAGGGCCCACGGCTGGCGGGTCCACGACTACCGCACCGGCCGCAAGGCGGCCCGGGCCGGCCTGGTCGCCGCCGCGGTCGCCGGCGCGGTCTCCGGCGCCGTCGTCGCCGGCGTGAGCGTGCGTGGTCGCGGCCACTCCGCCTGAAGCTGTAACTGAAAGTTACGGACGGGTTCACAGGAGCCACGCGGCCACTTATCGTGGGGGTGCTGCAACCGGGGAGGGAATCCGCATGCGGTCAACACACGACCTCGAGCATGCCGTCGAGGCAGGACTGGACGCGCTACGGCGCGCAGTTTGGGCTGCCCTCTCCCCGCAGGTCCTGCTGGCCGAGACCGCGGTCCCCGGCTCGGCCTCCCGTCCGGCCGGCGGAGCCGGCCGCGCGGGCTCCTCAGGTTCTTCGGGCTCGAGCCCGGTCGGCGACGAGGACCAGGCCACCTCGTCCGAGGTCGACGGCGCCGAGCGCGAGCGGCTGATCGCGCTGGTGGAGCTGGCCCGGGCCGGCGACAAGGACGCCTTCGGCCTCCTCTACGACCACTACCAGTCGTCGGTCTACCGCTTCCTCTACTACCGCACCCGCTCCCAGGTGCTGGCCGAGGACCTCACCTCCGAGACCTTCTTCCGGGCGCTGCGGAGCATGAACAGCTTCCGCTGGCAGGGCAAGGACTTCGGCGCCTGGCTGATGACCATCGCGCGCAACCTCACCACCGATCACTTCAAGGCGGGGCGCACCCGCCTGGAGATGACCACCGAGGACATGTCGCCGCACGACGACGCCGAGGAGGGCCCCGAGAGCGCGGTGCTCGCGGGGCTGACCAACGAGGTGCTGCTCAAGGCGCTCACCGAGCTGCCGACCGAGCAGCGCGAGTGCCTCATCATGCGGTTCCTGCAGGGCCTGTCGATCGCCGAGACGGCGCTGGCCCTCGACCGCTCGGACGGCGCCGTGAAGCAGCTCCAGCTGCGCGGCGTACGCAACCTGGCCAAGCTGCTGCCGGAGGGGTTGAGGGACCTGTGACCCCACCCGTAACCCTGGCCTCGTCCCGCTCGTTCGTCTGGGTGGGAGCACCCACCAGCAGTGAGACAGGACGAGCACCATGACAGCCCCATTCTCGGCACGACGACGTGCCGACGAGTTCGAGGCACTCCTCTCCCGGGGACCCGGCACGCCGCTCACCGAGCGCGATGCCGAGCGTTTCGCTGCCCTCCTGGACGTCGTGTCCGACCTGCGCTCGTTCCCCGAGGTGACGCCGCGGGCGGAGTTCGTGAGCTCCCTGCGCGAGCGCCTCATGGCCGAGGCCGACACGGCGCTGGTGCGCCAGCCCGCCACCCCGGCGCGCCTGGCGATGCCGATCGCGTCCGGCCGCCGTGACCGCCGCGTCGCCGTGCTGCTCGGCGGTGCCGCACTCGTCGGTGCCACCGCCACCCTGGCGGTCGCCGCCCAGACCTCGCTGCCCGGGGAGTCGCTGTACGGCGTCAAGCGCGGCATCGAGTCCGCCCAGGTGCGCCTCGCCTCCGACGACGCGGCCCGCGGTCGCACCCTCCTCGCCCAGGCCGGCACCCGCCTCGACGAGCTCGAGGAGCTCGCGGCGGGCAACGGCGGCAACGACCGCCTCATCCCCGACACCCTCGACGCCTTCACCGAGCAGTCCGGCGACGGTGTCCGCAGCCTGCTCTCCGCCTACGAGGTCAGCGGCGCCGAGCAGGACGTGCAGAGTGCGCGCGACTTCACCGCGGAGAGCATGGACCGCCTCACCGCCCTGCAGTACGAGCTGCCCTCCAGCGCGCGTGACGAGCTGCTGGCGGCCGGTCGCACTCTCACCGACCTCGACGTGGAGCTCGACACCGCCTGCCCGGTGTGCTCCGGCGGAATCACCACGACGCCCGACTTCCTGCTCAGCAGCGCGCCGCCCGACCTGCTCACCGGTCTCGACAGCGACGAGCTGACCCTGGAGGCCGCTCCGATCTCGGGCCAGGACCTCGAGGGCATCACGGTGCCCGAGGCGCTGCGGTCCCCCGAGGCCAACCTGCCGACCCCGACGCCCACCGCGCCCACGTCCACGCTCACGCCCGACGCCGTACCCGACCCGACGAAGGCCGACCCCACGAAGGACCCGGACAAGGTCAAGGACATCACCAAGGGTGTCACCGACGGCGTCACCGACACGACCACCGACCTGGCCAACCAGCTCGACGGGGTGACCGGCGGAGCGCTCGGCGGCCTCAGCACCGGCCTCGACAACGCCACCGGGGGCCTCATCGGCGAGGTGACGGGCACGCTCGACGGGGCCACCGGTGGCACCCTCGGAAACGCGACCGGCGACCTGCTGCCCTGACGACCCGCGACCGGTGAGGGCCTAGCTGAAGACGCCGTCGCGCTCGCGCAGCAGGTCGAAGAGCGTGTGCTGGATGGTCTCGCGCACCTGGTCGGTGACGTTGAAGACCAGCATCGGGTCCTCGGCCTCGGTGGCGTCGTAGGAGTCGGTGCGGATCGGCTCGCCGAACTCCAGGATCCACTTCGAGGGCAGCGGCACCATGCCGAGCGGCCCGAGCCACGGGAAGAACGGTGTGATCGGGATGTAGGGGACCCCCAGCAGCCGCGCCAGTGACGGCACGTTGCCGACGAGGGGGTAGATCTCCTCGGCGCCGACCACCGACAGGGGGATGATGGGTACGCCGGTGCGCAGCGCGGCCGACACGAAGCCACCGCGGCCGAAGCGCTGAAGCTTGTAGCGCTCGCTGAACGGCTTGCCGATGCCCTTGAAGCCTTCCGGCCACACGCCCACGAGGTCGCCGCCGGACAGCATCCGCTCGGCGTCCTCGACGCACGCGAGGGTGGCGCCTCCCTTGCGGGCCAGCGAGCTGATGACGGGCATCTTGAAGACCAGGTCGGCGCCGAGCGGGCGCAGGAAGCGGTGAGCCTGGTCGTGCACCGCGAGCATCGTCATCAGTCCGTCGAGCGGCACCGTGCCGGAGTGGTTGGACACGACGAGCGCGCCGCCCTCCGCGGGGATGTTCTCCAGCCCGCGCACCTCGAGGCGGAACCACTTCTCCGCCACCGGTCGCAGGGCCGCCATGAAGAAGCGTTCGGTGAGCTCGCGGTCGAAGCCGTAGTCGTCGACCTCGTAGTCGCCCTCGAGGCGGCGACGCATGAACGCCATCAGCTCGGCGAGGCGTCGCTCCCAGTCGTCACCGAAGACCTCCATCGCAGCGCCCTGGGCGGCCGAGAGCCAGTCGCCGGCCGGGATCCCGGTCCTGGGCGGTGCGGCAGCCACCTTCTCTCGGGGAGATCCTGTGGCTGGACCACCGCTCGCCACGGCACCCGGGGCGGCGGGCTCGGCGACGGGTGCGCTGCGCGGGGCTTTCGTCGCCGGCTTCGTGGCGGCCGGCTTCGTGGCGGCCGGCTTCGTGGCAGCGGGCGTGGCGGCGGGCGGCTTGGCGGCGGACTTCTTGGCGGCGGACTTCTTCTGGGCGGCGGGGGCCAGGTCGCGCGCCGCCGACGACGGGCGGGCCCGGCCCGAGCCGCGACCCGGACGGCCTCCGGTGCCGATCGGGATGACCACGGCGTCCTCGCGCGCCTTCTCAGGCACGACCGGCTCCTTCCAGCGGCGCCGGCGTGAGCTCGCGGCAGAAGTCTGCGAACGCCTCGGCGGTGGAGTAGGTCGGCTCGAAGCCGAGCTGGGTGCGCATCCGGGTGGTGTCCACACCACGACCGTAGGTGAGGAACACCAGCTGCTCGGGCGAGAAGTCCGACAGGCGAGCCTGCCGCATCGTCGCGCCGAGGCGGCCCACGGCGAAGCGCGGCATCGCGAGCGACGGCTTGCCGAGGCGGCGTACGGCCTGGCTCAGCGTCATCAGCCCGTCGCCGGCGACGTTGAACGTGCCGGGGATCCCGGACGTCGCGGCGTGGCGCAGCACGGCGAGCAGGTCGTCCTCGTGGAGGAACTGCAGGCGCGGGTCGAAGCCCAGCACGCGCGGCACCACCGGGAGCCGGAAGTAGTTGGTCAGCGGGCTCGAGACGTGCGGCCCGACGACGTTGGCGGCGCGGATCATCGTGACGTCGACGTCGGGGCGGCGGCGGGCGAACCCGCGGACGTAGCCCTCGATCTCGTAGACGTCCTTGCCGTAGCCGGAGGAGGGCAGGCGCTTGGGCCCCATGTCCTCGGTGAACATCGCGGGGTCGCGCGGGCTCGAGCCGTAGACCGTGGTCGTCGACTTCACCACCAGGCGATCGACCGTCGTCGACTTCTGGCACGCAGCGAGCAGCTGCATGGAGCCGATGACGTTGAGCTCCTTCATCGTCCCGCGACCACCGGCCGAGCCGGGCGTCGCGATCACGCTCATGTGGACGACCGTGTCGACGTCCTCCTTGGCGAGGACCTTCGCGATGACGGGGTTGCGGATGTCAGCGCGGACGAAGGAGACGTCCCCGATGTCGCCCCGCGGGGGGACGACGTCCACCCCGATCACTCGCTCGATGGACGGGTCGCCGGTCGCGGCGCGCGCGAATCGTCGACCGATGTCCCGGGAGATCCCGGTGACCAGCACGACCCGTCCCATGGTCGAGGGTGTTACTTGCCGAGCTTGCGGCGCTGGACGCGCGTCTTCTTGAGCAGCTTGCGGTGCTTCTTCTTGGCCATGCGCTTGCGCCGCTTCTTGATGACAGAACCCACGTGGATCAGACCTTTCCTTTCGGCCGACACCTGTCGGCCGGACCCGCCCACCCTACTTGGCAGGGGTGGGCAGCGCGGAATCGCGTCAGGTCAGTGCATCCACGCCGAGCTCAGCCCGCGTTGTAGAAGCTCTTGCGCAGGTAGTCGTTGACGTCGTCCTCGGTGACCCGGAACGAACGGCCGACGCGGACCGCGGGCAGGTCGCCGCCGTGCACGAGCCGGTAGACCGTCATCTTCGAGACGCGCATCCTGGACGCCACCTCTGCGATGGTGAGGAAATGGGCCTCGGACATGTCTCCAGGGGTGTTCGCAGCCATGATGTGCACCGATCCTTCTGTGCGGGACGGCGCCGGCTTCCCCACCGGCGTCACAGGCGTGCCGCTTCTCGTGAGAATAGGGCTCGCGTGACGGGTGGGGAAGAGGAACGCCAAAGAAACATGTGGGACTGACGGCGTGTCGGTTTGATTCTTTACCGTGGCCCTCCCTCCCCCGGCCGCGCTCAGGGCAGCGGGTCGAGGCCGTGCAGCGGGAAGATCTCCATCCGCGTGGCGTGGATGGCACGGTCCAGCCAGGCGTCCGGGTCGTAGCCCGCGGACCAGTCCCGGTAGGCCGGGGTGCGCCCGTCGGTCATCCGGTGCGGCGCGGTCGCCCCCAGCACCTCCTCGACGTACGCCCGCCAGGCCGGCGGCGTCGCCAGCGTGGGCTCGAGCGGGTGCCCGGCGGCGATGGCGATGAGGTGCGTCCAGGCTCGCGGCACGACGTCGACGACGGAGTAGCCGCCACCACCGGTGACCACCCAGCGGCCGCCGGCGACCTCGTGGGCGAGCTCGTGGAGGGCGACGTACGCCGCTCGCTGCCCGTCGACGCTCAGCATCATGTGGGCGAGCGGGTCGTTCATGTGGGAGTCGCAGCCGTGCTGGGTGACCAGCACGTCGGGGCGGAACTCGCGCAGGAGCGGGGGTACGACGGCGTGGAAGGCGCGCAGCCATCCCGCGTCGGCGGTGCCCGGCGGGAGCGCGACGTTGACCGCCGACCCCTCGGCACCCTCGCCGCCGGTGTCGGTCGGGAAGCCGGTGCCGGGGAACAGCATCTGCCCGGTCTCGTGCAGGGAGATGGTCAGCACCCGCGGGTCGTCCCAGAAGATCTTCTCCACGCCGTCGCCGTGGTGGACGTCGATGTCGACGTAGGCCACCCGTTCGGCTCCGTCGGCCAGCAGCTGCGTGATGCCGACGGCGACGTCGTTGTAGATGCAGAAGCCGCTGGCGCGGTCGGGCATCGCGTGGTGCAGGCCGCCGGCGATGTTGACGGAGTGGAGCGACTCGCCGCTCCACACCTGGCGGCAGGCCTCGAGGCTGGCGCCGACGACGTGGGCGCTGGCGAGGTGCATGCCCTGGAAGACCGGGTCGTCCTCGGTGCCGAGCCCGCGGTCGTGGTCGACCCAGCCCGGCGTCGTACCTGCCTTGGTGACCGCCTCGATGAGGCCCTGGTCGTGCACGGTGGCGACCTGCTCGGCGGTGGCCATGGGTGCGTCGACGCGCTTGACGCCGTCGAGCACGCCGAGCTCCTCCGCGAGCCGCATCGTCAGGTCGACGCGGACCGGCGACATCGGGTGGGTCGGCCCGAAGTCGTAGTCGGTGAGCGTCGGGTCGAAGACGATCGACGTGGGCCCGGCACACTCCATGTGGCGGACGTTACTCCTGGCAGACGGTGACGGACCGGTCGGCCCGACGGGCGTCGTGTCAGGATCCCTCGGCCAGCTCGCGCGAGCGGTTGCGGGCGGCCTCCATGGCGGCGAGGAACGCCGCGCGGACCTTGTGGATCTCGAGCTCGCGCAGCGCGGACGCCGTCGTCCCTCCCGGCGAGGTGACCTGCTCGCGCAGGACGACCGGGTGGGTGCCGGTCTCGCGGAGCATCGCGGCGGACCCGACGAGGGTCTGCACGACGAGCTCGGTGGCGGTGGCGCGGGGCAGGCCGAGGTGGACGCCCGCCTCGATCATCGACTCGACGACGAAGAAGATGTAGGCCGGGCCGGAGCCGGAGATCGCGGTGACCGCGTCCATCTGCTTCTCGGGGATCCGGAGCACCTTGCCGGTGGAGGCCATCAGCGACTCGGCCTCGGTCAGGTGCGACTCGTCGCAGTGGGAGCCGGGCGCGATGGCCGCCATGCCCTCGTCGACGAGGGCGGGAGTGTTGGGCATGACGCGGACGACGGCGATGCCCTCGGGCACGCGCGACTCGATGAAGGCGGTGGTGATGCCTGCGGCGAGCGACACGACGAGCTGGCCGGGGCGCAGGTCACCGGCGATCTCGTCGAGCACGTCGCCCATGTCCTGCGGCTTGACCACCAGCGCGACGGTGTCGGCCTTGGCGGCCGCCTCGCGGTTGGAGACGACGGCCACGCCGTAGCGCTCCTCGAGCTCGCGGGCCCGGTCGGCCCGCTTCTCGCCGACCATCAACTGGTCGACGCGCCGCCCGGCGCGCACCAGCCCCGAGAGGAGGGTCTCCCCCATCACCCCGGCGCCGATGATCGCTGTGCTCATGAGGCCAACCTACTTCTTCGAGACGAGCGAGCGCGCGAAGAAGGCGAGGTTCTGGGGCTTCTCGGCCAAGCGGCGCATCAGGTAGCCGTACCACTCGGTGCCGTAGGGGATGTAGACGCGCATGGTCTCCCCGGCGGCGGCGAGGCGCTTCTGCTCGTCGGGTCTGATGCCGTAGAGCATCTGGAACTCGTAGGTCCCCGGGCGTCGGCCGAAGCGGCTCGCGAGCGACGAGGCGATCTGGATCATCCGCGGGTCGTGCGTCGCGATCATCGGGTAACCCTGACCGGCCAGGAGCACCTTGAGGCAGCGCACGTAGGACTTGTCGATGTCGATCTTGTCCTGGAAGGCGACCGCCTCGGGCTCCATGTAGGCGCCCTTGCACAGCCGCACGCGCGAGCCCTCGTAGGCCAGCGACCGGCAGTCGGCCTCGGTGCGGCGCAGCATCGCCTGCAGCACGGCGCCGGTCTCGGGGAAGTCCTTGCGGAGCTCGCGCAGGATCGAGAGCGTCGAGTCGGTGGTGGTGTGGTCCTCCATGTCGAGGGTCACCGTGGTGCCGGTGTTGCGGGCGGCCCGGCAGATCTCGCGGGCGTTCTCCAGGGCGACCTTGTGACCGTTGTCGGGGAGGAACTGACCGATCGCGCTCAGCTTGACCGACACCTCGGCCTGCGCGGCCAGGCCGCGCGAGGACAGCTCGGACAGGACGTCCTTGTAGGCCGCGACGGTCGCCTCGGCCTGCGCGGCGTCGGTGGTGTCCTCGCCGAGGTAGTCCAGCGTCACCCGCAGGCCGTCGTCGACCAGCTCGGAGGTGGCGCGGACGGCATCGGCCGTCGCCTCACCCGGGACGTAGCTGGTGACGATGCCGCTGGAGACGCGCATGGTCGAGACGAGCTTCTTGACCCCCTGGCTGCGGGCGAGCAGGAGGATCGGCTGGCGGAGCAACGACATGGCCGACAGGCTACGCCGATCCTCATCGAACCTTCACAGGTCCTCCACCCCTTCGGCAGGCCCGCGCACCTACCGTCGGAGCCATGATCTCGAGCCCCTCAGCAGCGGCCCCGCGCTACGCCCTCGCCCTCGGCATGTCGCTCATGACCGTCCTCTTCCTGTTGTTCGGCATCGGTGCCCTGGGCATCGTGGGCGACGGGGACCGCGACGCGATCTACCTCGCGGCGCCGGCCGTCGGGCTGCTCGTCGCCGTCCTCACCCGCTTCCGTCCCGGAGGCATGGTGCTCGCGTTGGGCGCAGCCTCGGTGACGACGCTGCTCGCGGGCGTCGTCGCGGTCGTCCTGATCACCACCGACCGCGAGTCCGCGTCCGTCCTCGACGTCGTGGGCCTGACCGGGATGTACGCCGTCCTGTTCGCCGCGGCCGCCGTGCTCTTCCGGCGCGTGCCTGAGTAAGCGGACGGGTCAGGGCGTACGACGGCGCAGGGTGGCCGCCCCCAGCACGAGCGCGGCGACGCCGAAGCACGCCACGACCGCGATGGAGCGCCAGACCTCACCCTGGTCGGCAGCTCCGACGAGCTCCTGCATCGCGTCGACGGCGTACGACAGCGGCAGCACGTTGCTGATCGCCTCGAGCACGCCCGGCATCGCGTCGCGGGGGACGAACAGCCCGCAGAGCAGGATCTGCGGGAGCACGAAGGCCGGCATGAACTGCACGGCCTGGAACTCCGTGGTGGCGAAGGCACTGACCAGCAGCCCCAGCGCGGTCCCGAGGACCGCGTCGACGACCGCGACGACGCCGAGCAGCCAGACCGGTCCGTTGACGTCGAGGCCGAGCAGGCCCACGCTCACCGTCACGGCGAGCGCCGACTGGACCGCCGCGAGCAGGCCGAAGGCGAGGGCGTAGCCGAGGAGGAAGTCGAGCTTGCCCATCGGCATCGTGAGGAGTCGCTCGAGCGTGCCGGACGAGCGCTCGCGCAGGGTGGTGACGCTGGTGACCAGGAACATCACGATGAAGGGGAACATCGCCAGCAGCGCGGGACCGAAACGGTCGAAGAGGCCGCCGGGCAGGTCGTCGAACATCCACCACAGCAGGCTGATCAGCAGGCACGGGACGACCAGCAGCATCGCGAGCGTGCGGTGGTCCCGGCGGACCTGGGTGAGCACGCGGTCGGCGACGGCGAGCGTGATGCGAAGGCTCATGCTGCGTCCCCCCGGTCCTCGACGAGGTGGAGGAAGGCCTGCTCGATGTCCGGGGCACCGGTGCGCCCGCGGATCTCGTCGGGCGAGCCGTCGGCGATGATCCGGCCCTCGCGCATCAGCAGCAGCCGGTGGCAGCGCTCGGCCTCGTCCATGACGTGGCTCGAGACCAGCACGGCCGCACCGGCGTCGGCGAGGCGGTGGAACAGCTCCCACAGGTCGCGCCGCAGGACCGGGTCCAGTCCGACCGTGGGCTCGTCGAGCACCAGGAGGTCAGGAGTGCCGAGCAGCGCGACGGCGAGGCTGACCCGGCTGCGCTGCCCGCCGGAGAGCCGGCCGACGACCTGCTGGCGCTGGTCGGCGAGCCCGACCACCTCGATCGCCTCGTCGCCCGACGACCGGTCGATGCCGAGCACCCTGGTGAAGAACGCGAGGTTCTCGGCCACGGTCAGGTCGTCGTACACGCTGGCCGCCTGGGTGACGTAGCCGATCCGGGTGCGCAGCGCCGCGCTGCCGGCCGGCTCGCCGAGCACCTCGACGGACCCGGACCGCACCTGCTGCGCCCCGACCAGGCACCGCATCAGCGTGGTCTTGCCGCAGCCGCTCGGCCCCAGCAGCCCGGTGACCCCGGCCGTGACGTCGATCGATATGCCCGGCAGCACCCGGCGTCCACCGCGTACGACGACGAGGTCCCTCACCTCGATGACGTTTTTCATCATGTGTTGAATTGTGCGCGCGGGTCCCGTGCTCGTCAACCCCGGGCGCGCCGCTCAGTCCCCCAGCGGCGCGAGCAGCGCCTTCTTCCCCTCGAAGGCGACCAGCAGCAGGTCGCTCATCCGGAACCGGCCGTCCTTCTCCCCCAGGTCGGGACGGAAGCCGGGGCTGCGGACGATCGAGTGGCTGCTGCCCTCCATCGCCCGGTGGAAGGTCTCCACCACGATCCGCGCCCCCACGCCTGTCAGCCGTCCGTCGTTGAGCTCCGCCTCCCGCAGGACGTAGAACCACAGCGGCGTGTCGGCCAGGAAGGCCTCGCGCTGCGGGTCGGTCAGCCCGTCGAGCCGTGCCGAGCTCGCGCCGCCGGCGCCCTCACGGAGCTGCGCCTTGGTCAGTGTCGTCACGGGTACGCCGGCCGCGCGCATGAGCGCCGCCATCTGCTGGCCGCTCGCCAGGCGCATCATCCGCGCCCGCACCAGGTTGCGGAAGGCGAGGTTGGCCCGGATGGTGAACGCGTCGGAGTCGGCACCGCCGAAGGACCTCACCGGCAGCGCGGCGAGCGCGTCGACGAGCCGGGTGTCGATGCGGCGGGCGAGGTTGAACTCGCCGGCCGGCGGCTTGAGCTCTCCGTGCCCGATCTGCGCGAAGCGGTAGAGCCTGCGCCAGTCCGCGATCCAGTTCGACGGCAGGGTCGGGTTGCCGCCGAGGTCCCCGCTCGTGCCGGAGAAGAAGAACAGCAGGTCGAGGGAACCCGAGCCGTTGGGGAACCGGGCGTTCCAGTCGTAGGCCTCGCGGATCATCGAGTGGCCGAGCCGGAACGCGCCGACCGAGAACTCCACGGGCATCGTCGGCATGCTGAGCGGGTCGGCCCCCGGGTCGACCACCTTGCGACCGTCGGTGAAGACGTCGGTGACGACGTCGCCGTCGCAGATCCGCGCCAGGTAGTCGGTGCGCAGCATCCACTGGTAGTGGAGGACCACCTTGCGGCGGGCCTTCTCGAACCGCTCGGCCGGCGGCGTGCCCGGCCCGAGCCCCGCCACCACCCGGTTGTGGAAC
Source organism: Nocardioides sp. (assembly GCF_025965415.1). Classification (GTDB taxonomy): domain Bacteria; phylum Actinomycetota; class Actinomycetes; order Propionibacteriales; family Nocardioidaceae; genus Nocardioides. Next base: position 18,393 of record NZ_JAOPWY010000020.1, read on the forward strand.
CGGATCATGGCGGCGTGGGTCTGGGCCACGGCGAGGTTCTCGTCGTTGCGACGGTCCGGGATCGCCGCCTTGCGGGCGGCCGAGGCGGAGCCGGTGCCGACCCGTGGCAGGTCGAAGCCCACGCGCGCCTGGTCCCCGCCGATCCGGGTCGTCTTCCCCACCTTGAGGCGGGTGTGGTCGGACTCGTAGAACTCCGCCGAGACCGGGTCGAGCGGACCCGCGCCGTAGAGGCTGTCGAGGTCAAGAGTGGGCGAGCGCCCCTGCAGGAGCGCGGCCGGCGAGACGTTGTCGCCGAACGCGACCGTGGTCGCGTCGAAGGTGAGGTCGTGGTCGACGAACTGGCCGAGGTAGGTGTAGCCGGACGGGATGGTGCCGTCGACCTCCGAGCCGCCGGTCATCGCGAAGGCGACCTTGCGCAGCGTGGCCTCGGGCAGCCGTACGCCCTTCGGGCCCAGGCGGCTGAAGCGGAACGTCGGTGCGGCGGCCACAGCGGGACCGCTGGCGGCCGTGGTGTGGGCGCGCGCGGTCGTGGGCGGGACGGCCGTCGGGTCCTCGGACCCGACCACACCCTCACCCTCGATGAAGAAGCTCTCGCGCCCGTGGCGGGGGGTACGTCCTTCAGGAGTCGGTGACATGGCACCAACCTGGCTCTTCCGCGCGTCTTCGCGCATCGGCAATCCTGCGGATGTCTGGACCGGTGCCCGGGCGGCTAGCGGGCGATCCGCGGCGAGCCGTCGAGGTCGCCGGTCAGGTAGTGCTGCAGCACGGGCCCGATCCTCGCGACGACGTCCTCCGCCGGCATCTGCGCCATGGGCGGGAGGGCCAGGACGTAGCGGGTGACGATCAGGCCGAGGACCTGGCTCGCCACGAGGGGGATGCGGACCTCCGGGCGGTCCTTGACGAGCTGCCCCAGCACCGGTCCGAGCACCACCGGGATGAAGCCATCCTCGAGCAGGCGACCGCCGCCGTCGCCGAGCGCGGACCGCGCCACCGCGAGCAGCCGCACCTGGATCTCCGGCTCGTCCCACACGGACAGGAACGTGCGCAGCAGGCGTTCGCCCGCGCCGTCCGGGCCCAGGGCCACCACCGGCGCGAGGATTGCGCGCGGGTCGACGGGCATCTCGAGCGCGGCGAGGAAGAGGTCGTCCTTGGAGCCGAAGTAGTGGTGGACCAGCGCCGGGTCGACGCCGGCAGAGGCCGCCACGGCGCGGATCGTCGTACCCCGGAAGCCCTTCTCGGCGAACGACGTACGCGCGGCGGCGAGCACCTCGGCGCGGGTGTCGGGTGCGCCCGGACGCCGGCCCCGGGAGGCCCGTGACGTCACGGGGTGCTCACGGCGTGGTCACGCCCAGGTGGGCCCGGGCGAACTCCAGCGACTCGCGCAGGTCGGCCTCGCGCTCCGTCCGGTCGGCGCACCGACGGGTGTTGATCTCCAGCACGACGTGGCCGGCGAAGTCGGTGCGCGCGAGGTGCTGCAGGAACTCCGCGGCACGCATGACGCCGCGACCGGGCACGAGGTGCTCGTCCTTGGCCGACCCCGTGCCGTCGGTGAGGTGGATGTGCCGCAGCCGTCGGCCCATCCGGTCGGCCATCTCGATCACGTCGCTGCGCGCGATCGCGGCGTGCGAGAGGTCGATGGTGGTGTGGGCGTAGTCCTCCTGGCTGGGGTCCCAGCCGGGGAGGTACATCTCCATGCCGCGGCGCGACGAGGCGCGCCACGGATACATGTTCTCGACCGCGAAGGCGATGCCGGTCCGGGCCTCGAGCGACGCGATGCCCTCGACGAAGCCGGCCGCGTAGTCCTTCTGCCAGCGGAACGGCGGGTGCACGACGACCACGTCGGCGCCGACCGCCTCGGCCATCTCGGCCGACTTCTCGAGCTTGCCCCACGGGTCGGTGCCCCAGACCCGCTGGGTGAAGAGCAGGCAGGGCGCGTGGACCGCGCAGATCGGCACCTCGTGGTGCTCGCTCAGCTTCTTGACCGCGTCGATCTGCTGGCTCAGGGCATCGATCCCGACCATCACCTCGACCGCGTCGTAGCCCAGCGACGCGGCCCAGCCGAAGCCGTGCGCCGTCGACTCGGGGTAGACCGACGCGGTGGACAGGGCGATCTGGGGAGTCGTGGAGGAGGGCATGGCTCAGCGGCGCCCGGGGAAGATGGAGATCTGGTCGAGGCGCTCGAGGATCACGCCCTCGCGCAGGGCCCACGGGCAGACCTCGAGGGCACTGAGGTCGAAGATGTCCATGCACGCCTCCGCCACCAGCGCGCCGGGCACGATCTGGTGGGTGCGGCTCGGCGAGACGCCCGGCAGTGCGGCGAGCTCGTCGGACGACAGGTCCATCAGCTTGGGGATCCAGTCGGAGAGCGTCGCGAGCTCCAGCACCCGTGGCACCAGTGGTCCGTCGCCGCTCGGCGCGGCACCGCAGATGCGCGCCAGCGAGCGGAAGGTCTTCGACGTCGCTGCCGCCCGGTCGGGGACGCCCGGGCGCAGCAGATGGCCCGCGTCGCGGGCGATGTCGGCGCGGATCTGCTTGCGCAGCTCGCGGATCTCCGACTCCCCGGGCTGACCACCCCTGAACCACATGCGGGCCATCCGGGCCGCGCCCAGCGGCAGCGACCAGGCCACGTCGGGCGCCTCGTCGGTGCCGGCGGCGATCTCCAGGGAGCCGCCGCCGATGTCGAAGACCGCCAGGCGGCCGGCCGACCAGCCGAACCAGCGGCGTACGGCCAGGAAGGTCAGCCGCGCCTCGTCCTCGCCGGAGAGCACCTCGAGCCGCACGCCGGCGTGCTTCTCCACGTGGGCGAGCACCTCGTCGGAGTTGACGGCGTCACGGACCGCGGAGGTCGCGAAGCCGAGCATCTCCTCGCAGCCCTTGTCGTCGGCGATCTCGGTCGCGGAGGCGCAGAAGTCGGTGAGTGCCGCGATCCCCTTCTTGGTCACCGCGCCGTCGTCGTCGAGGTGCTCGGCCAGCCGCAGGGGCTGCTTGTGCGAGGAGGCCGGGAGCGGCGCGGCGCCGCCGTGCGCGTCGACCACCAGCAGGTGGCCGGTGTTGGAACCGATGTCGAGGACGCCCAGGCGCATGAAGGCCACGCTACTAGGCGGGGGGCACGCGACTAGGCTCGTCGCGTGCCCGAAGTCGACCTGGTGTTCCCCCGTGCGTTCGTCGAGTTCGCCGATCCCGCCGACGAGGGCCAGGTGTTCCGCTGCGACCTGACCTGGCTGACCTCGGCCTACATGTGCATCTTCGGCCAGGGGTGCCAGGGGATCTACGCCGACGCCCCCGACGTCGGCTGCTGCACCCTGGGCGCGCACTTCGCCGACAAGGACGACGAGAAGCGGGTCGCGGGCTTCGTCGCCCAGCTCACCGCCAACGACTGGCAGCTGCACCCCGGCCGGGTGGTGAAGAAGTCCGACTGGATCGAGACCGACGACGACGGCGAGCGCAAGACCCTCGCCGTGGTGTACGACGGCCAGCGGGCGTGCGTGTTCCACAACCGCACGGACTTCGCGCCCTCCGTGGGGGCCGGTGGCGCCGGCTGCGCCCTGCACGGGCTGGCGCTGCGACAGGGCCGCAACCCCCTGGAGACCAAGCCCGACGTGTGCTGGCAGCTGCCGATCCGCCGCCAGTACCGCACCGTCGAGGTGCAGGACGGGTCGTCCTACGTCGAGGTGTCGATCGGCGAGTACGACCGCCGAGGCTGGGGTCCGGGTGGGCACGACCTCGACTGGTACTGCTCCGGCAACACCGAGGCGCACGTCGCCCTGGAGCCGGTCTACCTCACCCACGAGCCCGAGCTCGTGGAGCTGATGGGACGCGCGGCGTACGCCGAGCTGACCCGCCACTGCGAGGCCCACGTCCGCTCGCGATCGGCCCTGGCGCTCCATCCGGCCGACCCCCGCTGAGCCGATCAGGGATTCCGCACTCCCGAATCGCTCGACATCAAGACAACCTGACCCCGGTGTCAGGAGCGTCAGGACACAGGCTCAGAATCTGTGCATGCGCCTGGACCACGTCAGCTTCGCCGCCGGACCTGATGGACTTGCCAGCAGCGCCCAGCGCATCGGTGGGCTGCTCGGCACGGACTTCGTCGATGGTGGTGTCCACCCTCGCTTCGGCACCCGCAACATGATCCTGCCCCTGGCAGACGGCACCTACATGGAGATCGTCGAGGTGCTCGACCACCCCGCCAGCGACAAGGCCCCCTTCGGCCAGGCCGTGCGTGCGCGGTCGGCCCTCGGTGGCGGCTGGATGGGCTGGGTCGTGTCGGTCGACGAGATCGCCCCGATCGAGGCCCGCCTGGGCCGCGAGGCCGTCAAGGGCAACCGGCACCGTCCGGACGGCACCGAGCTGGTGTGGCAGCAGATCGGCGTCCACGGCCTGATCAACGACCCGCAGCTGCCCTACTTCATCCACTGGCAGTCGCCCGCCGACCTGCACCCGAGCAACGGCGCCAGCGGCGACTTCTCCCTGGCCTGCCTGGAGATCGCGGGCGACCCCCAGCGGGTCAGCGAGTGGCTCGGCGAGACCGTCGAAGCGCCCCTCGAGGACGTCAAGGTCGACTGGGTCGCCCACAACGGCACCCCCGGCATCGTGGCCGTGCAGCTCCAGACGCCCCACGGCCTCGTCCGCATCTGAGCTTGAAGCCCCGGCCCTCCCCCAACATCTGGCACACCCCCGAGCTCTACGAGCTCGAGAACCGGGCCGCCGACCCGCACGGCCGGATCACCGCCGCGATGCAGGAGATCGGCGACTGGGCCGGGCGCACCCTCCTCGACGTCGGCTGCGGCAGCGGCTTCCACCTACCCCTGTGGGCCGGCGCCGCGGCGAGCGTGGTCGGGGTCGAGCCGCATCCTCCGCTGGTCGCCCTCGCGCGACGGCGTACGAAGAAGCTGACGAACGTCACCGTGCTGAAGGGCATGGCCGAGTCGCTGCCGGTCGCGGACGCGTCGGTGGACGTGGTGCACGCGCGGTGGGCCTACTTCTTCGGCCCCGGCTCCGAGCCCGGGCTGCGCGAGCTCGACCGGGTCGTACGCCGCGGGGGCACGGCGTTCGTGATCGACAACGACGCGACCAGGTCTACCTTCGGCGGCTGGTTCCGTCGCGGCTACCCCGAGGTCGACCCCGCGGCGGTGGAGCGCTTCTGGTCGACCCACGGCTGGAGTCGCCGCGAGATCGACATGGGCTGGTCGTTCACCTCCCGCGAGGCGCTCGAGGCCGTCGTCCGGATCGAGCTTCCTCCGGCGGCCGCCGAGGAGGCGCTCGCCTCCCACACGGGCACCGAGGTCGACTACGCCGTCAACCTGTGGTGGCGCGAGTTCTAGCTGCTGGCGACACGGTCCTCTGCCCGTGAGGACGACGGCGGGACCGGTCGGACCTGGGAGCTAGGAGGACTCGCGGATCGCGAGGGTCGGGCTCAGGAGGACGCCGCGCGACTCGACGGGCTGGTGCGAGAGCAGCGCCCGCAGCGTGTGCACGATCTCGACCGCCACGTCCTCGAGCGGCTGGCGCACGGACGTGAGGCCGACGGGGTAGACCTGCGCCACCTGCGAGTCGTCGAACCCGACGACGGCGATGTCGAGACCGGGCGCGAGCTGACGGATCCACAGCGTGTGGAGCACCCCCATGGCAAGCGTGTCGGAGGCGCAGACGAAGGCGGTGGGTGCCGCCGCGTCGAGGAGCACGGCGGACGCCTCGGCGCCGCTGTGCACGACGTCCTCGACGCGGGAGGCCAGGCCGGTCGTGGAGAGGCCGTTGGCGTGCATGGTCGAGAGCCAGCCGGCGCGGCGGTCCTCACCGATGGGCGAGTCCTTGCGCCAGCCGATCCAGGCGATCCGGGTGTGGCCGCGGTCGATGAGGTGCTGGGTGGCCAGCGCCGTGCCGGCGGCCCCGTCGACGTCGACCCACACGTGCCGGGCCGTCTCGTCGTCCCAGGGACGGCCGAACGCCACGAAGGGTGCGCGCTGCTGGCTCAGCCAGGCGGCCTGGGGGTTGCCGAGATAGGTGTCGGTCACGACGAAGGCGTCGACGGCGGTCGAGCGCAGCAGGTTGTCGTAGCCGCCGATCGGGTCCTCGTCGTCGGCCGGGAAGAGCAGGACGTGGTAGCCGGCCTCCTCGCTGGCCTCGACCAGGGAGTGCACGAACCGGTCCATCATCATGTTGGCCGTGCCCTCCTGAGCGGGCGTGAACCTGAGCCCGATCAGCGAGGACGTGCGGGTGCGCAGGTTGCGGGCGGCGCGGTTGGGCGAGTAGCCCAGCTCGGCGATCGTCTGGCGGACCCGCTCGAGGGTGTCGGGTCGGAGCAGGTCGGGGTTGTTGACCGCGTTGGAGACCGTCTGGCGCGAGACGCCGGCGCGCTCGGCGACGTCTGCCAGCGTCGGCGGCGTGACGGGCAGCTGGCTGCCGCTCCGGTGGTCGCTGCGCCCCATGCAAGCCCCCTTGATCGATCCAACGGGCGTCAGCATAGGCCGCGCGGAGTCCGGGCTCCTCACCGGAAAGGACGAATCCGCCGATCGATGCCGTGCGCACCAGGCGGGAGTGGGTACCGGAGACAGACGAAGGGCCCTTGCGAGTATGAGTCGCAAGGGCCCTCCGCTGACCGGATCATGTGACGAACTCCGGTCGACGTCTCGTCCTCGATGATCCCCGCGCCTGCGTCACCCAGTCGCGGCGGGCGGTACGCCGAAGCGTCCCGCCCGGATGGATCCTCGTCTCCGAGTCGTCCCGCCTCCCCTTGCGGGGCGGCGTAGGAGAAGTTCTACGTCGTCCGCGCAGGGCCGCGCAAGGGTTTCGCGAGGTCGGTTCCCCCTCCCCAGCTCCTCCCCTGATGAAGGCACTCCATCCCCAGATCTCCGCCGGCTCGTCCACAGATCTCGAGCCTCTTCCACAGGTCTCGGCCGCCTGCTGTGGAGAGGTGGTCTGGTCCAGCTGGCGTTCCGGGGGACGTCGTACGTCATGGGGACCGGGGGTTCGCACCCGCAGATCCCATGACGTACGCCGGGGGCGAGCGCGGCGTCCCGCGGGTGTCGGTGCCCTGACCTAGCGTGACGTCCATGTCGACGAAGGCGAAGACCCGCCCCTCCTACCGCTGCTCGGAGTGCGGGTGGGAGACGGGCAAGTGGGTCGGTCGCTGCGGCGAGTGCCAGGCCTGGGGCTCGGTCGCCGAGGCGGGCGCCCCGACGATGCGAGCCACGGCGGGGCCGGTGTCCACGCCGGCCGTCCCGATCGGCCAGGTGTCCACCACCGAGTCCGTGGCCCGGCCCAGCGGCGTGCCCGAGCTCGACCGGGTGCTCGGCGGCGGGCTGGTCCCCGGAGCGGCCATCTTGCTGGCGGGCGAGCCCGGCGTCGGCAAGAGCACGCTCCTCCTCGAGGTCGCGGCCCAGACCGCGCGCGTGCAGCAGCGCACCCTCTACGTCACCGGCGAGGAGTCAGCCGCCCAGGTGCGGTTGCGCGCCGACCGCACCGGCGGGGTCCATGACGAGCTGTTCCTCGCCGCCGAGACCGACCTCGGTGCCGTGCTGACGCACATCGAGGAGGTCCGGCCGACCCTGCTGGTGGTCGACTCCGTCCAGACCATCGGCGCGTCCGGCATCGACGGCGTGCCGGGCGGTGTCACCCAGGTCAAGGAGGTCGCCGCGGCCCTGATCCGCGTCGCCAAGACCCGCAACATCACGACCGTGCTCGTCGGCCACGTCACCAAGGATGGGTCGATCGCCGGCCCGCGCGTCCTCGAGCACCTCGTCGACGTCGTCCTCCACTTCGAGGGCGAGCGCAACTCCCGCTTCCGGATGCTGCGGGCGATGAAGAACCGCTACGGCCCGGTGGACGAGGTCGGCTGCTTCGACCTGTCGTCCGAGGGCATCTCCGCCGTCGCCGACCCGACCGGGCTCTTCGTGGAGCACCACACGCAGGACGTCTCCGGCACCTGCGTCGCCGTCACCATGGAGGGCCGCCGGCCACTGCTCGCCGAGGTGCAGGCACTGCTGACCCCGTCACCGCTCGAGCGACCCCGGCGCACCGTCTCGGGCGTGGAGTCCTCGCGGGTGGACATCGTGCTGGCGGTGCTCCAGCGCCACGCGCGCCTACGCATCACCCAGAGCGACACCTTCGTCGCGACCGTCGGCGGCGCCAAGCTCCACGACCCCGCGGCCGACCTGGCCATCGCGGTGGCCGTGGCCAGCTCCCACCTCAGCCTCCCGCCCCCGCGGGGCGCCGTCGCCATCGGGGAGATCGGGCTCGCCGGTGAGCTGCGCCGGGTCCGCGACCTCCCCCAGCGCCTCGCCGAGGCCGCGCGGCTCGGCTTCAAGGTGGCCGTCGTCCCCCGCGGTCGGAGCCTCCCCGGCGAGCGCGGGATCCCCAGCCGACGGATGGTCGACGGGCTCAAGGTGATCGAGGTGGACGACATCGTCGGGGCGCTGCTCACCCTCGACCTGACGCCTCCGCTCTAGCCGGCCGCCCCCGCCACCGTCGGCTGCGACGAAACGATCGGCGGAACCGGGCCCCGCGCCCCTACACTTCACCCGATGGCGCACGGGGGCGCCCCGACACAGCACGCGGAGGACCGGTGGCAGAGCGCATCGACGACCAGCTCAGGCTGCGCGCCACCTTGGCGTCGATCGCCCCGGGTACGCCGCTGCGCGACGGGCTCGAGCGGATCCTCCGCGGCCGCACCGGTGCGCTGATCGTGCTGGGGCAGGACAAGACCGTCGACTCGATCTCGACCGGCGGCTTCACCCTCGACGTCCCCTTCACCGCCACCGGGCTGCGCGAGCTGGCCAAGATGGACGGCGCGATCATCCTCGACAAGGACATCACGCGGGTGCACCGGGCCGCGGTCCACCTGATGCCCGACCACACCATCCCCTCCGAGGAGACCGGCACCCGGCACCGTACGGCCGAGCGGGTCGCCAAGCAGACCGGCCACCCGGTCATCTCGGTCTCGCAGTCGATGCAGATCATCGCCGCCTACGTCGGCGACATCCGCCACGTCCTGGAGGACTCCGGCAAGATCCTCTCCCGCGCCAACCAGGCCCTGGCCACCCTCGAGCGCTACAAGCTGCGCCTCGACGAGGTCTCCGCGACCCTGTCGGCACTGGAGATCGAGGACCTGGTCACCGTGCGCGACGTGGCCGTGGTCGCGCAGCGGCTGGAGATGGTCATCCGGATCGCCGCCGAGATCGAGGACTACGTCCTCGAGCTCGGCACCGACGGCCGGCTCCTCTCGCTCCAGCTCGAGGAGCTCGTCACCGGTGTCGACGCCGAGCGCGAGCTCGTGGTCCGCGACTACCTCCCCGGCGGCAAGCGGCGCCAGGCCAGCCCCGAGTCGCACCTCGCCGAGCTCGAGGCCCTCTCCCCCACCGAGCTCGTCGACCCGGCCGCGGTCGCCCGCGCCATCGGCCTGGGTGGTGCCGAGCACCTCGACGCGGCCGTCGCGCCTCGTGGCTACCGGCTGCTCGCCAAGGTCCCGCGCCTGCCCGCTGCCGTCGTCGACCGGCTGGTCGACCACTTCGGCGGGCTCCAGCAGCTGCTCTCGGCCGGGATCGACGACCTCCAGGCCGTGGAGGGCGTCGGCGAGCTCCGCGCCCGCAGCGTGCGTGAGGGACTCTCGCGCCTCGCCGAGTCCAGCATCACCGAGCGCTACATCTGAGACGAGCCGCCAGCGACGAACGAGCTGGCGGTGTGGGCTCGGCCAGGTTGAGCAAGCCCCACGACCGAGGCGCCGCCTGAGGAGGCGCGCTAGCGCCGTCTCGAAGGGCACGAGGTCGTGACGGGCGCGTCGAGACCCAGCTCGACGGCAAGGTCATCGGAGACGCCGGCGGTCGGCGTACCGGGATTTGCGGACGGTCATCCCGCGGAGCTTCCGTCGACCCGAGCCACCTACTGACCGGTTGGCGGGTTGGGTGGGGCTGGACGCGCCGTTCGGGACCCCAAGTCGCCAACTCACGAGTTGGCGCGCCAACTGGTGAGTTGGCGGACGAGGCCCCGGTCAGCCGGCGGAGTTGCCGCCGCCGTCCTCGCCGGGCGTGTGGGCCTGGTCGCCGTTCTTGTTCTTCTTGCCACCCTGCTCCGGCTCAGCGGTCTGGGTGATCACGGGCGCGGTGGGGGCCACCAGCTCGAACTGGACGTCGGTGCCGTCGCCGCCGAGAGCGGCCGCCTCGACGTGGTAGAAGCCCAGCTCGGCCCACGCCGTACGGTCCGAGCAGGTCTCGTCGGATCGCTTCGCCGACCACGTCACCACGACGGGGGTCTCGACGGCCTGGCGGATCACCACGTCCTGGACGGGGATCCCGACCGGGCACTCGCGGGTGCTCCAGATGTAGTCGTCGCCGGAGGTGATCGTGACCGTCATCGTCTCCGGGGAGGCCTGCCAGGTGCAGGCCGCGGTGACGACCGTGCGCAGGTTGATCGTGATCGGGATGTCGGAGCCGCCGGGAACGGACGTGATCGCCGGCGTCGCGACGATGTCGGAGTCGGTGCAGGGACCTGTCGGCTCGGCCAGGACCGGCTCGGGCGGTGTGGTCTCCTGGTTGCCCTTCTTGCCCTTCTTGCCCTTCTTGCCCTTGCCCGTCCTCGCACCGGCCGTCGGTCCGGCGGTGGGCGCCGACGAGGTCTCCTCGACCGTGGCACCGGCCTGGGTGGCCGTGCCGGCCGCCTCGTCCTGGCCGTCGGAGGAGCCACCGAGGACGCGGGCCAGCACGACGACGAGCAGCAGCGGGACGCCGAGCACGACGAGGCGACGGGTCCAGTAGACCCGGGCCGGGAGCGGCCCGCGAGGTCGCACGGTCGACGGCATGGGCACAGGTTAGGTAGCGGGCGGCCCGTCTCGGCGGAGGCGCACCGGCTCACCTACGATCACCGCGATGGATGCCCCCTCCCCCGACGCGCTGCACACCGCAGTGCTCGACTGGTACGACGACCACGCGCGCGAGCTGCCGTGGCGGGGCGCCGAGGCGTCGCCGTGGTCGGTGATGGTCAGCGAGCTCATGCTGCAGCAGACGCCCGTCGCCCGGGTCCTGCCGGTCCATGCCGCCTGGCTCGAGAGGTGGCCGACGCCGGCCGCTCTCGCTGCGGAGTCCACCGGCGAGGCCGTGCGGATGTGGGGCCGGCTGGGCTACCCGCGCCGCGCGCTCCGCCTCCATGCAGCCGCTGTCGCGCTGGTCGAGCGCCACGGCGGCGAGGTGCCGGCGTCGTACGACGACCTGCTCGCGCTGCCCGGCGTGGGTGACTACACGGCGTCGGCCATCGCGAGCTTCGCCTTCGGCCGGCGGCACGTCGTGCTCGACACCAACGTCCGACGCGTGCTCGCCCGGGCGGTGTCCGGCCAGGAGTTCCCGGCCACGGCGGTGACCCGCGCGGAGCGGGACGTGGCGACGTCGCTGCTGCCCGACGACCCGGCGACCGCGGCGACGTGGGCGGTCGCGACGATGGAGCTGGGCGCGCTCGTCTGCACGGCACGCCAGCCGTCGTGCGACGCCTGCCCGATCTCCGAGCTCTGCGCCTGGCGCAGCGCGGGATTCCCGGCGTACGACGGGCCGCCGCGGCGAGGGCAGGCGTGGGCCGGCACCGACCGCCAGTGCCGCGGTCGCCTCATGGCGCTGGCCCGTGAGGCGGAGGGCTCGGTGGGGCTCGCCGCGATCGAGTCCGCCGGGCCGAGCGCCGAGCAGCGCGAGCGCTGCCTCGCCGGCCTGGTCGCCGACGGACTGCTGGCGCAGGTCGCGCCCGGGCGCTACGCCCTCCCGAGCTGACGCTCGTGCACGCGCCACCACCCGCGAGCTGACGCTCGTGCACGCGCCACCACCCGCGAGCTGACGCTCGTGCACGCGCCACCACCCGCGAGCTGACGCTTGTGCACGCGCCCCGTGCACATAAGAGTCAGCTCGGCGGCTCCTGCGTGCGCACAAGCGTCAGGTCGGCGGCTCCTGCGTGCGCACGAGCGTCAGGTCGGCACATGACGACCGGGCGCCCCCGCGCAGTGCGGGAGCGCCCGGTCGGCGTGTCGATCGGTCGGTGCGTCAGGCCTCGGTGGCCTTGGACACGTCGGTCGGACCCTCGGTGTCGTCGGGACCCACGACCGGGGTGCCCTCGGCGTCGACCGTCTCCAGCGGAGGCATGTCGGGCACCGTCGAGTTCTTCTGGCCCTTGAAGGTGAAGGTGGCCGTCGGGCCCTCTCCCTCCACGTCCACCAGGACGATCTGACCGGGGCCGACCTCGCCGAAGAGCATCTTCTCGGCGAGCACGTCCTCGATCTCGCGCTGGATCGTGCGACGCAGCGGACGAGCACCGAGCACCGGGTCGAAGCCGCGCTCGGCGAGCAGCGCCTTCGCCGGCTGGGTGAGCTCGAGCGACATGTCGCGGTCCTTCATGCGCAGCTCGACGGCGGCGATCATGTTGTCGACCATCGCGACGATCTGCTCCTGCGACAGCGGCGGGAACACGACGATCTCGTCGACACGGTTGAGGAACTCGGGACGGAAGTGCTGCTTGAGCTCCTCCGACACCTTGCCCTTCATCCGCTCGTAGGAGCCCGCCGGGTCGGCGCCGACCGCGCCGAAGCCGAGGTTGACGCTCTTGGCGATGTCGCGCGAGCCGAGGTTGGTGGTCATGATGATGACGGTGTTCTTGAAGTCGACCACACGACCCTGCGAATCGGTCAGGCGACCTTCCTCGAGAATCTGCAACAGGCTGTTGAAGATGTCGGGGTGGGCCTTTTCGACCTCGTCGAAGAGCACGACCGAGAACGGCTTGCGGCGCACCTTCTCGGTGAGCTGGCCGCCCTCTTCATAACCGACATAACCGGGGGGCGAACCGAAGAGGCGCGACACGGTGTGCTTCTCGGAGAATTCGCTCATGTCGAGCTGGATCAGCGCGTCCTCGTCGCCGAAGAGGAATTCGGCGAGCGTCTTGGACAGCCACGTCTTGCCGACGCCCGAGGGGCCCGCGAAGATGAACGACCCGCCAGGGCGCTTGGGGTCCTTCAGACCCGCACGCGTACGACGGATGGCGCGGCTGAGGGCCTTGACGGCCTCCTCCTGGCCGATCACGCGCTTGTGGAGCTCGTCCTCCATCTTGAGCAGACGGGTGGACTCCTCCTCCGAGAGCTTGACGATCGGGATGCCCGTGGCCACGGCCAGGACCTCGGCGATCAGCTCCTCGTCGACCTCGGCGATCTCGTCGAGGTCACCGGCACGCCACTGCTTCTCGCGCTCGCTGCGCCGGGCGGCGAGCTGCTTCTCCTCGTCGCGCAGGCGGGCCGCAGCCTCGAAGTCCTGCCCGTCGATCGCGGCCTCCTTGCGCTGGCGTACGTCGGCGATCTTGTCGTCGTACTCGCGCAGGTCCGGCGGCGCGGTCATCCGACGGATGCGCAGGCGCGAGCCGGCCTCGTCGATGAGGTCGATCGCCTTGTCCGGCAGGAAGCGGTCGGAGATGTAGCGGTCGGCCAGCGTCGCCGCCGAGACCAGGGCCTCGTCGGTGATGGTGACGCGGTGGTGCGCCTCGTAGCGGTCGCGCAGGCCCTTGAGCATCTCGATCGTGTGCGCGATCGAGGGCTCCTGCACCTGGATCGGCTGGAAGCGGCGCTCGAGCGCGGCGTCCTTCTCGAGGTACTTGCGGTACTCGTCGAGCGTGGTGGCACCGATGGTCTGGAGCTCACCGCGGGCCAGCATCGGCTTGAGGATGCTGGCGGCGTCGATCGCGCCCTCGGCCGCGCCGGCGCCGACGAGGGTGTGGATCTCGTCGATGAACAGCACGATGTCGCCGCGGGTGCGGATCTCCTTGAGCACCTTCTTGAGGCGCTCCTCGAAGTCACCGCGGTAGCGCGAGCCGGCGACCAGCGCGCCGAGGTCGAGCGTGTAGATCTGCTTGTCCTTGAGCGTCTCGGGCACGTTGCCCTTGACGATGTCCTGCGCCAGGCCGGCCACGATCGTCGTCTTGCCGACGCCGGGCTCGCCGATGAGGACGGGGTTGTTCTTGGTGCGGCGCGACAGGATCTGCATCACGCGCTCGATCTCCTGCTCGCGCCCGATGACGGGGTCGAGCTTGCCCTCGCGCGCGGCCTGGGTGAGGTTCTGGCCGAACTGGTCGAGGACCAGCGAGCTGGACGGAGCCTCGCCGCCGGAGCCGGTGGTCGCGGCGCCCGCGGCGGCCGACTCCTTGCCCTGGAAGCCGCTGAGCAGCTGGATGACCTGCTGGCGGACCCGGTTGAGGTCGGCGCCGAGCTTCTGCAGGACCTGGGCCGCGACGCCCTCGCCCTCGCGGATCAGCCCGAGCAGGATGTGCTCGGTGCCGATGTAGGAGTGGCCGAGCTGGAGGGCCTCGCGCAACGAGAGCTCCAGCACCTTCTTGGCGCGCGGCGTGAACGGGATGTGGCCCGAGGGCGCCTGCTGGCCCTGGCCGATGATCTCCTCGACCTGGGCGCGCACGGCCTCCAGGGAGATGTCGAGGGACTCCAGCGCCTTGGCAGCGACGCCTTCGCCCTCGTGGATCAGCCCGAGCAGGATGTGCTCGGTGCCGATGTAGTTGTGGGAGAGCATGCGGGCCTCTTCCTGGGCCAGCACGACAACTCGCCGGGCTCGGTCGGTGAACCGCTCGAACATGTGCGCTCCTCTACGTCTGCGTGGTCCGCGGGTCCGACGTAGTCGTCGGGATGCGGACACTGGGCTCAACGCCCGACATCAGCCTACGTGTTCCCGCCCACGACACGAGGCCGTCCGCTGAGGGCGAACAGCCCGGGCAGCCGTGGGTGGTCAGTGCGCGGCGTCGTAGGCCTGCTGCACGTCGGCGGAGATGCGCCCGCGCTCGGAGACCTCCATGCCCTGGCCCTTGGCCCACTCACGCACGTCCTTGGTGTTGGAGCCCGAGGCGCCGCTGGACTTGCGCGTACGGCGGGTGCCGCCGCTCACCTTGCGGGCGTGGCCGACGTAGCCGCCGAGCGCGTCGCGCAGCGCCGCCGCGTTGGCGTCGTTGAGGTCGATCTCGTACGCCGTGCCGTCGAGGCCGAAGGAGACCGTCTCGGTGGCCTCGGTGCCGTCCAGATCGTCCACGAGAACGATGTTGACCTTCTGTGCCATGTCTTTTCCTTTGCCGTGATGCGTTCAGGGGTTAAGCGCGAGGACATGGGCAGTGTGGCAGGAATTGAATGTATTCGGCAAAAAGGTCAGGAGAAGCTTGACGAGTCAATTATTGGCAAATGGTGCGCGGTCAGGAATTGCGTTCGAAGACGAGTCGCAAACCGTGCAGCGTCAGCCACGGGGAATGCACCGTGAAACATCCGCAGTCGTCGATCAGCTGGGGCGCCAGGTGCCCCGTGGCGATCACGGTGACGTCCTCGGTGGCCGCGCCGAGCTCGGCGATCATGCGGGCGACCAGGCCCTCGACCTGTGCCGCGACACCGAAGAGCATCCCGCTCTGGAGGGCCTCCACGGTGTTCTTCGCGATCACCGAGCGCGGCCGGACGAGCTCGACCTTGCGCAGCTGGGCGCCGCGGCGCCCGAGCGCCTCGAGGGAGATCTCGATGCCGGGCGAGATCGCGCCGCCGACGTACTGGCCCTTCGCGTTGACCACGTCGAAGGTGGTGGCGGTGCCGAAGTCCACGACGATCGCCGGGCCACCGTGCAACGTGGCGGCGGCGAGCGAGTTGACGATCCGGTCGGAGCCCACCTCACGGGGGTTGTCCATCAGCACCGGGATGCCGGTCCTCACGCCAGGCTCGACGACGATCGCCGTGACGTCGCCGAAGTGGCGCTCGAGCATCTCGCGCCACTCGTGCAGGACGGCCGGCACGGTCGCGCACACGGCGATGCCGTCGACGTCGTCGACCCGCTCGGCCAGCAGGCCGCGGATCAGCACCGACCACTCGTCGGCGGTGCGGCGCTCGTCGGTGTTGACCCGCCAGTGGGCGGTGACGTCCTCGCCGTCGAGGAGGCCGAGGAACGTGTGGCTGTTGCCGATGTCGGCGGCGAGCAGGCTCATGCGGGAATCCTCACTCGTCCACGAGGTCCATGCCGATGTCGAAGACCACCACGGAGTGGGTGAGCGCGCCGACCGAGACGAAGTCGACGCCGGTGGCGCCGATGCGGGCCGCCCGCTCCAGGGTGATCCCGCCGCTGGCCTCGAGCGGCACGCGCCCGGCCGTGCGGCGTACGGCCTCGGCCATCATCTCGTCGCCCATGTTGTCGAGCAGGACCCGTTCGGGCGGCTCCGGGAGCGCCAGCAGCTCCTCGAGCTGGTCGAGGGTGGTCACCTCGACCTCGACCGGGAGACCCGGGAACCGGCCGCGGATGGCCTCCAGCGCCGGCAGCACTCCCCCGGCGGCGATGACGTGGTTGTCCTTCACCATCGCCATGTCCTGCAGGGAGGTGCGGTGGTTGACGCCCCCGCCGCAGCGGACGGCGTACTTCTGCAGGGCGCGGAGCCCGGGCAGCGTCTTGCGGGTGTCGAGCACGCGCGTCGGCGAGCCCTCCAGCGCCTCGACCCAGCGCGAGGTGGCCGTCGCGATGCCGGAGAGGTGGCAGGCGAGGTTGAGGGCGGTGCGCTCGGCGACCAGCAGGCGCTGGGTGAGGCCGGTGACCCGCATGACGACGTCGCCCCTCCCGACGCGCGTGCCGTCGGGGAGCCGGTCGGTGATGGTGGCGTCGGCGCCGAGCATGAAGAACGTCACCGCAGCCACGCCGAGGCCGGCGACGACCCCCGGCTCGCGGGCGGCGAGGACGGCCTCGCCGCGGGCGTCGGGCGAGATGGTCGACGAGCTGGTCGGGTCGTCCATCCGGCGGTCGGGAAGGTCCTCCTCGAGCGCGCGGCGGATCGTGTCCCAGACGTGGTCGAGGTCGAGACCGGCCGCGGTGAGCTCGTCACGCAGCTGGAGGGGCACGTCGCCGAGACTCGTCATCCCGACACCTCCGCCGTGCTGGGGTCGGTCGACGGGGAGAACGTCCACTCGACGCGGATCGTGCCGTCAGCGTCGAGCCACGAGTCGATGTGGCCGGCCCTGGTGTCGTCGCGGTCGGGGAAGTCCTCGCGCCAGTGGGAGCCGCGCGTCTCGGTGCGGAGCGCGGCGGCCTCGGCCAGCGCGAGGCTGATGGCGAGCAGGTTGGTGGTCTCCCACGCAGCCGGGCCGACGCCGGCCTCGCCGGGCTCCAGCGCGTGCAAGAAGGCCAGCGCCTCGGCGAGCCCCTCGGCCTGGCGGAGCACGCCCACGCGGGTGGTCATCACGTCCTGCATCGCGGGGCGGAGGTCGCCGTCGACCAGGCCCTCGACCCGCTGGTCCTCGACCGGCTCGCCCCAGTCCCGCAGCTCACCGGGCAGCACGTCGGCGATCCGGCGGGAGAAGACCAGTCCCTCGAGCAGCGAGTTGGACGCCAGCCGGTTGGCACCGTGGATCCCGGAGCAGGCGACCTCGCCGGTGGCGTAGAGCCCGGCGACCGACGTACGGCCCCACAGGTCGGTGGCTGCGCCACCGGAGGCGTAGTGCTGGGCCGGGGCGACCGGGATCAGCTCGGTGACCGGGTCGACGCCGTGTTCGCGGCAGACGCCGAGGATGGTCGGGAAGCGGCGCTCCCAGAACTCGGCGCCGAGGTGGCGGGCGTCGAGCCACATGTGCGGCCGGCCGGTCTCGATCATCCGCCGCGTGATGGCCTTGGCGACGACGTCGCGGGGCGCGAGGTCGGCGAGCTCGTGCTCGCCGCGCATGAAGCGGTCACCCTCGAAGTCGACGAGGAAGGCACCCTCGCCGCGCACCGCCTCGGAGATCAGCGGCTGCTGGCCCTGCGAGTCGGGGCCGAGCCACATGACGGTGGGGTGGAACTGCACGAACTCCAGGTCGCGCAGCCGGGCGCCGGCGCGCAGCGCCACCGCCATGCCGTCGCCCGTCGACACGCTGGGGTTGGTGGACTGGCTGAACACCTGGCCGAGACCGCCCGAGGCGAGCACGACGGCCCGGCAGTGGACCGCTCCGACGCCGTCGTGCTGGCCCTCGCCGAGCACGTGCAGGGTGAGCCCGGCGACGCCGCCGTCGGCGGCGCGGAGCAGGTCGACGGCCAGTGCGTGCTGGATGACCTCGATCGCGGGAGCCCGCTCGACCGCGGCGATGAGGGCCCGCTGGATCTCGGCGCCGGTCGCGTCGCCGCCGGCGTGGGCGATGCGGTCGCGGTGGTGCCCTCCCTCGCGGGTCAGCGACAGCTCCCCGTCGGGGTGGTGGTCGAGCTGGGTGCCGAGCGCGATCAGCTCGCGGACGGCCTCCGGGCCCTCGGTCACCAGCGCACGGACGGCCTCGACGTCGCACGCCCCGGCGCCCGCCACCAGGGTGTCGCGCTCGTGCTGCTCGGGGGTGTCGCCCGGGCCGAGGGCCGCGGCGATGCCGCCCTGGGCCCACTGGGTCGAGCCGGCGTTGAGCACGTCCTTGGTGACGACGAGGAGGTGGAGCGAGGGATCGGCCGCGTGGATCCGCAGCGCGGCGGTGAGCCCTGCGATGCCGGACCCCACCACCACGACGTCGGCGCGGGTGTTCCAACCGGGTGCGGGCGCTCGGAGGCGGCCCGGGACCGGCCGGTGTGCAGTCATTCGTGCAATCTAGCGATCGATGACGTCGCCGCGGGTCAGCGCCTTGTCGCCGAACGTCTCTGCGGGGTCGAAGCCGGTGGCCATGACCTTGTTGTCGGCGTCGACGAAGACCACGTGCGGCTTGAGCTCCTTGGCCTCCGCGGTCTCCATCTGGGCGTAGCCGATGAGGATGACCGTGTCACCCGGGTGCACCAGCCGCGCCGCGGCACCGTTGATGCCGATCACGCCCGACCCGCGCTCACCGGCGATCGTGTAGGTCTCGAGGCGGGCCCCGTTGGTGACGTCGACGATGTGGACGAGCTCGCCGGCGAGCAGGTCGGCGGCGTCGAGCAGGTCCTCGTCGACGGTCACCGACCCGACGTAGTGGAGGTCCGCCTGGGTCACGGTGGCCCGGTGGATCTTGGACTTCATCATCGTGCGCAGCATCAGCTGCTCCTCTCACTGGTGGTCGAGGCCGCGGTCGCGGTCCCCGCCGTCGCGACCGGGGTGGCCCGGTCGAAGGTGATGGGCACGTTGTCGATCAGGCGCGTGGTGCCGACCCGTGCCGCCACCAGGATCCGGCCCTCCCCGGCCTCCGGTGCGTCGCCGAGGTCGGGCGAGGTGAGGGCGAGGTAGTCGAGCTCGAGACCCGGCTCGACGTTGAGGATCGACATCGCGGCCCAGCGTGCGGCAGGTGCGCCGTACGGTGCCCGCTCCTGCGCGGCGCGCAGCGCACGGCTGAGGGCGAGCGCGACCCGGCGCTGGCCGGCGTCGAGGTAGCGGTTGCGGCTCGACAGGGCCAGGCCGTCGGGCTCGCGCACGGTCTCGGCGCCGATGATCTCGATGCCCATGCAGAGGTCGCGGACCATGCGGCGGATCAGGGTGAGCTGCTGGTAGTCCTTCTGGCCGAAGACCGCGACATCGGGACGGACCAGCCCGAAGAGCTTGGCGACGACGGTCAGCACGCCGTCGAAGTGCCCCGGACGCGACTCGCCGTCGAGGATGGTGGCCAGCGCGCCGGGCGCGACGGTGACGCCGTCGTGGACCGAGTCGTGGCTGAAGCCGCCGGGGTACATCTCCTCGACGCTCGGGGCGAAGACCACGTCGACGCCCTCGGCGGCGCAGACCTCGAGGTCCGCGTCGAGCGTGCGGGGATAGCGGTCGAGGTCCTCGGCCGGCCCGAACTGCATCGGGTTGACGAAGATGCTGACCACGACCGGGCCATCCGTCGCCGCGCGGGCGGTGCGCATGAGGCTTGCGTGCCCCTCGTGCAGCGCGCCCATGGTGGGAACGAAGGCGATGCGCTCACCGGCTCGGCGGGCGCCTGCGAGCAGGTCGGCGAGCTCCTCACGTGTGTGCGCGAGGACGGGGGCGGAGGTCATCGAGAGATGCCCCCGGCGGCGACCCGCTCCTCGGCGGCGTCGAGCACCTGCAGCATCTTGGTGGCCCGGATCGGCAGGAGCCGGCCGTCGGTGACGGCGCGGTCGAGCGTCGCGCGCGCCATGGTGACGTACGACGGCAGGGTCTGCGGCGCGTCGGCGACAAGGTCGGCGACGTGGGCGCGGACCGTCTCGACGTCGCCGCGCACGATGGGGCCGGTCAGTGCGGCGTCGCCGTGCTCGAGGGCGTTGTCGAGGGCCGCGGTCAGCAGCGGTCGCAGGGTCGCGGCGGGGTCGTCCGCTCCGGCCGCGGAGAGGATCTCCATCGCCTCGGAGATCAGCGTGACGAGGTGGTTGGCGCCGTGCGCGAGGCCGGCGTGGTAGAGCGTACGGCGGTCCTCGGGCACCCACATGGCCCGGCCACCGAGGTCGGCGACGAGGGACTCGGTGAGTGCACGGTCGGTCTCGTCGGCGGTGACACCGAAGACGCAGCCGGCCAGGCGAGGCAGGTCGACCGCGGTGCCGGTGAAGGTCATGGCCGGGTGCATGGCGATGGTGCGGGCACCGACCTCGCGGGCCGGCTCGAGCACCGCGAGGCCGTGGCGGCCGCTGGTGTGGACGACCACCTGGCCCTCCCGGATCGCACCGCTCGCGGCGAGCATGGTGACGACGTTGGACAGCATGTCGTCGGGCACCGTCAGCAGCAGGAGGTCGCAGGCGCGGGCGACATCGGTCGGCTTCGCGAGCACGACGCCGGGCAGCAACGTCTCGGCGCGGCCCCGGGAGGCATCGGACTCACCGGCGGCGGCAACGACCTCGTGGCCCGCGGCCCGGAGGCTGGCAGCCAGCACGGCACCCACGCGGCCAGCGCCGACCACACCCACACGGAACTTCGTCATGTCGACCTCTTCGTTTCAGTCCCTCGCGGGTACCGATCTACTGCGATCACAACGAGCCTACGCCCGGGGATTCCACCGTGGAACTGGTCGGCGACGTGATGCATCCCACTCGTCGGCGTACGTCGCTCAGCGCCGCAGGATGCGGCGGGCCGCCGTGTTTCCAGCGAGCTGCACCACCTGCACGAGCGCGACGATGATGATCACCGCCGTCCACGTCACGACGGCGTCGAACTGGCGGAAGCCGTACTGCAGCGCGAAGTTGCCGAGCCCGCCGCCGCCGACCACGCCCGCGATGGCCGTCATGTCTACCAGCGCGACGAACGCGAACGTGTAGCCCAGCACGAGCGGTCCCAGCGCCTCCGGGATCACCACGGTGCGGACGATCCGTGCGCGGCTGGCACCGACGGACCTGGCCGCCTCGATCACACCGGGTTCGACGGTGACGAGGTTCTGCTCGACGATGCGGCTGATCCCGAAGGCCGCAGCCAGCGTGAGGGCGAAGATGATCGCCGGGTTGCCGATGCCGGTGCCCACGACCACGCGGGCCAGCGGCTGCACGGCCGCGATGAAGATGACGAACGGGATCGGCCTGAAGAAGTTGACGAGCAGGTTGAGCACGAGGTTGGCGGCCCGGTTGGCGTACAGCCCGCCGCGTCGGGTCACGTACAGCGCGAGGCCGAGCAGGAGCCCCAGCACGCCGCCCAGCGTCAACGTGATGGCGACGATGTAGAGGGTCTCGTAGGTCGCCTGCCACACCAGCGGCCACAGCTCGCCGATGTTGGAGTCGACAACGATCTGGGGGGTCATCGGATCAGCTCCGTGGTGGGGACGAGGGCGCCGACGGCGGCCACGGCGGCCTCGACCGCGGCGGGCTCACCGTCCAGCGCCAGGGTCAGGTTGCCGAAGGTGTCTCCCTGCACCTCCTCGATGCCGCCGTAGACGAGCTCGAAACGCACGCCGTGGCGCAGCAGCTCAGCGAAGACGTCGCTCTGGCGCACCTCGTCGCCGCGGAAGGCGAGCTTGACGAACCTGCCGTCGTGCCGCGCGTGCAGCGCGGCCAGCGCCTCGGGGTCCGGCTCGTCGTCGACGATCGTCGCCACGAAGCGCCGGGTGACGGGCTGCTGGGGGTCCGACAGGACCTGCAGGACCGGGCCCTCCTCGACGATGCGCCCCGCCTCCATGACGACCACGCGGTGGGCCAGGCTGCGCACGACGTCCATCTCGTGGGTGATCACGACGATGGTGATGCCGAGCTCGCGGTTGACCCGCCGCAGCAGGGCCAGGACCTCCTGGGTGGTCTCCGGGTCCAGTGCACTCGTGGACTCGTCGGCCAGCAGCAGGCTCGGGCTCGTGGCCAGCGCGCGGGCGATGCCGACGCGCTGCTTCTGGCCCCCGGAGAGCTCCTCGACGTGACTGTGCGCCTTGTCGGCGAGGCCGACGAAGTGGAGCAGGTCGGAGATCCGCTTGTGCTGCTCCGCCTTGGCCACGCCGGCCACCTCGAGCGGGTAGGCGATGTTGCCCCACACGGTGCGCGAGCGGAACAGGTTGAACTGCTGGAAGATCATCCCGATCCCGAGCCGGACCTCACGCAGGTCGCGCTCCTTGAGCCCGGTGATCTCACGGCCGCCGATGCGCACGCTGCCCGAGGTGGTCGTCTCGAGCGCGTTGATCAACCGCACCAGGGTGGACTTCCCGGCGCCGGAGTAGCCCACGATGCCGACGATCTCGCCGGCCTCGACGGTCAGGTCGACGCCCCGGATCGCCTCGACGGCCCGGCCGCCGCGGGCGGCAGGGAACGTCTTGTGGACGTCGGTCATCTCGACGAGTGGCATCGTGGGCTCCTCCGATGTGCTGGGCCGCGAGGACTAGTTCCGGGCCTCGGTGTCGGCCTCGACCTTGTCGAGCGCCCCCTGCAGCTCGTCCTGCGGGATCTTCACGAGCTGCGCCGTGCCACCGGAGACGTCCTGCACGCCGTCGAGGACGGACTGGGTGTCCTGGTAGATCTCGACGAGCTTGAGCAGCGTCGGGTCGTCCCGGTCCTCGGCACGGACCGCGAACACGTTGACGTACGGCAGCGAGTTGGGGTCCTCGGGGTCGTCGGTCGCGAGCGCGTCCTCGAACTTCAGCCCGGCCTTCTCCACGAAGTCGTTGTTGATGATCGCCGCGGCCACGTCGGGCAGCGAGGTGGGCGTGAGGTCGGCCTTGATCGCCTTGACCTCGACCCGCGAGGCGCTCTCGTCGATGTCGGCGAGCGTGGAGTAGATCGAGCCGCCGTCCTTCAGCGTGATGAGGCCCGCGGACTGGAGGATGAGGAGGCCGCGCGCCTGGTTGCTGTCGTCGTCGGGCACGACGACGGTGTCACCGTCCTCGATCTCGTCGACCGAGTCGACCTTCGTGGAGTAGAGGCCCAGCGGGTAGATCGCGGTCGAGCCCAGCGGCACGACGTCGTCGTCGTTGGCGAGGTTGTACTCGGCGAGGTAGACGAGGTGCTGGAACTGGTTGACGTCGAGCTCGCCCTCGCTCAGCGCAGGGTTGGGCTGGGTGTAGTCGGCGAAGTCCTTGACCTCGAGGTCGATGCCCTGCTTGGCGGCCTCGTCGACGAGGACCTGCCAGTAGGGGTCGCTGGCGCCGACGGTGCCGAGCACCACCTTCTCGTTCGCCGCGCCGCCGGCGGCGGCGGCGTCGTCGCCGCTGCGCGACCAGGCGATGATGCCGCCCACGACGACCAGGACGAGCAGCACGGCGATGCCGATCAGGAGGGGCGTACGCCGCGAGGTGGGCGGCGCGATCTGCGGGTGGTTCTCGGACATGGCGGGAGCCTTTCGTCGTACGTGGTGGTCGGCTCCGTCCCTGCCCACGTCGAGAATTCTATAAATTCACTACACAAACCGGACTAAAGCCACCGGGACCATAGACCGGTGGAACCACGAACCACCGACCCGGTATGCCCCACCGGCCTGTGAACCCCGTCACGGGTGCCGTGTCGATCAGGCACGCAGGTGCAGCTTCGCGTGGTCGGGGTCGTCGACGACGAAGGGGCGTGGGGCCCGGGGCAGCCAGGTGTGGGTGACGTGGTCGACGACGTGCACGCCCTCCGGTGCGACGATCTCGACGACGCCCTCGGGCACCTCGCCGGCGTGCAGCGCGTTCCAGACGAGCCACTCGCGGCGCTTGCGGCGGTTGCGGATCGAGGTCGCGAAGGACTCGGGGTCGGTCCAGTGCGCGAACTCGTCGCCGTCGAGCCACTTGAGCTCGACGCACAGCCCCTGCGGCAGGGCGAACTGCTCGATCCGGTCTGGCGTCGTGCGGATCTCCCACTCCGGCGCCTTGGCATAGACGTAGTCGGGGCTCATCGGGAAGCCCCACTCCTCGATGTTGCGCAGGCCGAGGTCGAGGTAGGCCTTCGACTCCGACTCGATGTAGAGCCCGTGGCGCGGGAAGCGGATGACGGCCTCGGCCATCCCCACCTGCCAGGACAGGTCCGCCATCGACACCTCGCCCTCGGTGGTGAGGACCATGTCGCCGTCCCACTTCCACGAGTAGCGGGTGCGGACGTGGGAGAAGCACCAGTTGTAGAAGTAGGCCAGGGAGTGCACCGAGCGCTCGTTGACGGCGAGGTGCTCGCCCCCGGCGCGGGCGACCGCGAAGGGGTACTCCTTCAGCGTGAAGCGGTCGGACAGCCCGTGCTCGGCGGCCACGCGGAGCGCCTCCTCGCCGGTGCCGTCGTCGGAGCCGTTGTCGACGAGCAGCACGTGGTCGCAGGCCCGCAGCAGCGGCGGCAGCACGAAGCGCAGCCCGGGCGCCTCGTTCTTGACCCGCAGCACCGCCGTCGCGCCGCGGCGCAGGCCGCCGGGCTGGTTCCACGGCCAGACGAGGTCGAAGTCGGTGTGGCCCTCGAGGTTGGTGAGCCCTTGGCCGGAGCCGATCGGGACGGTCACGGCTGGCCGTCCCGCGTGCGGCCCAGCGCCTTGCGCACCCCGCGGCGTACGGACGGAGGGATGGCGGCGCGTACGTCGTGGGGCACCCGGTCCGCGAGGGAGCGGGCCTCGGACCCGGTCGAGGCCTCCGCCAGCGCGCGGCGGCGTGCCTGGAGGCGGGCGTGCTCGGCGCTCGAGCGGCTGATCGCCTCGGCCTCCTCGTAGAGGTCGACGTACGCCTCGCGGAGCTGGTCGAAGGTCGCGTGCGCGTCGGGGGTGTCCCCGCCCTCGTCGGCGAGCTTGTTGAGCTCCTCCCACGTCTGGCCGGTCAGGTCGTGCAGTCGCCTGGGCAGGGCGAGGTCGTCGAGGCTGGAGGTCACGCGGCGGAGGTTGGGGTCGATGAAGCGGTGGACCTCGCGGATCTGGTCGCTGCGCGTGTGGATGATCGTCTGGAGGTCGAGGGCGTGGCCCAGCGCGGTGGTGGTCTTCACCCAGTCGGTCAGCAGGTCCTCGTAGCGGACGAACACGCGACCGCCGTCGCCCTCGGCCGGGCGGGTGGCCCGCTCGGTGTGGAGCAGCATGTTGACCCAGCTGGCGGCGAGGTGGGAGGAGCCGAGCTTGTTGGCGTAGTACTTCTGCTTCGAGCCGACCACCTCGGCCGGCGCGCGCAGCATCGTGGCGAAGACCGGCGTCGCTCCCGTCCGGATCGCGGCGACCCGCCACAGGCCGAGGAACCAGCTCAGCCGCGGGTCCTTGACGACCAGCTCGGGGTGGTCGGCGAAGTGCGGCTCGAGCCACTCGCTGACCCGGATCCGGGCGGGCTCGCGGCTGCAGATGCGTCCGGTGTCGAACCACGCCGTCGGCCGCGAGTCGCTGACCTGCACGAGCGCCTCGGCGAGCCACTCGTCGTGGACGTCGACCACCCACTGGGGCTCGCTGAAGCCGCGCGGGTTGGAGTCGTCCGGCGGCACCTCGGGCAGGGGGACGTGCATCCCGAGCCTGGACACGATCCCGGCGAGGGTGCTGGTGCCGCTGCGACCGGCGCCGGCGACGAGGAGGACCTTCCGCGGCACTCCGTCGGGGTTCATCTCGTCGATCGCTCTGGGCTGCTCGGTCACGGCGGGCAGCCTACCGGCGGCCGGGCGGACCGGTCCGGCACCACTAGGCTCGCGCCCCATGAAGAGGCTCTTCTCCCGCGCTCCGCTGCTGGGAGTCGTGATCCCCGCGTGGGGCGTGGAGGACTACCTCGACGACTGCATCCGCTCCCTGCTCGCGCAGACCCACCGGCGCTGGGAGGCGGTGATCGTCGACGACGGCTCCACCGACCGCACCGGGGAGATCGCCGACGAGTGGGCGCACCGTGACACCCGCATCAGCGTCGTGCACTCGGTGAACGGCGGCCTGGGGGCCGCGCGCAACCTCGGCGCCCAGCGCGTGCGCGGCGACTACCTCGCCT
This sequence comes from Nocardioides sp., assembly GCF_025965415.1. GTDB lineage: Bacteria > Actinomycetota > Actinomycetes > Propionibacteriales > Nocardioidaceae > Nocardioides. The sequence goes on from NZ_JAOPWY010000020.1 coordinate 44,575, forward strand.
TCCTCGACTCCGACGACGTCCTGCCCCCGACGGCGTACGCCGACCTGGTGGGCGCCCTCCAGCAGTCGGGCTCCGACTTCGCGACGGGCTCGATCGTGCGCTGGGAGGGCGACGCCCTGGTCGAGCCACCGTGGATGCGGCGGCTGCACCGTCCCCTGCGCGGCGCGCGGGTGGAGGACCGGCCCGAGATCCTGGGCGACGTCTTCGCGTGGAACAAGGTCTGGCGTCGCTCCTTCTGGGACGCGGCGGGCCTGGCGTGGCCGGAGGGCGTGCGCTACGAGGACCAGCCCACCACGACCCGGTCCTTCCTGGCGGGCCGCTTCGACGTGCTGGAGGAGGTCGTCTACCGCTGGCGGATCCGCGAGGGCTCGATCACCCAGACCCGGGCCTCGTCGGTGCAGGACCTGTCGGACCGCTGGGAGACCAAGCGGCGGGCCCTGGCGTCGGTACGCGCCCACGGCTCGGCCGAGGTGGAGCAGGTCTTCGTCGACCGGGTCCTCGCCGGCGACCTGTGGCGCTACTTCCTGCTGGTGCCCGGCTGCTCACCCGAGTGGTGGCGGCTGCTGCGCTCAGGCGTGCTCGAGCTCTGGGGATCACGCACGCTCGTCGAGAGCGGCCTGCCGCCGGTGCACCGGCTCGCCGGCTGGCTCATCGCCCAGGACCGACGGGCCGACGTCACCGCGCTGATGGAGTGGGTGGCGACCCTCGACGGCCCGGCCCCGCGCGTGCAGGACGTGGCGACCGGCGCCTGGCGGCTCTCGGTGCCGCACTCGGTCCTGGACGAGACGACCGTGGCCCCGGAGGCCTTGGCGCTCCGGGACCACGAGGTCATCACTGGCTGAGCCCTACAGCAGGCCCTCGGAGGTCAGGAACTCCTTGGCCACGTCCTCGGGCTTGGCCCGGTCGACGGCCATCTGACCGTTCATCTCGGTGAGGTTCTCCGTGGTGAGTGCGGCCATCAGCGGGTTGAGGATGTCGGCCACGTCGGGGTGCTCGGCGAGGAAGTCGGCGGAGACGGCGGGCACGAGGTTCTGGGCCGGCTGGATCTCCTTGTCGTCCTCGAGCACGACGAGGCCCTGGGACTCCAGGGTGCCGTCGGTGGTCGAGGTCTCGCCGAGCTGCGACTCGCCGTCGATCACGGACTTGTAGGTCTGCGCCGAGGCGTAGCCGAGCTCGAGGACCTTGGTCACGTCGACGCCGTAGTCGTCGGAGAGACCGCCCTCGCAGTCGAGCCGGCCCTCGCAGTCGGGCGCGGCCGCGAGCACGACGCTCTTGCCCTCGAGGTCGGAGAGCGTGGTGACGCCCTCGGCGTCGGCGTAGTCCTGGGTCACGAAGAACGCATTGGTGTCGGTGGCCGGGGAGATGTCGAGCAGCTCGATCCCGGCGTCCTCGAGCAGGCTGGCGCCGTCGTCGGCGAGCTGCTGGCCGTCGCCGGCCTCGAAGGGCTCGGCCTCGGCGTCGGCCTGGGTGTTGAGGAAGTTGACGATGCCGCCGACGTATTCGGGGACGATGTCGACGTCGCCGGGGAACGTCGGCATGTAGGCGTCGCGGGAGTCGACGAGCTTGGTCTCGACGGTGTAGCCGGCGTCCTCGAGGAGCTGCTCGTACATCGATGCGACGAGGGTGGCCTCGGGGAAGTTCTGACCGGCGATGGTCAGCGATCCCTTGTCTGCGCTGCCCGACGAGCCCGAGTCGTCGGAGGCGTTGTCACTGGAGAGGTCGTCACCGGCGCAGCCGGTGAGAGCGAGGGCCGTCGCGGCGAGGAGCGCGGCGAGGGGACGAGCGATCTTCATGATGTTCCTTCTGTGTCCCGCAGCGTGCGGCTGCGCGTGTCCGGATGTGCATCGTCAGCCGACAGGTTCGGCGGGCTCGTCCACGGTAGACCCGACCACCGACAACGCATCGGTGCGCCCACCTGTAGGGGTGCCTCGCCGGGCCGGGTCGACCGCCCACTGCACGAGCGCCGCGACAAGCTCGAGCACCAGCGCGACGGCCGCCACGACGAGCGCCCCGGCGATGCCCTTGCCGTAGTTGGAGCGGAAGAAGCCGTCGGTGATGATGCGACCGAGTCCCGGGCCCGCGACGAGCGCGGCGATCGTCGCGGTCGCCCAGACCTGCACCAGCGCGAGCCGGAGCCCCGAGACGACGAGCGGCAGCCCGAGCGGGAGCTCGACGCGCCAGAACTGCTGCACGCGCGTCATCCCCATCCCCCGGGCCGCCTCGCGGACCTCCGGTGCGACCTCGCGCATGGCGACGTACGAGTTGGTGATGATGGGTGGCAGCGCGAAGAGCGTGAGCGCGATGAGGGTGGCCAGGCCGGCGCGGCCGTAGGGGCCGAGGGTGTCGGCGCCGGGCCACGGCGCGACCACCAGCAGCGCGAGCAGGGCGAACGTCGGGATCGCGCGACCGACGTTGGAGATGTTGATGGCGAGGAAGCCGCCGCGGCCGAGGTGGCCGAGCCAGAGCGCGATCGGCAGGCCGACGACCATGGCCATCAGCAGCGCGGTGAGCGTGAGGAGCAGCTGCTGCCCGAGCAGGGCCGCGATGCCGTCGCCGCCACTCCAGTTGGCGCCGTCGGACAGGTAGGCCCACATGTCGCCGAAGACGCTCATGCGCGCACCCCCCTCGTCCAGGGCGTCAGGAACCGCTGGGCCAGCACCAGGACCACGTCGAGGACGACGGCGAGCAGGACGCACAGCAGCGAAGCGGTGAAGAGCTCGGCGCGGAAGTTGGTGAGGACGCCGTCCTTGATCAGGTTGCCGAGGCCGCCGTAGGCGACCAGCGAGCCGACCGTGGTCAGCGCGACCGTCGACACGGTGGCCACGCGCAGGCCGGCCATCACGACGGGCAGCGCGAGCGGCAGCTCGACCCTCAGCAGGAGCTGGGTGCGGTTGTAGCCGAGCCCGGTCGCCGACTCGCGTACGTCGTCGGGCACCGAGCGCAGGCCCTCCAGCAGGCTGCGCACCAGGATCGTCAGGGCGTAGAGCGCGAGCCCGATCACGACGGTCGTCGCGGTCAGCCCGGTGAACGGCACCAGCAGCGGGAAGAGTGCCAGGGAGGGCACCGTGTAGATGCCGGTCGTGATCCCGAGGATCGTGGACTCCAGCCGCGGCAGGCGGCGCGCGACGAGCGCGAGCGGGAACGCGATCGCCAACCCGACCAGGACCGAGACCACCGTGATGCCGATGTGCTGGACGGTCGCGTCGAGGATCTCCTGCTGGCGATCGGCGACGTAGTCGAGGCAGACCCAGTCGTTGACGAGGCTGCTGTAGCAGCTCGGGTCGTCCGCGGCTCCCAGTAAGGTCACCGCATGGACGCTACACGGGGCGGCGACTCGATGATCAGGCTCGAAGGTGTGGGCAAGACCTACCCCGACGGGACGGTCGCGGTCCACGAGCTCGACCTCGACGTCGCCCGCGGAGAGATGGTCTGCCTCGTCGGGCCGTCCGGCTGCGGCAAGTCCACGACGCTCAAGATGATCAACCGGCTCATCGAGCCGACCACCGGCCGGATCTGGCTCGACGGCCAGGACGTCACCGACGCCGACCCGGTCGAGCTGCGCCGCGGCATCGGCTACGTCATCCAGCAGATCGGCCTGTTCCCCCACCAACGCATCGAGCAGAACGTGATGACCGTGCCGCTGCTCTACGGCGAGTCGAAGTCGACCGCCCGCGAGCGCGCCCACGAGCTGCTCAGCACCGTCGGCCTCGATCCGCAGCAGTACGCCAGGAAGTACCCGCACGAGCTGTCCGGCGGGCAGCGGCAGCGCGTCGGCGTCGCCCGCGCGCTGGCCGCCAACCCGCCCGTCCTGCTGATGGACGAGCCGTTCGGCGCCGTCGACCCGATCGTGCGCCACCGGCTGCAGGACGAGTTCCGACGGCTCCAGGCCGAGCTCGGCAAGACCGTCGTCCTGGTCACCCACGACATCGACGAGGCGATCCGGATGGGCGACCGCGTGGCCGTCTTCGCCGCCGGCGGTCGCCTCGCCCAGTACGCCACCCCGGGCGTGCTGCTGGCCCACCCGGCCGACGAGCAGGTGGCCGACTTCGTGGGGGCGGGCGGGCTCCGCACACTGACCGTGACCCGGCTCCGCGAGGAGCACCTCGAACCCCTCGACGGCGTCTCGACCGGCGACCTGGGCGCGGCCATCGACATCGACTCCTCGCTCGAGGACGCCCTCGCCGCGATGCTGCGCGACGACAAGCCGATGATCGGCGTGCGCCGCGGCCCCACCTTCCTCGGCGTACTCACTCCGGCCGGGGTGCACCGGGCGCTGCGGGAGTCGCTGCGGTCCTAGCCCGGACCGCGCAACCACCGGGTACCCGGTGGTTGCGGTGCTTCTCGACCGTTGCAACGGTCGAGAACCTCACCGAGAGGACTGTCAGCCGACCGGCACGTCCCGGTGCCAGGACTCCGTGACGTACTTCGTGCCCCAGCCCATCGAGGTGTAGAGCCCGTCAGCACCCGTCGGTGAGTCGGCGTCGACCTCGAGGCCGACGCGGTCGCGGTTGCGGGAGGCGGCGTCGGCGATGATCGTGCGCAGCAGCCCGGTGGCCACGCCCCGTCCGCGCGCGGACTCGAGGACGCCGAGGTAGGAGACGTAGGACCCGTCGGCGCCGCCCGGCGACTCGCTGACCGTGCCGATGAGCGCGCCGGCCGGCTCGACCTCGTCGCCGTCCGTGATCTCGGCCAGCCACCAGTGGTCCCAGCGGTGGCCGGGGTCCTCGCGCAGCCGGTGGATGAACTCGTGGAAGGTCTCCTCGGCGGAGTTGAAGTGGTCGGTGAACGCGCCCTCGAGCACGTCGTGGATGGCGCGCAGGTCGGCCACGTCGGGCATGCCGTCACCCTGCCGCTCCACCAGCCGGAACACGACGCCTCGGCGCTCCCACCGGGCCGGGTCGGGGACCAGCTCGGCCTCGGCGGCCTCCACCGAGCGGCTCATCTGCCACCACGTGCGGACCCGGTCGAAGCCGGCATCAGCGAGCCAGGCGTGCTGCCGCTCGTCGTCGGCGAAGGCACCGGTGTCGATCTGCTGCACCGTCAGCCCGCGGGCCGCACCCACCGACCTGGCCTGGGCCTCGGCCCACTCGAAGAGCACGTCGCTGCACCGGTCGGCGAGGTGCTCGTCGAGGTCGCGGTCGACGACGTGCACGAAGAGCATCCGGCCCTCGGCGCGGTCGTGCACGCTGCCCCAGGCCCGGATCAGCCCGTCGGGGTCGCGCACGACAAGGTTCTCGCGCATGGCCTGGCCGTGCTCGGAGATCTCGACCAGGACCTCCTCCTCGCCGGAGCCCGCCCAGCCGCGCCCGGCGCGCTCGTGGTCGCGCAGCAGCTCGGTCAGCCGGGCCACGGTCGCGGCGTCGGTGCCGTCGGGCGCGTCGGCGGTCCAGCCCTCGGGAAGTCCGGGGTCCTCGGGCAGGACGTCGTCGGGGTCGCTCTCGAACCTGTTGTCCTCGGGGATCACGAGCGGTCATTCTTCCGCACTGCGGCCTGGGGCCCCCCGGGCGGTGGTCCAGCCATCTTCTCGGCGTACGAAGTGTGGCTCCGCCACCGCCGGCGGGAGTGTCGGGGGCTCCATGCGGTGGGGCGGTGGTCCAGCCACCTCTTCAGCGTGAGAAGTGTGGCTCCGCCACCGCCGGCGGGAGCGTCGGGGGCTCCATGCGGTGGGGCGGTGGTCCAGCCACCTCTTCAGCGTGAGAAGTGTGGCTCCACCACCGCTCCCCCAGGACTGGCGGAGGGGCGTACGGCGATCAGGCGCTGCGGTGCCCGCGGCGCGAGGCGGCGTGGAGCGACTCGACCTCGGCGCGGAGCACGTCGATCTCGGCCTCGAGCTCGGCGACCGTGACGATCGCCTCCGCGGCGCGGGTCTCGGCGTCCTCGCGGCCGCGCTCGGCGGCGTCGCGACCGCGCTCG
>NZ_JAOPWY010000055.1 GCF_025965415.1 Nocardioides sp.
CGGCGTCGGCGTCCTCGTCGCTCCCAACTTCTCGATCGGCGCGATCCTCATGATGCGGTTCGCCACCCGGGCTGCGCCTTTCTTCGACTCCGTCGAGGTCGTCGAGATGCACCACCCCGACAAGGCCGACGCGCCGTCGGGCACCGCACGGCGCACGGCGGAGCTGATCGCCGCGGCACGCCGCGACGCCGGCAGCGCACCGATGCCCGACGCGACCTCGACCGGCCTCGAGGGCGCCCGAGGTGCCGACGTCGACGGCGTCCGGGTGCACGGGCTGCGGGTGCGCGGGCTCGTGGCCCACCAGGAGGTCATCCTCGGGGCGGCGGGGGAGACCCTCACCATCCGGCACGACTCCCTGGACCGCATCTCGTTCACCCCCGGCGTGCTCGTGGGCGTGCGGGCGGTCGCCGAGCACCCCGGGCTGACGGTCGGGCTCGAGCACTTCCTCGACCTCGGCTGAGCCCGGCGCGCGTAACCTCCCGCCGCGGCCCCTCGTTGGGCCAGTGGGGCCGCACCCACTCGGGGGCGCGGTCGACCTTCTCGGAAGGCACCACCATGCGCAGAACCGCAGGACTCGCCGCGTTCGCCGTCGCCGCTGCCACCGCAGCAGCGCTGCCGCTGACGACGGCCTCGAGCGCCCAGGGCGCCCCGACCGCGACGCCGACGTCCGTCCGCGCCGACCTGACCGGCGACGCCCTCGCGGCGCTCCGCCGCCACCCGGGCGCGGCCCGCACGAGCGACGGCCAGGACTTCGTCCCCGGCGCCGCGCTCGTCGACCCCGACGGCAGCAGCCACGTGCGCTTCGAGCGGACCCTCGACGGACTCCGCGTCGTCGGTGGCGACCTCGTCGTCCACCGCGACGCAGCCAACGGCTGGGACGGCGTGAGCCAGACCCTCTCCTCCCCGCTGGCCCTGGGCACCCGGGCCGCCGTCCACGAGACCGCCGCGCTGCGCACGGTCCTGACCCGCAACGCCCGCACCGCCGCCGTCCGCGGTGACGACGAGGCCGAGGCGAGCGAGCTGGTCGTGGACGCCACCGGCGCCACCCCGCGGCTGGCCTGGGAGGTCCTCACCGGCGGCACCCAGGCCGACGGCACCCCGTCGCGGCTGGCGACCTACGTCGACGCCCGCACCGGCATGGTGATCCGCAGCGAGCAGCAGATCGTCAACGTCGACGGGCAGGGCCAGACCCTCTACAGCGGCACCGTCCCCCTGCAGGTCAGCGGCTCGGGGTCGTCCTACACGCTCAAGGACGCCACGCGCGGTGGCACCTACACCACAGACCTCAACAACAAGACCGACTCTGTCCTCTGCCAGCTCTTCGGCAGCGGCTGCGCCACCGGCACGACGTTCACCTCCACGACGACCACCTTCGGCAACGGCACGAATGCCGACCGCGCCACCGCCGGGGCCGACGCGCAGTACGGCTCCAACGTCACGTGGGACTACTTCAAGGCCGTGCACGGGCGCAACGGCATCTGGAACGACGGCCGGGGCTCCTTCAACCGGGTCCACTACGGCAGCGGCTACGTCAACGCCTTCTGGGACGGCACCAAGATGACGTACGGCGACGGCGACGGCACCGACTTCGGCCCGCTGGTCTCCCTCGACGTGGCCGGCCACGAGATGTCGCACGGCGTCACCGAGAACTCCGCCGGCCTCACCTACTCCGGCGAGTCGGGCGGCCTCAACGAGGCCACCTCCGACATCTTCGGCACCCTTGTGGAGTTCCACGCCGCCAACGCCAGCGACCCGGCCGACTACCTGATCGGCGAGGAGTTCGACCTGAAGAACCACGCCGGCTTCCGGCGCATGGACCGTCCCTCGTCGGACGGCAGCTCGCTCGACTGCTGGAGCTCGACTGCCAAGGACGTGGACGTGCACTACTCCTCGGGCATCGGCAACCACTTCTTCTACCTGCTGGCCGAGGGCAGCGGCGCCACGACCATCGGCGGCGTGGCGCACAGCTCGGCCACCTGCAACGGCTCGACGGTCACCGGCATCGGCCGCGATGCGGCGGCGAAGATCTGGTACCGCGCGCTCACCGTCTACATGACCTCCGGCACGACGTACGCCGGAGCGCGCACCGCGACGCTCAACGCCGCGCGCGACCTCTACGGCGCCGGCTCGGTGCAGCAGAACACCGTGAGTGCCGCCTGGAGTGCTGTCTCGGTCGGCTGAGCGACCGCCACCGTGGGGGGTGGGGGCGTCAGACGAGGCGGGCGAGTGCCGCCACGACTGCCGCCCCCACGACCACGACCAGGAACGGCATCCGCAGCAGCAGGGCGACCACGGCGAAGCCGAGCCCGAGGACGCGCGCGTCCAGCGTCAGCGCCGGTCCGTCGGACAGGACCTGTACGGCGACCAGCGCGGCGAGCAGGGCCACCGGGATCAGGTCCGCCACCCGCTCCACCGTCGCGTGGCTGAGGACCCGTTCGGGCAGGGACAGGCCCGCGAGCTTGAGGGCGTAGCAGCCGGCGGACGCCAGCAGGATCGTGGTCCACATCAGTGGTGCCCGCCCGGCACGTCGTCCGCCCCCGGGATCTCGGTGGGGTCCTGGCGCCTGGCGAGCACGCCGACCAGGACGGCGACGCCGCCGGCGGCCAGCACCGGCACGCCGGGCGCCGTGACCGGCACCACCGACAGGGCCACCGCGACCGCCAGGACGCCGACGAGGACGTTGCGGCGATCCTTCAGGCGCGGCCAGAGCAGCGCGAGGAAGGCGGCCCCGACCGCGGCGTCGAGCCCGAAGGTCCGCGGGTCGCCGACGGCCTCGCCGGCGACGGCGCCGACGGCGGTGGCGAGGTTCCACAGCACGAAGACCGAGACGCCGGTCGTGAGGAACCCCAGCCGGGCGCCCTCCGTGCTGCCGCGGTTGACCGCCATCGCGGTCGACTCGTCGATCAGCACCTGGGCGGCCGCCGCCCGGCGCCATCCGCGCCACCTCAGCAGGGGGGCCATCCGCAGGCCGTAGAGCGTGTTGCGGGTGCCGAGCAGCAGGGCGGTCGCCGCACCCGACATCGGCGACCCGCCGGCGGCCAGGACTCCCGCCAGGGCGAACTGGCTCGCGCCGGTGAACATCAGCAGGGAGAGCGCGCAGGTCTGCGCGACCGTCAGCCCGGACGAGACGGCGACCGCACCGAAGCCGACGCCGTAGGCCCCGGTGGCCACGCCGACGGCCAGGCCGTCGCGGATGATCCCCGAACGCTCAGCGGGGCTGAGGGAGGTCTCGGGCACGCCCCGAGGCTAGGCCATCCGTCGCGACCCGAAGGCGTGGTCTCAGTGCACGCGCCGGCGAGCCCGCGCCGTGCGCTTCTGCCGCTGGTGGAAGTCGTGCACCAGGACGAACGCCGCTGCCACGCCGGTCGCCGTCCCGGCCAGGACGCCGGCACGGACGTTGAGCGGGGCCTCCGGCATGACGCCGAACCAGAAGCCGATCCCCGTGCAGACCAGGAGAGCGGCGACGACCAGGACGAACCTGTGGAGTGCGGGAAGCGGACCGAGCATGTCGAACCCCCGTGCTGGACCGGCGGAGTAGCGGACCTCCATGGTGACGCTCGCCACGGGAAAATCAAGCAGCCTCAGGGGTGAAGTTTGCACCCCGCCGGGAGCGGCCCCGCGGCCGCCGGGCCGGTGTCAGCCGATGGCCGTGTGCAGGCGGACCTGCTTGACCGTGGTCGTCGCAGTGCCGTCGAGGTCGAGCTCGCGGTGGGCCGTGTCGGGAGCCCACCCGGCGTCGGTGAGGAAGGTCCGCAGCACATCGTCACCGGCATTGACCCAGGTCACGGCCCGGGTGAAGCGGTCGGCCGCCAGCGTGTCCACGGCCGCCTGCAGGAGCCGCGACCCGTGGCCCTTCCCCCGATCGGTGGGGTCGAGGGTCACCTCCGCCAGCTCACCGTCGGCCACCGGGTCACAGTCGGGATCGACGGCGGGGGAGGTCAGCGCGAAGCCCACGACCCGGTTGCGCTCGAGCGCGACGAGGACACGGTGACGGGCGTCGGCGGGCTTGACGAGGGCCCGGCGCCACTGGGCGCCGACGGCCTCGACGTCGGTGGGGATGGCCTCGGCCGGCAGCAGGTCGGCGTACAGCTCGGGCCACGCGCGCACCTGGACCGCGGCGATGCTGTCGGCGTCGTCGGCCCACGCGATGCGCACGGACACGTCCGCCGTGGGCCCGCCGCCGTGGCTGTGGCTCATCGGTAGGTCTCGGGCAGCTTCTCGCCGATCTTGACCTGGGCCTTGGGCAGGCGCATGAACTTCATCTGCAGCGAGCGCATGGCGGCGTAGAGGACGGCGCCCTTGGGGGACTCGTCGGGGAACCGCTCGGCGAGCGCCCGACGCACGCGGAAGCGCAGCATGATGATGTCGAAGATGATCACCATCACCGTGGTGAACAAGATGGTGTTGCCGAGCTGCACCTGCCCGGCGTAGCTCAGGATCATCGAGGCGATCAGCAGCGGCACCATCAGCTCGATGAACGAGAAGCGCGAGTCGACGAAGTCGCGCAGGAACCGGCGCACGGGGCCGCGGTCGCGGCTGGGCAGGTAGCGCTCGTCGCCGGTCTTCATCGCCTGGCGCATCTTCTGGGACGTGTCGCCGCGTGCGGCGCGCTGGGCGGCCATCTGCTCCTTGCGGGTCCGCGGCACCCTGGCCCTGGCCCGTGCCGCCGCCTCCGCCTCCTTGCGCGTCGGAGTGGGGCGACCCTTGCCGCTCACCTTGTCGGTGGTGGCCGGGGTCTCCGGCTCGGAGCTGGTACGACGGAACACGCGCGCTGCCTTCACATGGATCGGATGCTGGGGGCAGCCTATCGCCGCCGACCCCGGGGGACACGGTCGCGGGACATGCCCTACCTCCGGCTTGGGTTTGGTCCTAGGGTGAGAGGGACGACCCAGCCGTGACCGAGAGAGGGTTTCCACCCCGATGAGTCTCATGAAGCGCATCAGCCTGATCTTCCGCTCCAAGGCCAACAAGGCCCTGGACAAGGCGGAGGACCCCCGCGAGACCCTCGACTACAGCTACCAGCGCCAGCTCGAGCTCCTCTCCAAGGTGCGTCGCGGAGTCGCCGACGTCGCCACCAGCCGCAAGCGCGTCGAGCTGCAGGTCAACCAGATCGAGCAGCAGGCCGCCAAGCTCCAGGGCCAGGCCGAGAAGGCGATCGCCGCCGGTCGTGAGGACCTGGCGCGCGAGGCACTGACGCGCAAGTCCGGTCTCGCCTCGCAGATCACCAACCTCAAGGAGCAGCAGGCCACGCTCCAGGGTGAGGAGGAGAAGCTCGTCCTCGCGCAGCAGCGCCTGCAGGCCAAGGTCGAGGCCTTCCGCACCCGCAAGGAGACCATCAAGGCCACCTACACCGCGGCCGAGGCGCAGACGCGCATCGGTGAGGCGATGTCGGGCATCGGCGAGGAGATGGGGGACGTCGGTCTCGCCATCCAGCGCGCCGAGGACAAGACCGCGCAGATGCAGGCCCGTGGTCAGGCGATCGACGAGCTGATCGCCTCGGGCGCCCTCGACGACGCGTCGCAGCTCAGCGCCGGCGACGACATCTCCCGCGAGCTCGACGCCCTCAGCTCCGGCTCCGACGTCGAGGCCGAGCTGGCCCGGCTCAAGGCGGGCAGCGCCCCGCCCCAGGCCATCGAGGCCGCCGAGGACGGCGGCGACATCCTGGCCGCCGAGCCCGACGCCGTGAAGGTCGAGGGCGAGAGCACCGAGGGCGGGCGAGCATGATCGTCCGCATCCTCGGCGAGGGTCAGTACGACCTCGACGACCACGCCCTCGATGCCCTCAACGGTCTCGACAGCCAGATCGAGCGGGCGATCGAGTCGGGCGACGAGTCGATGTTCCGCATGGCACTCGAGGGACTGCTGGCCGCGGTGCGCTCCAGCGGCACCCACCACGACCCCGACTCGCTCGACGAGTCGGACCTCATCCTGCCGCCGCCCGACGCGACGATCGACGAGGTCCGTGAGCTCCTGGGCGACGACGGCCTGATCCCGGGCTGAGGAAGCCTTGGCCCACTCCCGCTTCATCAAGGACACCGGCCTCACCGCCAGGATGACCCTGACGATGTTCCTGCTCGGTGCGCTGTTCGTCGGACTCGTCGTGGGCCTGATCCAGGTCGTCGGATCCGGCTACGCGCCGCTCGTGGCGATCATCGCGATCGGCATGGCGTTCTGGCAGTGGTGGAGCTCCGACAAGGTCGCGATGCGCGCGATGCGCGCCCGGGAGGTCACGCCCGAGGAGGCCCCCGAGCTGCACGGCATGATCGACCGGCTGTGTGCCCTAGCCGACATGCCCAAGCCCCGGGTGGGCATCGCCGACATGGCCGCGCCCAACGCCTTCGCGACCGGCCGCTCGCCCGACCGCGCGGTGGTGTGCGTGACCACCGGGATCCTGCGGACCCTCGACGCCGAGGAGCTCGAGGCGGTCCTGGCCCACGAGCTGAGCCACGTCGCCCACCGCGACGTTCTCGTGATGACGGTGGCCTCCTCGGCCGGCATCGCGGCCGGGCTCCTCATGCGCTTCGCGCAGTTCGGCGGGATGGGACGCTCCCGCAACAACAACAGCGCCTTCCCGGCCGTGCTGGTCGCGCTCCTCGTCAGCCTCGTGGTGTACGCCGTGAGCTTCCTGCTCCTGCGGCTGCTCTCGCGCTACCGCGAGCTGAGCGCCGACCGGGCCGGCGCCTACCTCACCCTCAAGCCCGCGGCTCTCGGCTCGGCGCTGCAGAAGATCAGCGGCGAGGCGGCCGCCACGCCGTCGCGCGACCTGCGCGCCGGGAACGCGGTCAGCGCGCTGTGCATCGTCCCGGCCGTGCGCGGCACCGGGCTCAGCGGGCTGATGGCCACGCACCCTCCGCTGCAGCAGCGCCTCGAGCAGCTCGCCCGGATCCAGGCCGAGCTCGGCCGGCCCACGGGCTGAGGAGGAGAGCCCGGATGGGACTGTGGGAGACCATGCGCGCGCGGACACAGCCCAAGCGCAACCACCTCGACGCCCTCTTCCTGGTGCCGAGCGCCGCGATCACGCTCCAGACCGCGCTCGGCTTCGAGCCCACCGGCGTGGGATCTGTCTGCTACCGCTCTGCCGCGGGCGCGGCGTTCGCCCAGACCCAGGACGACGTGCTCGCCCTGATCCGCGACGATTCCGAGGCACCCGAGGTGACCCTCACCCAGGACGACTTCGGCTTCACCTGGCTCGTGGTCGCGGGCGACCCGAACGACATGGCGGGGCTGTGCACCGACCTCCACGCCGTCAACACCACCCTGGAGCTCAACGGCTTCGAGGGCGGCCTACTCTGCTCGATGGTGCCCTTCGTCAATCCTTCCGGGCAGCGGTTCGGACTGACCTACCTCTACAAGCGGGGCACCTTCTACCCGTTCGCGCCCAGCGGGGAGCAGACCCGCGACACCCTCCTGGAGCTGTCCGTGCGTGACCAACTCGACAAGGAGCTTCCGATGGAGCCCGACCTGCAGCGCTGGCTGGCCGTGTGGAAGGCGCCGGGCCTGTGAGCGTCGAGGCCCGTGACCACCAGCGCGAGCAGGCCCTGGCGACGTACGACGTCATCGGCGGTCCGGCGCGCCGCGAGCTCGACGCGCTGGTCGAGCTGGCCGCCCAGGTGGCCGACGTGCCGTTCGCCGCGGTCAACCTGCTCAGCACCCACTCCCAGCACCAGGTCGCTACTGCCGGGTTCACCGGGGTGGACTCCCCGATCGAGGACTCGATGTGCCGAGTGGTCGTGGACTCCGGCCAGCCGATCATGCTGGAGGACGCGCGGCTCGACCCCCGGTTCGCCGACAACCCCTGGACCACCGGCGAGGCCGCGCAGGTGAAGTACTACGGCGCGCACCCGTTGCGCACTCCCGCGGGCGTCGTCATCGGCACCCTGTGCGTCTTCGACGACGAGGCGCGCGAGGTCACCCCCGAGAAGGCCAGGGCCCTCGCCCAGCTCGCCGACCGGGTGGTCGACGTGCTGGAGCTCGAGCTCGCCTCGCGGCAGCTCCGCGAGGCCAACGCGCGGCTCAGCACCTCCAACGAGCGGCTGGCCCACTTCGCCGGGCAGGTCAGCCACGACCTGAAGAACCCGTTGACCTCGGTCTCGCTGTCCCTCGAGTCGCTCGAGCTCGACGTCACCGAGCCCTACCACGCCGACACCGTGGCCAGGGCCCGTCGCGGTGTCGACAGGATGACGGGGCTGATCAACAACCTGCTGGAGTTCGCCGCCCGGGGTGCTGCGCCCGGCGACGACCTCGTGGACCTCGAGGCCGAGCTCGAGCTCGCGCTCGACGACCTCGCCGGCCGGCTGCCCCGTGACTGCGTGGTGTCCGGCACCCTGCCGATGGCACGCGGTGACGCCGCACAGCTCCGGTCGGTCCTGATGAACCTCATCGACAACGCGGCCAAGTTCACCGAGGACGGTCAGCGGCCCGCCATCGAGGTCGACGCGCACCCGGCCGGCGGGCGTCAGCGGATCGAGGTGCGCGACCGGGGGCGCGGCGTCCCCGCCGAGCAGCGCGAGCGGGTCTTCGCGCCGCTGGCCCGGCTCGACAAGAGCGTGGAGGGCGTCGGCATCGGCCTCGCGACGTGCCGCCGGATCGTCGAGGCGCACGGCGGCTCGATGGGTGTCGACGCCCGGGAGGGCGGCGGCTCGGTGTTCTGGTTCGAGCTCCCGGTCGTCGACGACGCCGGCCGAACCGTCGCGGCCGACCTGGCCGGACGCGACGCCTAGGTGTACTGATCGGGCACGTTGGTCGAGATCGTGTGACGACACGATCTGAATGAGCTTGGAAGGCGAAGACCTCCGGGCGTGGAGTGGAGCTGTCTAAGAACCGCTTCCACCACCTGGAGGTC
>NZ_JAOPWY010000059.1 GCF_025965415.1 Nocardioides sp.
CCGGGGCCTCCCACAATTGTCGGATAGGCCGAGCAGGCAGCCCCTGCTCGGTAACCCACGAATCTTGTGAGTGAGGCCCCGGCCCGCAACCAGCTCACGACGAGCCGGTCACTCCATACCGTCTAGAGACTCCCGCCAAGGTCGGTGTCTGGCCAGACTCGACTCAGGTGCTTGGCGGGCTCGCTCTCTTTTGGGCTGCCCACCGTCGACGGGCGGTGTGGCCCTCGTCCGGTTTGCGGCCCGCTGAGCACTGCTGACGAGGCGTGGCTCAAGAGGGGACTGCCCAGCTCGTAGTAGCAATGCCCACCTCGCCGTCCATCCGGAAACGAACAGGCGGGAGAACCACATGAGCAACCCGGTCGGTCGCGTCGTCATCGGCGTCGATCCCCACAAGCTGTCGGCCACCATCGAGGTCCTCGACCAGCACGAGAAGAAGCTTGGCACCGGGCGGTTCACCACCGACCATGCCGGCTACCAAGCCATGCGCACCTACGCGAGCACCTGGCCCGATCGGGTCTGGGCCGTCGAGGGGGCCAACGGCGCCGGACGGCCACTCGCACAACGGCTCCTCGAAGCCGGCGAGAACGTCGTCGACGTCCCGGCCAAGCTCGCCGCCCGGGTCCGTCTGTTCGACACTGGCCACAACCGCAAGACCGACGCGCTCGACGCCCACTCCGTCGCTGTTGTCGGAGTACGCACCAAGACCCTCCGCGTGCTACACCGCGATGGTGAGCTCGAGGCCATGCGGATGCTCACCGACCGCCGCGAAGCGCTCACCCGACGCCGCGTCCAGACCGTGTGCCGACTCCACGCGCTGCTCGCAGAACTCCTGCCAGGACAGGCGAAGAAGGACCTCACCTCGGGCCAGGCCAAGGTCATGCTGGCCAGCGTTCGACCCCGAGACATCGCCGGGAAGACGCGACGTCGCATTGCCGCCGAGGAGCTCGCCGACCTGATGGCGATCGAGGCGAAGATGAAGAAGGCGACCGCCGAGCTAAAGGCGATGGTCCAGGCACGGCAGTCGCACCTGATGGACATCCACGGCATCGGTCCTGTCGTCGCCGCGCGGATCCTTGCCGACGTCGGTGACGTGGCCAGGTTCGCCGACCGCAACCGGTTCGCGTCCTGGACCGGCACCGCGCCACTGGACGCATCATCGGGCGAGCAGAACCGGCATCGACTCTCACGAGCCGGCAACCGGCGGGTCAACCACGTCATCCACATCGCTGCCGTCACCCAGCTGCGGCTCGACACCGAAGGCCGGACCTACTACCGCCGCAAGCGAGCCGCGGGAAAGAAGCCGGCCGAGGCGCTGCGCTGCCTCAAGCGACGCCTGTCCGACGCCATCTACAAGCAGCTCGTCGCAGACGCCACCGCTGCTGAAACGGGCCCGGGAGGGCACTGCGGGGCGACTCTTCAATCCAGCGCGGTCGACCTTCCCCCACACATCGACACTTCGGATCAGCCACTCCCGGACCCGCACCTACGACGCTACGCCGCACCACGACCGCCTCGAAAGAGTCCAGCCGGGAGAACCCTGCAGACCGCCGGTTGACAACAGAGGGGAGCCGCTGTGCAGTGCCTCCAGGTCACGCTCAAACTGCGCGGTGAGGGACACAAGCAACGAAGCCGGTGTGGACGTGACGGTGACGCCGCATCCGACAGGCGTTGGGATTCAACGTGCCGTCCATCGCAGCCCACGGTCCTGCTGATTCAGCATCACCGGGCTGACCTGCGGTTCTGGTCATCCGAGGGCTCCACCAGCTCATGTCGGCGACAGATCCGGTGCATAGCCCGAGCGACGTTCTTCACGTCCCTACTATGAACGAAGAAAGCACCATTTTGCGCCCGCCCGAGGTTCGCCCGTCCCAGGACGGGCGGGGGAGGGTGCGCGGCGTTCGCGTCGACCGAAGGGGCGCCCGTCCTGACATGCCGATGTAAACCCGATGCATGCCGCGATCCTTGACAGGCCTGATGTTGGCGGCCTCCAGCACAGGCTCGACCCGCGAACCGGTGATCGTGCAATCGAATTTTTGGGCGCCGAGCACGAGGCCCTTGAACGCTGACTGGCCTACGCACAGCATGGTCAACTGCGCAGTCCCGAGGACCGGTCCTGCGACCTCGAGCTGGCGGTCGTCGGGCCAGGCGAAATCGGCGCGAGCAGTCGTCCTGAACTGCGTTGAGGCAGAGACGAGCAGAGACGATGTGGCCGTTGACCGCCTTGGCGAGGTCAGACCGCTCGGTGGACGGGGTCCAAGAGTTCGCCTTCATGCGGGGCGACCGCGCGTCGAGAAAGCGTGACCACCGTCTTGTCCGTGACCGAAACGACCACATGCACGCTACACATCGCACTGCACCCTCAGCCCTCTTCGCGCACCTTGCGTCTTGAATCTCTACGCATCGTGTAGGTGTCCAAGGCGCTCCCGCCCGTCCTAAGCCCATTCCGACATACACCGTTTGCAGAACGAGGGGGGTTCTGTGACCTGCGGTCTGTGGGCAGTCGCGTTTGTCGACTGTCGGAACCACCTCTGCACCTGTGCATCAGGGAGGTATCCACATATGAAGGCCGCGGTGCGCGTGCTGCGCGTGGGCAGGTGGTTCCTTGCCTGGCTCTGCGCACGCCACAACATCACCGGACTCAGCTCACGATCGGAGGACGGCCCGGATGGAAGGCGAGATCGAGAACTCGCTACAGGCGACGGCAGGCGCGGATTGCGACTCGCGGGTGCTCGGGCTGGGCGAACTCGCCTGCCCAGTGCCCCTCTATCAGTCGTTGCCGTACTCGTTGACGGTCGCAACGACGGTCCTTGCCAGGCCCACCTCACTGGTCCCTGCTCGTCGTGCAGCTTCGCGCAAAGCGTACCGGGCTTCGTCCATGGAAAGGTCGCCGCTCGCCGCGATGATCCCTACGGCCACTTGGATCACTGCGCCATCTCGAAGCTTCTGCGGTGCTTGCCGCGCTACCTCACGTGTACTGAACGACAGATCCGCGTTGGTCACGGCCCCGGGCGCCCAGGCGCCGAAGATACCGGCCAACTCATCGTGGAAGCCGGAGAAGGATGTGGCTGATGCGCGTATAGATTCACCGTGCCCACCACTCGCTCGCCTTCCGAGATCGGGAGCGCCAGGGTCGATGAGATTGCGTGGGCGGCCGTCGCACGAGCGAACTGCTGCCAGCCGTGCTCGTCGAGGACCGTGTCCCCGCGCTCGAACGTCATGACCTCCCCTGTGTGGGCAGCATCTACGCACGGACCACCGAAGAGGTACTGGATGCCGTCCAAGGCAGCGACATCGTCTCTCGTCGCGACCAGGGTGAAGGTCACCCCATGCTCCAGGGACGCCAGGCTGAGGCCCACGCAGTCCGGCAACAAGCGCTCGAACTCGTGAGGCGCGCTCCTGCAAATCGCCGAGCAGGTGGGCGGCGTCGACTGAGCTCAGCTCAGCGAAGGCCTCGGCCGTCTCCGGTACGGGCTCCATACCCGGACGGGTACCCGCCGCGTTCACTTCTAAACAACCTGTGCCCGACCCTGGCCCAGCACCCGGGCGCGCCATGAGCCACGTCGGCGTCGGAAGTCGAGTGCACCTCCAAGTGTGTTCGTGGAGGGTGCAGCCGAAGTACATGCTGCGACGCGCGCCGAACTCCACCGTGTTGCGAAGCAAGCACAGCGCGTCTCACAACACGATGAAGCGTCACGCGACTCTGATAGTCGAAAGCTGCGACCACGCAGGTTGACGCGAGACGAGGCTGCGGATCGCAGTACGGCGTTGTCGAAGCGCCTGGTTGTGTCTTGCACGCCGAGGCACCGGGCGCTCCTGCCGACACGCCGGCGACGCGCGGGCTGCACCATGAATCCGCCATGCGCGTTAGGTTGCGGGTTTCCCAGTGTCGGAGTCGATGACCTTCGCGACCTCGGCCTCGCTCAGACCGAGGGCGGGAGCCAGGACAGCGGCCTGCTTCGACGGCGCCTTCTTGGCTTTGGCCCTCTTCGCTGGAGCCTTCCTCGCTCGAGCCTTCGGTGCGGGAGCGACCTCGTCGGGCGCCACCATCGTTGAGACGCTGGCGGGCATCGATGGCGTGGGCGCCGACTTCAGAGGCACCTGGCTGGCCGGGGTTTTCTTCGCCCGGGCCTTCTTAGCTGCCTGCCTCTGTGGCGCAATCCGGGTGGCCTCCATCGGGTCGGCCCGACGCTCGGTGCGCACTGGCTCGGGCGCCGCGATGGTGGGGGTGTCCCGAACCCGAGCGAGGGCCTGCTCGGCTGCCCAGCCCAGCACGCGGGCGGTGGTGCGCAGCCCGAAACTCGCGGCGCCGAGGGCCGTCCGGGCTGGGAAGGTAATCGCGTCGGTGACCTTGTTGTTCAGGCGGCTCACGGGGAGTCCTCTCGTTGGAAACGTTCGGAGAGACGTACCCACGGATGCCGATACAAGGCCGTGTCATGCGCCACATCTGCTGGGTGGGCGGCGCGTGCGGGTTGCCGGATGGGCGCAGACTGATGACCGACCGACGACCACGGGCAACAGGCTCGACTTCATGGGTCGAGCGACCACGGCGATGATGCTGGTCTCCTTCGCCCTTCGGACGGGCCTCAACTTCCTCCCTTGCGGTCAACGTTCCTGTCTGGGCTGGGCCTCTCGCCGCGTCGGCTCAGGAAATCGGCGATCCGTCCGGACCAGCTGCCTGGCCTCGACGCGATCCTGCTCTCGCCCGGCCACGTCCTGGAGCACGTTGTGGACGGCGGGGCGCGCCGCCAGGGGCGTCACGATGGACAGCTTCGGCGCCTGACCGTATGACGAGGCCCGCCCCTCTGTCGGGACGGGCCTCGTGGTCGTGCTGGCGGATCAGCCCTGCGTCGAGGACTTGACCTCGTTGGCGCCGGACTGGCCCTCGGCTTTGACCTTGGCGGCGGAGTCCGTCGCGGCGTCCTTGACTTCATGGACGGCGTCCGTGGCCGTTTCCTTGACGTCATCGGCGACGTCCTGCGCCATCGACTTCGCCTGGTCCACGACCGGCTGGCCGTGCTCCTTGGCGGCGTCGACGACGTGACCGGCGGCCACCGCCTCCTTCTCGGAAGCCGGGATGAGCGCCGAGACGATCATGCCGGCGCCGAATGCCACCAGGCCGGCAGCTAGGGGAGTGCCCTGGATTTGGTCCTGCGCGGTGCCGACGGTGCCGTGGGCGGCGTCCTTCACCGAGTCGACGGTGCCGGAAGCGCCGTCCTTCGCGGACCCGACGGTGCTGGACGCCGACGTGCCGACGCCGTGGGCGGTGCCCATGACCTTGTCGCGCACCCCGAGCATGCGACCGCGGGCCGCCTGCTTGCGTCGCTCGACGATGGCTGTCGGGCTGACCTTGTCCTGCAGTGCGTCCACGTCTGACGTCATCGACTGACGGGTCTGCTCGATCTCAGCCCTCAGTTCTTCTGTGCTCTGACCCATGCTGCGTCCTCCTTGAGTGTCTGCTGCGTCTTCGGCAGCTGCGGGTTCGACTTTTTCAGCTCAGCGCGACCGCGCGACGCCAGGACGGCGGCGACGATGGCCCAGAGCACGGTGGTGATCAGGAACGCCAGCTCAACCGGCATCCAGTTGTCCAGCAGGTAGCTCAGCGCGAACGAGGCCAGGATCGCCGTGAGGAGCGCTGCCACGCCGGCCCCTCCAAGCATCCCGGCTCCCTTGCCGGCCCTGCCTGCCTCCGCCTTGAGCTCCGTACGAGCGAGCTCGAGCTCCTGCTTGACCAGTGTGGTGAGGTCATGGCTGATGTCGCCCACGATGTCTCCCAGGCTGCGGCCGTCACTTGCGCCGGTTGCGGCGTGCGATCCGGAAGAGTCGGGCGGCATCGTCCCGCCCGCGACTGGGCCCACTCCCGTCGGCCCTGTCACGGCAGGTCCTGGTACCGTTGACCGGGAACCTCAGGGGTGGTGGGGTCGAGGCTCGACGGCGTGGCGAAGGCCGGTGCGGTGGTGGCCGGGGTGTCGTACCCAGCCGGGGCGGGGGTGTCGTACCCGGACGTGCTGTAGCCGCCCGTCGCTTCGACGCCCGTGGTGCCGGTGGCCGTGCTGCCGGTGTCGGCGAGCGAGGCGGCTGCAGCACCGTCGGCGGTGGCGCGGAACAAGCGTCCCGCGACGACGCCGGTGGCCAACGCGCCCAGCAGGAACGTGCCGGGCCGACGTCGGGCGAAGTCGCGCGCGTCGTCGAGCAGCTGGCTGGGCTCACGGTTCTCGAGGTGGCTGCCGAGCGCGCGAACGCGGTCGGAGACCTCCTGCGCCAGGTTTGTTGCCATCCCCTGCGCCGGCCCCTGGCCCTGCGCCATCTGCTGCAGGTCGTCGCCTAGCGTGCGGAGGGTCTCTGACAGCTTGTCGCGACCGGTGGTGGCCTGGTCCCTCATCTGGCTGGTGACCTGCTGCTTGGCGTCACCGATGACGTTGCGGGCCTGCTCCGTGGCGGTTGCGGCGACGTTGGCCGCCTCGTCCTTGGCGGTACCGGCGACATGCTTGCTCTGGTCGGCCGCGGCGGACGCTGCGTCCTTCGCCTTGTCCGTCGTGCTGCCCGTGCTGGTCGCACCGAGCGGGGGAGCGTCGGTCGTGCCGAGCGGGTCTGTGTGGGTGGTGCCCAGTGGGTCGCTTCCATACGTGGTCATGCGTCCTCCTCTGTAGAGGGATGGGGTGTTGCTGGAGCAGTTGGTCTGCTGTCACTCCGCTCGGTACCCACCGTTCCGCATCGCACTCCACCCTTTGGAACGGTCGCCGTCACCGCTTATTGCCCGGGTTCGCGGCTGCCTGTGCGCGGCACCTGCGGTGGGCACTCACACCGAGTTGATCGCGACACGCTCACCGGGAGGGTGAGAGGGGCTGTGGTGGGTACGGGACGCCATGGCACGCGCATCCACCCAGACCCATGAGCAGACCGACAAGCCGGAGTCCCCAGCAGACTTGACCAGACCGTCCTGGACTTATGTCGCTCGTAAGACGTGGCGCGAGTTCTCCGACGACCAGTGCACCGACCTCGCCGCTGCACTCACCTACTACGCCGTCCTGGCGCTGTTTCCTGCGGCACTGGCCATGCTCTCGCTGGTCGGGCTCGTCAGCGACGGTCGCGCCACGGTGGATGCGCTGCTCAACGTCATGCGGGACGTCGGGGCGTCAAGCGCCGCGGACACGCTGGAGCCGACACTCGTTCAACTGAGCCAGAGCCCCAGCGCCGGCCTCGGCCTGGTGCTGGGGCTCGCCACGGCCCTGTGGTCTGCCTCCGGTTACGTCGGTGCCTTTGGCCGGGGGATGAACCGGGTGTACGAGATCGATGAAGGTCGCCCATTCTGGAAGTTGCGCCCCCTCCTGCTCCTGGTCACCCTTGTGACCGTCGTCCTGGCTGCACTCGTCGCCGTGGGCCTGGTGATCACCGGTCCGGCCGCGCAGGCGGTCGGCGACGCCTTCGGGCTGGGCTCAACGGTGGTCACGGTCTGGAATATCGCCAAGTGGCCCGTGATGCTGGCCGTCGTTGTCTTCATCGTGGCGCTGCTCTACTACGCCACTCCGAACGTGAAGCAGCCGAAGTTTCGCTGGATCAGTGTTGGCGCTCTGCTGGCGATCGTGGTCTGGATCGTCGCTTCCGCCGCCTTCGGCTTCTACGTTGCGAACTTCAGTAACTACGACAAGACCTACGGCTCGCTCGCCGGCGTCATCGCGTTCCTGTTGTGGCTCTGGATCACCAACCTCGCCCTCCTCTTCGGCG
The DNA here is from genome assembly GCF_025965415.1 of Nocardioides sp. GTDB lineage: Bacteria > Actinomycetota > Actinomycetes > Propionibacteriales > Nocardioidaceae > Nocardioides. The sequence continues at coordinate 7,723 of NZ_JAOPWY010000059.1, forward strand.
GAGAACTCGACGCAGAGCTCGAGCGCAGCCGTGAGCTGCAGGGTGGGATGCACGCGGAGGAGGAGATCCAGCTGCCCCCGCGCGACACCCGGAAGATTGACAAGACCGACGAGAAAGAGCGCGAGGACATGCTGCGCGGTCGCCGCCTGCGGGAGACGACCGGTCAGGATGACGACCCCGACGCCGCCCGGACGTCGAGCCGGCGCACTGATCACGGTACGAGATGAGTGCGTTGTCCGAGGAAGGCCCGTTCACCGATCGCCGGGTCGTTCCGCGCGGGGACGTTGATCTCGCTGTCTTCGAGGGTGGCGCCCCTGCCGGTGCCGTCGTCCTGCTGGTGCACGGGTGGCCGGACACGCACCGGATGTGGCGCGGTGTCGCCGACCTGCTGGCGGACGACTACCGCGTCGTCGCATACGACACCCGCGGGCAAGGCGACTCCGTCACGGGCGCGCCTGATGACGCGTTCACCCTCGACCTTCTGGCGAACGACCTCGTCGCTGTCATCGACGCTGTGAGTCCTGGCAGGCCGGTGCACGTCGTGGGACACGACTGGGGATCGATCCAGTCGTGGGAGGCAGTGTGCCGTCCGGGCGCCGAGGAGCGGATTGCGTCGTTCTGCTCGATCAGCGGTCCGAACCTCACGCACGTGCTGTCGTGGGTGCGTGGCACCCTCAGGCACCCGACGCTGCGAGGACTGCTGGACCTGGCCGGCCAGGCCGTGTCGTCGTCCTACGTGCCTTTCCTCGTCTCGCCGATGGCGCCAGTGGTCCTTGGCGCGATGGGTCAGCGGACCATGGTCAGCGGACTGCGCTACTACCGCGCCAACCTGACGACGGGTTCCCGGTCCGCGCGCGACCAGCGCACCCAGGTTCCAGTGCTCCAGCTGGTCCCCACCCGCGATGTCGCCGTGCGTCCGGTCACTGCCGCCGTGAGCGAGCCGTTCGTCGAGACGATCGAGCGTCGCCCGCTGCCGTACGGCCATTGGGTGGCGCGCACACATCCCGAGGTCGTCGCAGCCGAGATCAGGTGGTTCGTCCGGCACACGCAACCGGCGACGTGAGTGGCAGTGCGACTCCCGGATTCGCTGCTGCGTACCCGCGCCGAGTGTCGATCGCGAGCGTTACGAACGTCTCGGTCTCCGGGTCGAGACCGACAGCTTCTGCCGCGTTCGCCGACAAAGTCGTACGCCGAGTCGACGGAGGCCTACGGCACATCCGCGGACGGGATGTCCCTGAGCTATGGGGGTACGGAACGGTGACGGTGACCAATCGGTTGCCAGCGGCTCCTTGACCCCAGAGCAGCACACCAGTCAACAGCCGCAGGGAGACAACATGTCTACCCAGGACGCCTCGCACACCCAGCACAACACGACCTCTCGTCGCGTCAGCACCGAGACCAAGCGTCGTTCAAGACCACCGAGCTGATCGCTTACGTCGTGGTCGCCGTCGGCGTCCTCATCGCCGCGGCGCTGACCGACACCAGTGACTTCGGCACGCAAGAGGCGTGGTTGTACGTCAGCCTTCTCACCATCGGCTACATGGTCAGTCGCGGCCTCGCCAAGTCGGGCAGCGGCGACTTGTACGGCGCCACCACCGACGCGGACCACCGCAACGGCCGATGACCCTGCGCAGGTTCAAATCAAAGGCCCCCGCTACGGTGTGATGTCTCAGGCCGTCGAGGACACCCGTACCCACGGAATCGTGGGTCCGGGTGGTCTTCATTTGTGGGCTGCGCCAGTCCTGGCGCGCTTCGTCCCGAGGTGCCCGCCGAACGCGACCGCGTACCAAAGTACGAGCAGGATGGTCCAGTCCATCCACAACAGCGGGTTGCCGCCATAGCTGTCCCTGGTGGCCGGGAAGTGCAGGAGCGTGGTGGCGAAGAACCGCATGAACACCACGTAGGTGAGGATCGCGAGCACCGTCACGATGACGGTGCGAACCGCTCGGGCGACGGCCACCGGGGAGATCTTGCTCGGGGCGACGATGAGGCCGAAGATGAGCGACCACAGGCTGAAGCAGACACCGAGCTCCGCGGCCTCCAGGGCGAAGGGGAACCCCGCAACGTCCTTCACGTAGCCCGGCATGATGCCGTGCAGAAGGCCCTTGAAGGCGAGCATGAGGACGTAGCCTCCACCCAGGGTGATGACGAGCGCGGCAAGCGAGCGCAGGTGACGGTTCGCGATGCCAGCCCACGGCCAGTTCTGCCATTGCATCGCTGCGACGATGACGATGACGATGCTGGAGTAGACCCAACCCGCGGCGGTGGGGAGTGACACCGGGGCGTTTGCGGCCAGGGCGGCGCTGAAGTTCGGGTAGACCAACCACACGACGCCGACGACGGTGATGAAGGCGGCCATGAACCACTGCGCGACGCTGGACAGTGGCGCCGTCACCGATTCGAAGGGGTAGCCGCCCAGGCTCGCCGATGCGAAGGCGTAGGCGTAGAAGCCGATCAGGACGATGAACGCCGCCGCCGTGTAGCCGGCCCCGCCCGCGGTCGCGGCGGAGAAGGTGGGGTCCCAGTGACCGACGACGCGGGTGAACAGGAGCGTGCCGAGAATGCCGATGATCAGATTGACCACCACCTGGGCGACGCCGGAGAGCGGTTGCCGTAGCTTCGTGAACGGCCAGTTCGCGAAGGTGAAGCCGGTGAAGATGTGGCCGAAGATCGTCCAGAACAAGAGACAGCTCACGATGGCTGACGTGGTCGCCCCGTCGGCGGGGTTGTCGGCCCTGGCGCCGACCAGACTCCATCGGGGATCACCGATCAGCCACCACGTCACGATGGACACGACGAAGATCACGACGATCGCAACGACCGGTGTGGCCGGCCCGAACATCGGAACACGTGCTGCCGGGTCGGGGGGCGCAGCGTCCGGGGTGCTGGCGCTATTGGCAGAGCTCGTTGTCGTCATGTCTCTCCTCGGAACCAGCGCGCAGGGCGCGTGCTTGGGCGACGAAAAAGTTAGCGTGACCGGCGTCTCACTCTCCTGCCCTCGCTCGACAGTTCGCTGGTGACGAGACTGTCCCCGCCTCCCCTTGACAGGGGCCTTCTCTCGATCGAGCGCGCGCCCCGCAAATCCCCGGCCAGGGGACGACGAGGGATGCGCGTCAGCTCAGCTGGGCCGCGCGAACGGCGATGTCAGCGAGCAGGCGATCGCGGTGCGTCGACAGATCCAGGCCCGACACCTTCTCCACCAGGTTGAGTCGATACTTCACTGTCTTCTGGTGCACGAACAATCGCTCCGCGGTGAGGGTCTGGGAGCAGTTGCAGTCCAGGTAGGTGCCAAGGGTGTGCATCAGCTGGGAACCCTTGTGCGCGTCGTATTCGATGACGGCGCCGAGGGTCTCCGCGACGAAACGGCTCATGCCAATGTCGGCCGAGCTGCTGAGGAAGAGGCCGACGATGCCCAGGTCCTCGAACAAGGTGACCTCCGAGCGCGATCGGATCGTGCTCATGCGCAGAGCGGTCTCCGCCTCGATCCGAGCATCGCTCAGCTCCAGTGGATGCGCGCACTCGCTGCTGACGCCCCACGCCATGGGTACTACGGGCTGCGACGCAACTGCGGCATCGTGCGCAGCGGCCAGGACTTCGTTGAGGCGATTCAGGTCCGGTGAGCGAGTAACGAAGAAGAGCTGGTCGTCGCGCACCGCGGAGAGCCCGCGCGACATCTGGTGTCCCTGCAGGACTTCGGTGACGGCGCGCTGGACACGACGCAGGTCACGGGTCTCCAGACCGGGAGCCGGCTGCTTCGGCCCGAGTACTACTACTCGGAGGCTGCCGCGCAGGTCAATGCGGATGTGCTTGGCACGTGACATGGCGGCTCGACGGGATTCCTGGGTCCCTTCGATCAGCTCAAGGAGGAGCTCCTCCCGTTGCTGGGCCCGTGCCCGCGCTCCGGCCTGCTCCTGCAGGTGACGCAGGGCGCATGCGACCGCCGCCTGGTTCAGGGCGGTCGAGACCGCCGGGTCGTCCGGCTGGGCGTCGGTCTCGAGGCACAACCAGCCCACCAGCTCGTCACCGATGGTGATGTCCTCGATGGCGAACCGACGGTCGTCACCGCTGGTCCAGGTGACTGTGTGGGGTGATCCCTTGGGGTGGTGGCGCGTGATCACCTTGACCTGCTCCGAGGCCGCCATGTGGTCGGCCTCGGCGGGATGGGAGGCGAGACGCTCGAGATCTGCGTCGAGCAGGTGCACGGTGCTCGCGGTGGCTCGGGCGATCACCTCGAGGAGGGCGCCGAGCCGCGGCTCCTGGAGGAGCACCTCCAGGAGCTCCTGCTGGACATGGAGGGCGCGGTCGTTGGCCGAGTACTGGTTGGCAAGGGCGCGATGCGAACGTTCGATCTCGATCAGGGAGTTGGCATTGGTCTCGTGCATCAGAGCGTTGTCGAACGCGACAGCGGCGAGATCGGCCAGGGTGACCAAGCGGGCGGAGTCGACGTCGTTGTAGGCGATGGCGTCACGGCGCCAGACCTCGAGGACTCCGATGACGGCAGTCCCTACCCGGATGGGAGCGCCCATGGCGCAGCGGATCTGTTCGTCGTTCGCCAGGTGGTGAAAGTCGTCGGTGATCACGAGGCTGGACACGTAGTCGTCCACGCGCTCCGGTTGTCCGGTCGCAAGCACCAACCCTGCGAGGCCCTGACCGCGTCGCATCCTCAGGCGGGCCGTCTCGACCCGCTGGTTGCCGGCGCACCCTCGCATGACGATCTCGTCGCCGTCGCCGAGCATCACGCCCGCGATGTCCGAGCTGAGCAGGGTCCGAGCCTCGTGGGTGACAGCGGCCAGGGCTTCGTCGACGCTGCGCGCGGCGAGGATGTGCGTCGCGATGGTCCGGAGCAGACCGGCCTCGACCATGTCCCGCTCGATCTGAGTCGAGAGCATCCACCGGTCCAGCGCGAGCGATGCGGTGCCCACCAGCACCAGGTCGGCCTCGGACAGCTCGACACCACTGGGGTGGACGCAAGCGTCCTTCGCGGATCCCAGCAGAACCTGTCCCGGTGAGGGAGGCAGGTGCTCGAGGAGGAGGTCGTGGACGCGGATCGAGGTGCCGTTGCTGGCGGCGAGGGCCTCGCCCAGCCGAGCCAGGATCGTCGGTCGGTCCAGCCCCGCCTCTGACAACCGGCCGAGCTCCGACAGCAGTGACTGCTCCATCGTCGAGCGTTCGGTCATGGGCCCTCCTGGGCCAAGCACTGGGTCGGACCCCCGTCAGACAGTCAGGACGATCTTCAGAGCACGACTGTGAGCCACATCACTGTAGGCGTCAACGGCGTTCCTGAGGTCAGTCGTGTTCATCAGGTCGCGTGCGGGAGCGAGGAGACCGCTTACGGCGAGGGCGATCATGCGGTCGCGGTCCCGCAAGGGATCCCCGATCACCATCTGCAACGTGATCTCGCGAGCGAAGGCGTCCGCCAGCGGAAAGTTCCAGCTCTCCTGGACGTGGGCGCTGACGCTGACGACCGTGCCTCCGGGACGGCACGCCACCAGTGCCGCGTCCAGGCCTTTCGCGCTTCCGACAGCCTCGATGACGACGTCAGCCCCGCGGCCCGCGGTCAGGTCGTGGAGCGTGGGGACGAGCCGGTCGGGTGCGGTTGCCAGGTTGCCCGTGCTCGTGGCGGCTGCCTGACGTGCCTCCACCGGGTCCGACACCACCACCACGGAGGCGCCGTGGAGCTGCGCTGCGACGGCCGCCAGCTGACCCACCATCCCGCCGCCGACCACGGCGACGACGTCGCCGGGTCCGATGCGTGACTTCTGGGCTGCCGCGAAGCCGGTGGGGAAGTTGTCGCACAGCAGTACGGCGGTGGCCGGATCGAGGTCGCGAGGGAGCATCGCGAGGACGGTGTCGGCGAAGGGCACCCGTACCTGCTCGGCCTGCGCTCCGACCAGGGCGGGACCGAACGACGTACCGGTCCCGAGGAAGGCGCGCTGCGGACACTGCCAGTGCTCCTGGCGCCGGCAGTGCCAGCAGTGACCGCACGCGGTGAAGTCGGTGCCGACGACGCGATCTCCCACCTTGACGGACGTGACGGCGCCTCCGACGGCGAGGACGGTGCCGACGAACTCGTGACCGAGGACGGTCCCGGCCTGCACTCCCGGCAGGTGTCCCTGCACGACGTGGAGATCGGTGCCACAGATGCCGGTGTGCTCGACCTGGACGATCGCGTCTTGCGGATCCTGCAGGGTGGGCTCGGGCACGGAGTCGATGCGAACGCCTCCGTCGCCCGTCGTCACCACGGCACGCATGTCACGCCACCTCGTGGATGCGCTCTCGCAGCCGGTCTGCGGACTCTCGCAGCGCCGTGAGCTCACCGGGTTGCAGGGCAAGCTCCACCACCGACTCGAGGCCTGAGGGCCCGAGCCGGACCGGTACGCCCACGCGGGTGTCGCGAATGCCGTAGCTGCCCTTCGGATCGACGGCGCAGGCAAGGACCTGCCCGCTGCGCGACGCCATGGCGGTCACCATGAGGGCTGCACAGTGGCCCGGGGCGAAGTAGGCGCTCCCGGTCTTGAGCAGGGACACCACCTCCGCACCCGAGTCGCGAGTGCGCTCGACGATCGCGGCCAGCTGGTCGGCGGGCATGAGGTCGGTGAGCGGGCGGCCCTTGACGCGTGCCTGGCTGAGCGGGACCACCATCTCCGGGCCGTGGCTGCCCAGTGCGAAGGCCTCGACCTCGCTGGGCAGTGCCACGCCTGAGAGTCCGACGAGCGAGCAGAACCGGGCCGAGTCGAGCACGCCGGCCATTCCCAGCACCCGTTCGGCGGGGAACCCGCTCCGGATCTGTGCCAGGTGGGTCATCTCCTCGAGCGGGTTGGTCACCACGACGATCACGCAGTCGGGAGCGTGACGGGCGATCTGCTCGCACACGGGTCCCACGACCGCCGCGTTGGCAGCCGTGAGGTCGGTGCGGGTCATCCCGGGCGTGCGCGGCTTCCCGGCGGTGACGATGACGTAGTCGACGCCGCTCAGGGCGGACATCTCCTCGCTGCCGACTATGCGGGTGGCGAAGCCGGCGATCGAGGCGTCGTGCCACAGGTCGAGGGCGATGCCGGCCGCGAGCCCCTCTACGAGGTCGATGAGGATGACCTCCTCGAAGAGATCCGACTCGGCGAGCCGCACCGTCGCGATCGATCCCACGTGCCCGGCCCCGATAACCGCGGCCCGAGGCGTCCCGTCCGGGGTCCTGGTGCGGGGACGACTCTGGAGGCTGGGGGAGACCGGGGTGCCACGACGGTAGAGCGCGTTGACGGTGCTCGCGTCCACACTGCGCGGGTGGGCGGGGTCGGAGAGGTTCACGGGGCTCTGTTCCGTGGAAGGCGGCGTACCGCGTCCTGATGAACCCGTTCCTCCCGGTGAGGGCGAGCCCGCGACGACGATGGTGAGCCCACGCTCGTTCGCGCGGTCCCGCGCCAGTGGGGTCAGCACGTCGCCCGGCTTGATGGTGAGCGTGCCGTCCGCCGCCTCGACCTCGCCGACTCCGATGACGCTCATGATTCCTTCCCCGACATCGACTCCAGGGCTGCGACGGCCGCGTCGCGTGCGCTCAGGACCTCGCTCTCGGTGCCGGACAGGAAGACCCGGCCGAAGCGACCGACGGCCCGGACCTCCACCACGGTGATGTTGGCCGCCTTCTCCGCCTCGTTGGCGGCGAGGGTGGCATACGCCGCGGGTGCCACCTCGAGCACGAAGAGGCTGCTGCCCGGCATCAGGAGGCTGCCCTTGCGCCACTTGTTGATGAGCTGGGCCTGGTAGGGGCTGACGTTGGTGACGAACTGCGCGGAAGCGATCTGGGGCTTCACGCGGTCCGCCTCGGTGAGCTGCAGGTGCTCGAGGACGGCCTCTCCTGCGGCCAGCACCTCGGCCTGGCTGGCGGCGTGGATCTCGAGGAGCCCGAACTCGCGCTCGACGATCTGGAGCGCGGGGCGCACGTCCGCGGCCTTCAGGGCGATGTCCATCACGCGGAAGATCTCATTGCCGGGAGCCACCTCGATGAACAGCTCTGCCATGCCGGCGATCGGTACGTCGCCCTGGCAGGTCGCGGCGACGTGCGACGCCGACTGCGGCTGCATGCGGTCGATGAATGCGTAGGTGCGGAGCTGGAAGTTCGACATCGTGGCTCTCTCTTCGAATTCGTGGGTCAGTGGCTGAGCGCGATACCGAGCGGCGTGACCAGCATCGAGTGGGGGTGCTCTACGACCGGCCGGTCGAGGTAGTTCTCGACGATGCGGGCGGCGCCCGGGGTCATGAGCGCGCCTCCGACGAGATGGATCGGCCCGTCTGCGCCCAGCGGAATGAGTCGTCCGATGTTGTGGGCGACACGTTCGATCCCGGGGCGAAGTGCGGCCAGGTGGACGGTGCCTTCCTCCCGCTTCAGCTGCTCGGCCGTACGGATGTCAACTCCGAGCGAGCCGGCCAGGATCAGGTTCAGGTGGTGTCCACCGCCGGGCAGGTCGTCCAACGCCACCAGCTCTCCTGCAACATAGGTGCCCACGCCCGTCGATCCGCCCCCGATGTCGGCGATGACGCCGTCCTGGAGCTCGAGCAGGGTCTGGGCGGCCGAGACCTCGTCGACGAGCCCGCGGCACTCGACGCCGGCCTGCTCGAGGACGAAGCGGCAGGCACGGGAGTCGGCCTCCGAGACGCCAGGGGGGAATGCGGTCGCGGCGGACTCGGGTAGGACGCCGAGCACGGCCGCCGCCTCGCCCCGGAGCTCCCGCACGGCCTCGACTGCCCCCTGGAAGTCGACCACGATCCCGTCACGGACCACCTCGCGGCGTGCGGCGTTGACGTAGACCGGGGCACCGAGAGAGTCCACGGCGACGATCACCACGGTGGCCGTGCCCAGGTCGATGCCGAAGGAGAGGGAGCCCGTGGGGTCGGCCAGAGGCGTGCTGGTCCGCGCCGCGGCATCGGCCAGGACGGCGTCGACGTCTCGTGCCACGGAGATCACCGAGGCCTCCGCGAGGCGGCTTCGCCGCTGTAGAGGTCGCGCCATGGCCGCACTTCGTAGGCCACGCGCTTGATGTTGATCAGGTGGAGGGCGCTGACGTTGTCCGACACGATGGACCCGCTCCAGGTGCCCGTGCCCAACATGAACGACGCACCGATGGACGTGCTGTAGCCCATGCCGCCGAACAGCGACGGGGTGTTGATTGGGATCCGGGACGCCGGCAGCGCCGACATGCGGGCGATCACTGCGTCGTCGGTGGCATGCAGGCCGAGGGTGTGTCCCTCGCCACCGAAGGCCAGGATCTCGCGGCAGCGCTCGAATGCGCCGTCGAGGGAGGAGGTCCGGTAGAACGTCAGGACGGGGCCGAGGATCTCCGCGGACAGCGGGTACGCCGGTCCGACTCCGGCGAGCTCCGCGCCGAGGACCTTGGTGTCCGCGGGAACAGTGATGCCCATCCGGCCGGCCAGGGCGACGGCCGACTGACCAACTGCCTCCGGCCGCAGGCCGCCGCGGGCATCGAAGAGGACGTCGCTGAGGCGCTGTTGGGCCGCCTCGTCCAGGAGGAAGAGGCCGCGCTCCTTGCCTGCGGCCAGGAAGTCCTCGGCGATGCTGGTGTGCAGCACCACGCTCTGCTCCGCGACGCACGCGGTGCCGTTGTCGAAGGACTTGGACGTGATGATCATCTGGGCCGCTTCGGCGACGTCCGGGACGGACGTGTCGACGTACACCGGGACGTTGCCCGCGCCGACGGCCAGCGTCGGCTTGCCGGAGCGGTAGGCCGCAGCCACCATGCCCGCGCCACCGGTGGCCAGCACGAGTGACACAGCAGCGTGCTGCATGAGCTCCGCCGTCGTGGCGATGCTGGCGTGCTCGAGGCAGGAGATGAGGCCCTCGGGCGCGCCGGCGGCCACGGCCGCTTCCGCCATGATCTCCGCGGCGCGCGTGCAGCACCGGACCGCTCGCGGATGGGGTGCGTTGACGATCGCGTTGCCGGCCTTGACGGCCGCCAGGCACTTGAAGATGACGGTCGAGGTCGGGTTGGTGACCGGGATGATGGCCGCGATCACGCCGACCGGGCTGCCGAGGGCAGTCATGCGTCCGGGCTCGTCGACCCAGAGGACCCCCTTGGTGCGCATCCCCTCCATCGACTTCGCGACGAAGTCGGCGTTGTAGCGGTTCTTGAGGATCTTGTCCTCGTAGACCCCATAGCCGGTCTCGTCGACCGCCAGGCGGGCCAGCTCTTCGCTTGCGGCCGAGGCGGCAGCCGACATGGCGGCCACGATGCGGTCGAGGTCGGCCTGTTTGGCGTCGGCGAATGCCTCGAACGCGCGACGCGCGGCGATCGCCTTGCGCCGTGCCTCGGCGAGGCCGGCGAGGTCAGCGTCCCAGTCGACGGCCGATGCAGCCACTGACGCAGTCATGGGTTCCTCCCTGCTCACAAGCTCTGCTCAGGTGTTCTTGAGTCCGGTCGGATCACTTGCTGGGCGGGGTGGGGAGCTTCATGAGGATCGCCTCGACCTCCTCGTGCGGGCGGGGGATGACGTGCACCGACTGCACCTCGCCGACCTTGCCGGCGGCCACGGCGCCCGCGTCGGTCGCGGCCTTGACCGCACCTACGTCACCGCGCACCATCACCGTGACCAGGCCGCCGCCGATCTGCTCACGACCGAGCAGGACGACGTTGGCCGCCTTGACCATCGCGTCGGCGGCCTCGATCGCCCCCACCAGTCCCTTGGTCTCGATCAGCCCCAGAGCGGTGGTCGGGATCCCGTTGTTTGTTGCCATGGCTGTGCCTCCTGTGTAGAGCCGCCGGAGGATCCGGTCGGTGGTGTGTGGGCTAGGAGCCCGTGGAGAAGATCGACTGCTGACCGACGGAGACCGAGTCGACGATCGCGACAGCTGCGGCGTCGGTCGGCGTGCTGGCGCTGTTCGTCGGCACTCGTGCACCACCGCCGCGCGTGACCAGGACGACCTCTCCGGTGCCGGCGCCCACCAAGTCGATTGCGACGAAGGTCGCGGCCGTGTCGATCTCGGTCCCGGAGGCGTCCACCGGGCGAAGGAGAAGCAGCGTGAAACCGGTGAGCCCCGATTGCTTCACGGTCGAGACCACCTGGCCCTGTACACGTGCCAGTTCCATGTTCCTACCTCCAGTCCGAGAGTGTGTCGTGCATCACTCTCTGGAGTAGAACGTTGGTGGAGACGGAGCCGTGGGCGCTTATCCCCGGGCGACAAATGCTCGCCGAGGATCATGGCGGTGCGGGACAGGAGAGTCGCGACGTCGCGTGGCCAAGATGACGTACGTCACACCGGAGCGAACCTCTCCCCACCCTCGACCGAAGCCACGAAGGGGCACACATGATCACTCCAGAAGATGTGGAGTTCCACCCTGTCGAGAACGGCAGCCAGATCTGGGCCGAGACCAACTTCTTCGGGTTCTACAACGCCGAGGAGCACCTCAACATCGGGGTCTACGCGCTCTTCCGCCCCCAGCTCGGAGTCGTCCACTCGACCATCAGCATGAACGACCATGATGCCCACGAGCCGTGGCGCGCGAACTTCTTCGACCACCGCGCCCACCTGCCGATCCCGGAGCCCCAGCGGCTGTCGGACTACTCGTTGCTCAACGGCCTGCACATCACGTGCACTGAGCCCAACATGAACTGGCACATCGAGTACGACGACAGTGCCGGCACCACGATCGACGTCGAGTACCGCGCGCTCATGCAGCCCTACGACATCGCCGACCCCGACATGGACCCGATCACCGCGGCGCGTGCCAAGGAGGAGGGCTTCGCCTGGGGTGAGGCCTACAACGGGCACTTCGACCAGACCGGGCACTACACGGGCGAGGTCGTCATCAGAGGCCGCAGGATCCCCATCGACTGCGTCTCCACCATGGACCACAGCTGGGGGCCACGCGCCGAGCGAGGGGCTCCCAACATGAGCTGGCTCCACGCCCACGTGGACGACAACTACGCGGTCCACGCGATCTGGTCCTGGGACCACACCGGCGAGACCGACGAGCTCAGCCTCAACCACGGCTACGCGATGGTCGACGGGCAGGCCTACGGGCTGGCCGCAGGCTCTGGCCGGACGACGCGCGACGAGCACCTCTACGCCCGCGACGTCGAGCTGCAGGTGACCGATTCGCGCGGAGAGGTGCACGAGCTGCGGGGCACCGGCCTGACGCGGTTCCCGTGGCAGGCGTGGCCCAACATGGTCGGCTTCAACGTCCTGGCCCGCTGGACCGTGAACGGTCGCGAGGGCTACGGCGAACTGCAGGACTTCGTCGAGACCACGCACCTGGCCGCGCTCGCGGACCGGGACACAACGGCGAGCGCCGTCTGACATGAGCATGCGCATCGTCGTCTTCGACATGGACGGGACCCTCGTCCAGGCTCGGGGGGCAGCCTGGGAGATCTTCCAGGACACCGCCCGGGCGTTCGACCTGCCGGTGCGCAGTGCCCAGGACTTCTTCGACCTCTTCAACGACAACTTCTTCGACTCCCTGGACCGGGTGGTCGGGGATCCTGCTCGGGCCGAGACGGTGCGTGAGCACTTCGTGACGGCCCTCCAGGAGCGCTACACCCCGACCCTGGTCCCCGGCATGGCCGACGTGGTCAAGAAACTGGCTCCGCACTACGCGCTGGCCGTGATGTCGTCCAACGCGATGACGGCCATCCGCCGGACCCTCGAGGCGGCCGGCGTCGCACGGTGCTTCGCCCACGTGTTCTCCGCCGACATCGCCCTCAGCAAGAAGAACAAGCTGCGTGAGGTGCTGGCGGACCCCCTCTACGGCAACGTCCGACGCTGCTCTCCAGAGTACGTCGAGGACGAACCGGGGTCCGGTGACGAGGTGGTCCTCGTCACCGACACCATCGGCGACGTCCGGGAGGGTGTCGCAGCCGGAGTGCGCGTGGTCGGGGTGTCGTGGGGCATGCACGACGAGGAGGCGTTGCTCGAGGCCGGCGCCGAGTTCGTCGCCTGCTGGCCCCAGGAGCTGGTCGCCCGGCTCCTCCCCGGGGGGAGCTGCCGCCGGTCCGGGGCCTGCACGTGCGAGTCCGGGAGCTGCCAGACCACAGGCGTCTGCTCGGTGGGCCCGGCCGTGGTCGGTCTGGACCGCTTGAACCTCACAAGGACCTCCACGGTCGAGGCGGTCCGGCAGGCGTCCCAGCGGCGAACGGCCGCGCGACGGTCCGTCGCGGCAACGCCGCACTCCCTTCCTCCCGGTTCCGCCCCACCTCTCAGGGACGACAGCGAGCTGACTGCCGCCCTGGCGCGGATCGGCATCCGCGCGTAGCCGCTGCGCATTTGTGCGGCACCTGGCAGTCACGACACCAGATTTCACCAACAAAGAAGGAGGCATCACCTGATGTCAGTCGTTGCAGAAGGCTTCAACGCCTTTGAGACCCCGAACCAGCCCTCGGGGGTTGTGAAGTACCTGCCTGACCCGGCCTCGGTGATGGCGCTGATCCGCAGCGGGAAGCTGAAGGAACACGTCCTCCTCGTCCGTGGCGGGACCACCACCTTCCTCGCGCCGGCGCTGAGCATGGGATCGACCGCCATCATCACGATGTCCGGGGCACCGGAGTCCCACCTCGGGATCCTGTCGCGCGAGTTCCAGACCCCCTGCGTGATGACCGCCCAGCTGGTCGACAGCGAGTCGCGCTACGTGCCGGGCGAGACGGACGACTCGCACTTCGAGGAGATCGTGGCCGCCCTCGACGGCAAGACCGTGACCATCGACTGCAGTGACTCGACCACCGGTCGAGTCATCCTCCAAGACTGAAGCGGGAGACGATCCAGATGACCGACAGTGACATCCGCAAGGCGTCGTACAAGAAGCGCTACGAGGACGGCGACGACGGCCTCCGCTTCCAAGACCTGCTGTACCAGGGCAACTTCCACGGCATGGACCCGATCCCGGACGGCATCAAGGGCGACCGGATGATCCGAGAGCGCCTCAAGAGCGGCGTGATGGAGAAGGTCACCAAGGAACAGGTACTCAAGGACCAGTTCACCCTCGAGGAGATGAACGACCTCAACAACTACCTCGCATGGAACATCTGGGACGTGCTCGTCATGCGCGCCACCGAGGGTGTCAGCGGCATGATCCCGCGCCAGGAGTACGAGATCCTCTCGTTCATGCAGGAGTTCTACCGCTACCCGGAGTTCATGCGACTGATGACCGATCAGGTCGGCGCCCAAGGGATCATGGACATCGGTACGAGCGCGAAGTTCGAGATCGGCACGAAGGTCAACGCCGTGCACGACTGGTGCCTCGGCGCCGTCGCCTTCGGCATGGGCCGCTGCGGACTGCTCGCCCTCGAGACCATCCAGGCCGACGACTACGTCGAGGAGAGCAACGAGATCCTGAAGTTCATGCAGCGCGTGCTCTGGGGCAAGCGCCAGGACGGCTACATCCTGAACTCCCAGGACCGCTACCGCTGCGCGATCCACGACCAGAGCATCATCGACATGCTGGTGAACGAGGTCGTCGACTTCGAGGAGGGCTCGGACCAGTTCAAGGCGTTCACCCAGTTCAACGCCACCGCGGAGCTGCTCGCCTTCTTCGACCACTACGACTGCCGGCTGGGTCTGGGTGACACCGGCCCCTACGAGCTGCCGGACGGCCGGATCCTCATCATCCGTGACCTCTTCGTCAACGAGGAGATCTACCACTGGAGCGACGTCTGCGAGGGGTTGCCCTACTCCTACACCCTCGCCGTCGTGCTCGACCCCGAGAAGCTGGGCCTCGAGGAGATCCGCGTCAACGACATCTCCACGACGTTCACGCAGCCGAAGAACTACATCCCGGCGATCACCGGCGGTGCGATCTTCGTCAAGGACAAGTGGGACACGCCCATGGGTGAGATCCACCCGCTGGGTCTGGACCAGCTCGACCCGCATCTCGACAAGATCCGTGAGGCGACGGTCAAGATGTACGACAAGACCCTGCGCATGTCGCGGCGGATCCTGTGCACCAACGGCATCTACAGCTACTACATCGACATGCTGCTGCCGTACCTGCGGGCAACCGGCCTGTACGACGAGGTGTGCGCCAAGTACGACTTCTGGGAGCTCGACCAGCGCGTGTCGCAGGCCTACTACGACATCACCAAGCGCAACTTCGTCCAAGTGACGGTGCCGCAGAAGATCTTCTCGGGTGCGGGCTACCTGCCCTTCCCCGAGGGCACGGATCTCCGCAGGTCCAAGTACAGCGTGCTCTGAGCCGCAGCCCGCTGTATCCACGAGGGGGCGCGGTTCGGGCCGCGCCCCCATCCCAAGGAGAGACATGAACCTGCCCGACGAGTCGTACGCCGTGCTGAACGGCGTCTACCTTCGCAAGATGGTGACCATCGACGTCCTCCACGACATCACCGCGATGCCGGCCGATGAGATCCGCTCGGTCCTTGACGACCTGGCGACCCAGGGCCTGGCCGTCGACGTGGGTGGCGGCAACTGGATGCTGGAACAGCCCGACGGCGTCCGCGCCGCGATCGCGGCCTACGACGAGCGCTACTCAGACCTGCGCACCTCCCAGGACGTGCTCACCTGGTACGAGCGCTTCGAGGTGCTCAACGCCCAGTTCCTGACGACTCTCAGTGCCTGGCAGACGAGTGGATCGGATGACGCCGCCCTGGACAAGGTGCTGCGCCTGGTCGACCGCCAGATCAAGGTGCTCACCTCCTTCGTGGGCTTCGTGCCTCGCTACCAGCGCTACGCCGACCGCTTCGAGGCCGCGACGGAGAAGGTCGAGGCCGGCCACACGGAGTGGGTCACCAGCCTGACGCTCGACTCGGTGCACAACGTGTGGTTCGAGCTGCACGAGGACATCCTGACCGTGCTCGGACGACCTCGCGACGTCGCGGAGGCCGAGCACGGATGAGCGCCACCGACCTGGTCCACGACGTCGTCGGCATCGACGGCCGTGACGTCGCGCGCTTCGGGGGCAAGGCGGCCGGGCTGGCCCGGATGGCTGCCATGCAGCTGCCCGTCCCCCCGGCGTTCGTGATCGAGACGTCGGCCTGCGTGCTGCGTCGCGACAGTGGCGCGGTGCCCCCGGAGCTGGTGGCCGACGTACGCGACGCCATGAACCTGCTCGAGCAGCGCGCCGGCAAGTCCTTCGCCGGCGGCGACGGTGTCCCGCTCCTGGTGTCGGTGCGGTCCGGCGCCCAGATCAGCATGCCCGGGATGATGGACACGGTCCTCAACCTCGGCCTCGACGTCGGAGGCGCGCTGCGTCTGGCTGCTGCCTGCGGCGATCCGGGGTTCGTGATGGACACGTGGGTCCGGTTCTGGGCGATGTACGCCGACATCGTGCTGGACGTGGACCCCGAGGTGCTGCGACGAGCCGTGAGCGGCGCCCGCGACGCCGCCGCCGCATCGCTGACCGGGCAGACGGCCCAGGCCTTCGAGGACTCCGTCGTCCAGCACCTCCGCGACGAGGGATGCATCGCCCCCACCGATCCGTGGGACCAGCTCACCGCGACGGTCGAGGCCGTCTTCGACTCCTGGGAGTCCCGACGGGCCAAGACCTATCGCAAGCACCACGGCATCTCCGACGATCTGGGCACCGCCGTCACCGTGCAGGCGATGGTCTTCGGCAACCTGGGCACGCCCTCGGGGAGCGGCGTGGCCTTCACCCGCGACCCTGCCACCGGTCACCCCCAGCTCTACGGCGAGTACCTCAGCGGCGGGCAGGGCGAGGAGGTGGTGGCCGGCACGCACACCCCCACCCACCTCAGCGCCGCCGAGGGTGAGTGGGTCCCTCTGGTCGAGCAGCTGACCGCCCTCGGCGCGCGGCTCGAGCTCGAGTACCGCGATGCCCTCGACATCGAGTTCACCGTCGAGGAGGGCGTGCTCTACCTCCTGCAGGTGCGCCCGGCCAAGCGCACCGCGCAGGCCGCCCTCACCATCGCCGCCCAGCTGGTCGAGGACGGTGAGATCTCGGTCGAGGACGCCATCCAGAGGGTGAGCATCGACCAGGTCGCCAGCCTGGTCACCCCCCGGTTTGACCAGGCCGAGGTGGACGCGGCGCGGGCGCGCGGTGACGTGCTGACCACTGGCATCGCCGCGTCTCCCGGCCACGCCGCGGGAATGCTCGTGGTGGACCCCGACCGGGCCGCCGACCTGGAGGCCGAGGGTCTCGCTGTCGTGCTCGTACGTCCAACCACCAGCCCCCAGGACCTCCACGGCATGATCGCCGCCCAGGCCGTCGTCACCCAGCGCGGTGGAGCCACGAGCCACGCGGCCGTCGTCTCCCGTGCTCTCGACAAGGCCTGCGTCGTCGGCTGCGAGGACATCGAGGTGGACCTCGGCTCGAGGACCGTCACGATCGGCACAGAAGTGTTCGAGGAGGGTGTCGCGCTGTCGGTCGACGGTGCCACAGGGGAGATCTTCCGCGGTGCACTTCCGCTGGGTCGGGGCCGCGACGAGGCCCTCGCCCTCGAGACGGTCCTCAGCTGGGCCGACCTCGCATCCCGCGCCGACGTGTGGCGCACGGGGTCGGACGCCCTCGGCGGGAACGGTCCCGTGACCCTGGGCCTGGTCGACGTCCTGGCGTGGACCGGACGGCTCGAGCCCTTCGTCGCGGCCGTGGACACGTGGGTACTGGAGCCCAGCCCGGACGGTGCCGCATCCGGTGATGTCATCGAGGCCGAGACCCGGAAGGCGTGCGCAGACCTGTTCGCCCAGCACCAGCTCCCCCTCCAGCTGCGGATGCCGTCGCTCAGCACGGCGCGCGCCCGGCGGCTGCTCGACCACTGGACGGCACTGGCTCCGGAGCAGCTCGAACCCCTCGGTTGGACCGGTCTGCTGGAGCGGTGCCTGGCAGGTGTCGCCGGCGCGGTCGCGGATGCCGGTCGTACGGACGTCGCCGTCCTGCTCGCCGGCGTCACGACACCGGAGGACTTGGAGCGTTTCGCCGAGCTCGTGGGGGAGCAGTCCACTGTCGAGGTGGGGGCGGTACTGCAGAACGCCGCCGCGGTCTTCGACATCACGGGCTTCGCCGCATCCGGCCGGGCGCTCTGGATAGACCTGCCCGCACTGATCCGCTCCGTGGAGGGCCGGACGGACGACCTGCTGCTCGCGCCGACGCCCGAGGGGGACCGTCCCGATCGAGGTCTCAGCTCCTGGCCCCTCGTCGCGTGGCTGCTCGACGCCCTGCCCGTCGTCGACGGACCCCCGCTCGGTGTCGTGCTGCCCGCATCCGGCGGAGCGCTGGCCACCGACCTCCACTCCCTCGGCGTACGCCGTTTCGCCAGCTCGTCGGTCCATGCGGAGCAATTGCGCCTCTTGCTCGCCCAACACACGCACCAGCGCCGTAGTGAGGAGAAAGACAATGGTTGACGCATCTGGACGTTCCCTAGGCCTCGTGGAGACGCACGGCCTCGTCGCGGCCACGGAGGCCGCCGACGCCATGGTCAAGGCGGCGAACGTCCGTCTGGTCGGCCGCCAGCAGCCCGGCGGTGGACTGATCACCATCATCGTCGAGGGAGACGTGGGGGCGGTGAGCGCCGCCGTCGCCGCGGGGCGGGCGGCAGCCGAAGCCGTCGGCACCGTCGTGTCGACCCACGTCATCCCACGCCCGCACGGCGAGATCGCCGACATCCTCGATCGTCCCCCAGTTCGGTGACGTCGCCGTCCGTCAGTCGTGTCATCTGCCTTCGGCACGCGGAGGCGGAGATCAACGTCCAACGCCGGTTCTCCTCGGAGATCCCGGGAACTCCGTTGACCGACCTGGGGCGTGAGCAGGCGGCCGCAACCGGGCTGGCGCTGGTGGCCGAAGGGGTGGCCCACGTCTACTCCAGCCCTCTGCTCCGAGCCCGCCAGACGGCTGAGATCGTCGGAGCCGCCGTGAACCGCGAGGTCACAGTCCTCGACGGTCTGCGAGAAGTCGGGCTGGGAGCCCGCGAGGGGACCCCGGGGACCAACACGGAGTTCTTCCAGCACCCCGCCTTCCAGGCCTGGATCCGGGGCGACGACCTCGCCCCGTCGTTCGAGGGAGGCGAGACCGGGACCGACGTGGTGAGCCGCATGCGCGAGTCCCTGGACGCAATCGCCGACGAGCACCTCGGTGGCACGACCGCGATGGTCTCCCACGGCGGATGCCTGGTCGCCGGGCTGCTGCACCTGTGCGCCAATCTGGGCTACGCCGACGTCGAGCGGGGCGTGCCGGGCAACGGGACCGCCATCGTCGTGGAACGCCGCGACGGCGAGTGGTCGTGCCTGTCGTGGCCGACCGTCGTTCATCACTAGACCGTCGGGTGGGGGACTCGCCAGCGACAACGACCGAAGCAGACGAAACGCTTGATTCGATGCGCTGTCACAAACTAGCCACTTACAGTCCGACCACGTCCATGCCAAGGCACTACACTCCGAAGTGAACCGCGAGCTCTCTCCGCGTAAACCCGAGGAGATCCGCGATCATCCGAGTCAATCCGTAGCGCTCGATCTCTCCCAGAGGGTTGCGGTTCAAATCCTCCTCCAAGGTCGACCAGAAGTCGGACACGACATCGCAGCGATGACCCGCGACGGCGCGTGCTCTTTGCGTCCTGTGTGCGCCTACGGCGACGCGGTTTCGCCTCGCCCCTGTAGTTGTCGGCGCCGCTGTCGGCGCGACGAACGGGTGCCCTCGTGTCCCTTGGGTCGTGGGGGAGTGTCTGCCGCTCATAGGGGACCCGGTACGCACCACAACGCAGCAGAGGCTGAAACTCCGTGCCGCAATCAGATGGCGCAAGTCAGCTCGAGCTGCCCCTTGCAGGCAGGTAGCCTCGTGCGCGCGCTGCGGACGTTTGCGACCGTCGGTCCCCGCTGACACGAGGGCTCGGAATGGGCTCACTTTGATTCGCAAACACACGCACCTGCGTGCTGACGACACCAGGTCTCTCGGGCGACATCGCTGCAGGTCAGGGGCGCATTCGGCCTAGTGAGCGCAGTCGATCGCAAAGAATCGCACTCACGCTCAGGCCCATGGACCAGTTCCCGATGACGCACCACGTCGAATGCGTCGCGCTGCTGGAGAAGACCGGCTCCGACCTGCGGTGACGCGGTTCGTGATGAGCCGTCGAGCCCCGTCACCCCGCCTGGTGGCCCCCGTTGGGCACACACACCCGGTTCTGCGCTGGGTGGAACGGGCGCGCGTCAGGCGCCGTGCAGCGCTACGCCGTCGCGAACAGCCTGAGACGTCGCACTCCTGCCACTCGGTGGACAGGAGCGATGCGCGAACATGACCTCGTCCTGGTCCAGACGAGCTCTCGCGCCTCCCCCTCCTGTGGTTGCCGACCTCCCTCATGCCGAGGAGACTGGGCGGCGCGGCCGGGGATGCCCGACCGCAGGGAGGGACCGACCGTGGTCGAACCTGCACCGGACCTCGCAGTGGGGACCGTCAGCGCCGCGGAGCACGAACGGCTCCGCCGGGACCACGACGCCCTCAGGGACCGGTTCGAGGCCACGGCCGAGGTCTTGGAGGCCATGGGACGGTCGACCGCCGACCCGGACGCGGTCCTCACCACCATCGTCGAGAACGCGCGGCGCCTGTGCGGGTCCGAGGCCGCCCACCTCTACCTCCTCGAGGACGGCACGTTCCGCCTGATGAGGACGGTCGGTCTCTCCGAGGAGTCCCGACGGCTGCTGACCGAGCACCCCATCGCCATGGACCGCGAGACCCTCACCGGGCGCGTCGGCCTGGAGCGCAGGACCCTGCAGATCGCCGATGTCCTGATCGACCCGGACTACGGTCGCCACGACCTGCAGCGGGCGGCCGGGTTCCGCACGGTGGTGGCGGCCCCGCTGATCGTCGACGACGAAGTTGTCGGCGCCCTCAACGTCTGGCGCAACGACGTCCGGCCCTTCGGCGACCGGGAGATGGCCATCGTCAGCGCGTTCGCCGTCCAGGCCGCGATCGCCGTCCACGGCGTCAGGCTGGTCCAGCAGCTCGAGTCCCGCGGCGTCCAGCTCGCCCGCAAGGTCGACGAGCTCGAGGCGCTCCGTGCGGTGGGCGAGGCGGTCAGCTCCACCCTCGACCTGGAGGACGTGCTCGACACGATCGCCGAGCACGCGGTCGCCCTGTCGGACACCGACGGCGGATCGATCATGGAGTACGCCGAGCACGAGCGTCGGTTCTTCGTGCGCAGCGCCTACCGCACGGCTCCCGAGGTCGTCGAGCAGCTCCGCAGCGTCCGGATCGACCTGGACGCGACGCTCGTCGGGCGCGCCGCGCGCGAACGACGACCGATCGTCGTCCCCGACCTCACGGCTGCCGTCGAGCTCGACCCGCACCTGGAGATCCTTCGCAGCAACGGCTGGCTCTCCCTCGTCGCCGTCCCCCTCCTGCGGGAGGGCAAGATCCTGGGCTCCCTGATCGTGCGGCGCAAGCGCACGGGCGACTTCCCCGCAGAGGTGGTGGACCTCCTGGAGACCTTCGCCAGCCAGTCCGCGCTGGCGCTGCTGAACGCGCAGCTCTTCCGCGAGCTCAAGGAGCAGAGCCTCGAGCTGGAGATGGCGAGCCGGCACAAGTCGGAGTTCCTGGCCAGCATGTCCCACGAGCTGCGCACCCCGCTCAACGCCGTCCTGGGCTTCTCCGAGGTGCTGCTCGAGCGGATGTTCGGGGACATCAACGAACGGCAGGAGGAGTACCTGCGCGACATCCACGGGTCCGGCAAGCACCTGCTGGAGCTGCTCAACGAGATTCTGGACCTGTCGAAGGTCGAGGCCGGCCGGATGGAGCTGGAGTACTCCGCGGTCGACCTCGGACTCCTTCTCGGCGAGGCGGTCGGCATGCTGCGCGAGCGGGCGTCGTCGCACGGCATCTCGCTGCGCGTCGACATCGACCCCGCTGTCGGGGTCGTCTACTCCGACCAGCTGCGGATCAAGCAGGTCGTCCTCAACCTCGTCACGAATGCCGTGAAGTTCACCGGTGACGGCGGCACGGTCCTCGTCCGGGCCCGGCGCACGCCGACCGACATCGAGGTGACCGTCACGGACACCGGGATCGGCATCCCGGAGCCGGACCGGGAGCGCATCTTCGAGTCGTTCCAGCAGGGGGGTCGCGGTGCCTCGCGCGAGGAGGGCACGGGGCTCGGGCTGACCCTGTCGCGCCGCCTCGTGGAGCTCCTCGGAGGCCGGATGTGGTTGACCAGCGAGGTCGGTGTGGGCAGCACGTTCGGCTTCGCCCTGCCGTCCCGGACCAGCGACGACGTCCCGGATCCGGACCAGGCTCCAGGGTCCCGCGAAGTCGTCGTCATCGAGGACGACCGCCCGTCGCTGGACCTGTTCAGCGCCTTCCTGGACGGCGCATCGGTGCGGGTGACGGCGGCTCGCGACGGACTGGCGGGCCTGGAGGCGGTCCGGCGCAAGCGGCCGAGCGCCGTGCTGCTGGACATCCGGCTGCCCGGCATGGACGGCTGGGCGGTGCTGACAGCCCTCAAGGCGCAGCCGGAGACCCGCGACATCCCCGTGATCGTGGTGTCGATCGTCGACGAGCGACAGCGCGGCGCGGCGCTGGGGGCTGCGGCGTACCTCGTCAAGCCCGTCTCCCGCGACGCGCTGCTCGATGCCCTGGAGCGCGTCGTGCCGCCGGTGCGGTCGGGCGCCGGCGCGTTGGAACCGGAGTGAGGATGCGATGAGCGGCCGACGGATCCTCGTGATCGAGGACAACCCCAAGAACCTCAAGCTCGTCCGGGACGTGCTGACCCACTTCGGCTTCGAGGTCGTCGAGGCCACCAGCGGTGAGGACGGGGTCCGCCTCGCGGGACAGGTCGGTCCGGACCTCGTCCTGATGGACCTCCAACTGCCGGGCATCGACGGTGCCGAGGCACTCCGCCGGCTTCGGGCTGCGGAGGGCACCCGAAGCGTGCCGGTCGTGGCCGTCACCGCCTTCGCCATGGATGACGACCGCGAGCGGGCGCTGGCCCACGGGTTCGACGGATACGTGGAGAAGCCGATCAGCGTCCGCGCCCTGCCACAGCAGGTCGAGGACTTCCTCAAGCTCGGACGCGTGCGATGAACCCCGATCCGGGTCGCGCCCGCGTGCTCGTGGTGGACGACCAGCCCGCCAACGTCCGGCTCCTCGACGCGATCCTCACCCCGCTCGGGTACGACGTGCCCACGGCGTCGTCGGGCGACGAGGCGCTCCAGATGATCGCCGAGGACGAGCTCGATCTCGTGCTCCTCGACATCGTGATGCCCGGCATGGACGGCTACGAGGTCTGCGAACGCATCCGGGAGCGTCCCGAGACGGCGTACCTGCCGGTCGTGATGGTCACCGCGAGCGGTGACGAGCAGAAGGTGCGGGCCCTGCAGGCAGGAGCGGACGACTTCCTCACCAAGCCGGTGAACCGCAACGAGCTGCTCGCCCGGGTCGCCTCGCTGACCCGGATCAAGCGCTACCAGGACACGATACGGCGCCAGGCGCACGAGCTCGCCAACTGGAACCGGGAGCTGGAGAGCCGGGTCGCGAGCCAGGTCGCGCAGCTGGAGCGGCTGGGTCGGCTGCGACGCTTCCTGTCACCTCAGCTCGCGGAGCTGATCGTCGACTCCGGCGACGTGTCGTTCCTCGACAGCCACCGGCGCGAGATCGTCGTCGTCTTCTGCGACCTGCGCGGGTTCACGCCGTTCGCCGAGGCCAGCGAGCCCGAGGAGGTGATGGGAGTGCTCGCCGACTACCACGCGGCGCTCGGCGACCTGGTGTTCCGTTTCGAGGGCACGCTGGAGCGCTTCACCGGCGACGGGCTGATGGTCTTCTTCAACGATCCTGTGCGCTGCGACGACGGCCCGTTGCGAGCGATCCGGATGAGCGTCGCGATGCGCTCCCGGGTGATGGGCCTGGCCGAGACGTGGTCCCGGCAGGGGCACGACCTCGCGCTCGGCATCGGGATCGCCCAGGGCTACGCCACGCTGGGCAGGATCGGATTCGAGGGTCGCTTCGACTACGCGGCCATCGGCACCGTCACCAACCTGGCGTCCCGACTGTGCTCCGACGCGGGGCCGTGGGAGATCCTCACCACCGCGCGTGTCCATGCCGCCGCCGGCGCGTCCGTCGTCGCGGAGGACGTCGGCACCCGCGAGCTGCGTGGGTTCAGCCGCCCGGTCCGCGCGTTCTCGATCCGCGGCCTCGACAGCGCCAGGACCGCGTCATGAGCCCGCCCGACTTCCTCCTCTCCGACCTCTCCGAGGCCGAGCGTTACCGCCGCTTCGACGAGCTCCAGGGCACGCTGACCGGCGTCTGGTCGGCCATGCGCCTCGGCCACGCCGACGAGTGCGTCGTGGTCATCCCGTCCGTGACCCTCGATCGAGCGGTGGCGCCGAGCGGCAGCCTCATGCAGGCCTACGAGGAGCGCTACCTCTTCATGCTGATGCTGCTGCGCCAGCCCCGCCTCCGGATGACCTACGTCACCTCGGGACCGATCGCGCCGGAGATCATCGAGTACTACCTCTCACTGCTCCCCGGCATCATCCCGAGCCATGCTCGCGCCCGGCTGTCGCTCGTCGCCGTCCACGACATGTCGGAGAGGTCGCTGAGCGAGAAGCTGTTGGACCGCCCCGCGCTGCTGAGCCGCATCGCCGCGGGCATCCCGAACCCGGGCCGTTGCCACCTGGTGCCGTACAACGCCACCGAGCTCGAGCGCGACCTGGCGCTGAGCCTGGGGATCCCCATGTTCGGCGCCGACCCGCGACTCGCTCCGCTCGGCTCCAAGACCGGCTGCCGTCGGCTCTTCGCCGAGGTCGGGATCCCGCACCCGCTGGGGGCGGAGGACCTCCGGCGGCTCGACGAGGTCGCCGACGCGTTGATGAGGATGCGGGCCGAGCGGCCGACCATGGAGGGCGCGATCGTGAAGCTCAACGAGGGCGTGTCCGGCGCGGGCAACGCACTCGTCCGGCTCGACGGCCTGCCTCCCCCCGGCGCACCCGACGAGCGCGAGTGCGTGCTAGCGCGCCTGGATGCGATGGAGCTGGAGTCCCAGCGGACGCCGCGTGCGGTGTACCTCGCCAAGCTCGAGGAGGGGGCGGGCATCGTCGAGGAGCGGATCACGGGCGACGAGGTGCGCAGCCCGAGCGTGCAGCTGCGCGTCCTGCCCGAAGGCCGGGTCGAGCTGCCGTCGACGCACGACCAGCTGCTCGGCGGTGCGAGCGGTCAGAGCTACCTGGGCTGCACCTTCCCCGCCTCACCGGAGTACGCCGGAGCGATCTCGGAGCAGGCCGCCCTGGTGGGCGAACGCCTGGCGACGCTCGGCGCGCTCGGACGGTTCGCGATCGACTTCGTCGTCGTGCGCGACGCCAGTGGCGCGTGGACGTCGTACGCCATCGAGCTCAACCTGCGCCGGGGCGGCACGACCCACCCCTTCCTGACCCTCCAGTTCCTCACCGACGGCCGCTACCACCCGGACGTCGGTCTCTTCCTCACGCCAGGAGGGCGCGCGAAGCACCTGGCGGCGACGGATCACCTCGAGTCCGACCTGCTCCGGGGCCTCGCCCCGGCGGACCTGTTCGACATCGTCGCCCGCCACGGCCTGCTGTTCGACCAGTCGCTCCAGGCCGGGGTCGTGTTCCACATGATCAGCTGCCTCACCGAGCACGGACGAGTGGGATTGACGGCCGTCGGGGACAGCGCGCAGGAGGCGTGGGAGCGCTACGTCGAGGCGGAGCGGATCCTGCTGGAGGAGGCGCGGCTGGCCCTGCAGGAGCGGCCGCTCCCGGGATGAGCGGTCAGGCGCAGCGCCGGTCCTGGTACGTCGCGTACGGCTCGAACCTCGCGCTCGAGCGCTTCCGGTGCTACCTGCGCGGCGGCCCGGTGCCCGGCGGAGCACGTGTCTACCCCGGCTGTCGCGATCCCCAGGAGCCGGCCGATGCGGTCGCCGTGTCGCTCCCGGGGCGGCTGGTCTTCGCCGGACGGTCGAGGGTGTGGGGCGGCGGCATCGCCTTCCACGACGGCGCAGCAGCCGGCGAGGCCGTCGGCCGCGGGTACCTCGTCACATCCGCGCAGCTCGCCGACGTCGTGGCGCAGGAGATTTGGCAACCTCCCGGTGGCACCGTCGCGCTCCGGATCGAGGCGTGGCTGGGCGACGGTGGCTGCCCGGCACAGGGGTGGGGCGCCACCGGGCTCTACGACACGCTCCGCGTCCTCGGCACTCGCAACGGCGCACCGCTGGTCACGGTCACGCATCGCGCCGTCGCGACGATGTCGCCGGTGGCTCCCACCGCGGCCTATCTGCACTGGATCAGGACCGGACTCAGGCAGACCCGCGGCTGGGACGACGATCGGATCGACCTCTACCTCGCCCAGATGCCCGGCATCGAGCCCACGGACGGCGGCGTCGCTCCTGTGCTTCACTGACGAGATGTGGCGGCTGCTGGAACCGCTGAGAGCCGAGGATCGCGACGCGTTCCTGGCCCTGGCCCGCCCGCGGACGTTCGGACGCAACGAGGTCCTCTGCCACGAGGGCGATCCCGCTGACTCGCTGCACCTGGTGGAGGAGGGCCACCTCAGAGTGCACGGCACGCTGGCCTCCGGCGCCACCGCGACGCTCAC
Organism: Nocardioides sp.; assembly: GCF_025965415.1. Taxonomy (GTDB): domain Bacteria; phylum Actinomycetota; class Actinomycetes; order Propionibacteriales; family Nocardioidaceae; genus Nocardioides. Next base: position 34,209 of record NZ_JAOPWY010000059.1, read on the forward strand.
CATCCTGTCTCCGGGCGACTACTTCGGCGAGCTCGCGCTGCTCCGGGCCGACGGCCGGCGCACCGCCACGGTGACGGCACTCGAGCCCAGCAGGACGCTGGCCGTGACGATCGCGGCGTTCAACAGGCTGTGCGGGACGCACCCCACCATCGAGCGGGTCCTCGCCACCCTGCTGGCGGACCGGATCGACCTGCTGAGCCGACGACTGCTCGAGACCATGTACGAGAGCCTCGATCGCCGGGTGTACCGGCGCCTCCTCGAGCTCGCCAGCACCTACCAGCGACCCGACGGCTCAGTCGCCATCCCGCTGAGCCAGACGCAGCTGGCGGACCTCGTCGGGGCCACGCGACCACCGGTCAACCAGGTGCTCAAACGGCTCTCGGACCGGGGTGTCGTCCGGTTGGGCCGTGCCAGGATCGAGGTCCTCGACCTGGCCGAGCTGCAGCGCCGGTGCCCCGCGTAGGGCGTGGATCGACGTCGTCACCGTTCTCGATCGATCAGTCGAACTGTCCTCGGACGAACAGAGTTCTCCTCGTCACCGGCCCAGGATCGAGTCACCCCATCAGGAGACCCGATCCCAGCCCAGGAGCTCGACATGTCCACCTACGAAGCCACCGCCATCTACCGATCGATGCTCGCGGACCGGATGCGCGACGCTGAGCAGCGCCGCCTGGCCCGCGAGGTCAAGCAGACCGAGGCCCAGCGAGTCTCGCGACCGGTCGCCACGTCGCCCCGCCGGCACTCCCGCGTCTGGCGGCTCGTCTACTTCCCCCACGCCAACGGCTGAGCCGGACGGAGCCGACCATGTCCCCCCAACCCGCACCCGCGCGCGACCAGGTGCTCGACGAGCTGCGCCGGGAGCTCCTGCGTCTGGCCCGGCACGAGGAGGAGGTCGCGGCGGGCGTGGCCGCCCGTGTCCACTACTGGGAGCCCACCCCCGTCACCGTCGTCGTCCATCGCCAGTGCGCCGCAGCCCTTCGCGACGCCGCCGACGAGCTCATCCCGGCCGCTCACGCGCCTGACGACCGACCGCCACGCTGACGGCGTCGGGCTCCAGCTCGTGTCACCGGCGCTCTGCTGGAGCCTCTCCGGCGCTGAGGGTTGCCCACCGTGCGGCCGCGGGGGAGGGTGGCGCATGGCCACCTACGCGGTCAACCCCGACGCCGTCGCCCACGCCCGGAAGCTGATCGACGCCCGGCAGTACGTCCTGGACAGCGACTGGGGCGAGAACCAGCCGGACGCCGAGGCGCAGAACGCCTACCTCGACCAGCACTCCTGGGCGGACTACGCCGCCTGGCACCTCGGGCTGACCGAGGGCGCCAACGAGGAGACCAAGGCGCGCCACGCCTTCGTCTACGGCGACTTCCGGCGGGTGCACCGCAGCGGGCTCATCGCGTGCGTCTACCGGGCGTCGGAGTGGCGGCACAAGAAGGTGGAGCTCGCCGCGCACGACCTGCTGCAGCGGCTCGACGCGGTGGCGGGAATCTCCTGAGCCAGCAGGTCAGGACCGGAGTCGCTGCAGGGCGGCCAGCGCCGAGTCGCGTTCGGTCGCGTCGACGACGACGAGCCCACGGTCGTCGACCAGGTCGAGCAGCTCGCGCCGACCTTGCAGCACGAGCGCGTCGCCGCCCCGCTCCTCGATGATCCGCGAGACGACCTCGGTGACCGGCGTGAGGGCGCGGGCGTGGAGCCGCTCGAGCAGCACGTCGGGCTCGACGGTCAGCACCACGCCGACGTACGCCGCTCCCGCCTCCGCCGCCGCCGACTCGAACCGGTCCAGCTGCCCGGGCGTGACGACGAGCTGGGGGAGCACGACGTCGCGACCGGTGCGCAGGTAGGCGGTGATCAACGCCAGGGCCGAGGCGCGCACGGCTTCGCCGGTGCCGACGAAGTCGTCCGACCAGCCCGACACCCACGCGCGCAGCTCGTCGATGTCGCACACCAGCGTGCCGGGGTGCGCGGCGGCGTAGGCGTGCGCGAGCGTCGACTTCCCGACTCCGGAAGGTCCGTTGAGATGGAGGAGCGTGCCCACGCGCCGAGGCTAGACCGCGTATGATATCTTGACGTCAAGATACATACGACGTCAGAACTAGGGGTCGTCTGTCTTCCCGTCCCTTCGGGTGCGACGGCAAGATGGGCGTGAACCCGCGAACTCCCGAGGAGATGTGGCTGATGGCCAGTCAGGACAGCTTCGGTGCCAAGGGCACCCTGGACGTGGACGGCAAGTCCTACGAGATCTACCGCCTCGATGCGGTGAAGGGTGAGGGCCTCGACGTCGAGAGCCTGCCCTTCTCGCTCAAGGTGCTCCTCGAGAACCTGCTCCGCACCGAGGACGGCGGCGACATCACCGCCGACCACATCAAGGCGATCGCCGGGTGGGACGCCAGCGCGACCCCCGACCAGGAGATCCAGTTCACGCCGGCGCGCGTGATCATGCAGGACTTCACCGGCGTCCCGTGCGTCGTCGACCTCGCCACCATGCGCGAGGCGATGGCCGAGCTCGGTGGCGACGCGACGAAGATCAACCCGCTCGCACCGGCCGAGATGGTCATCGACCACTCCGTCATCGCCGATGTCTTCGGCTCCGCCGATGCGTTCGAGCGCAACGTCGAGATCGAGTACGAGCGCAACCGCGAGCGCTACCAGTTCCTGCGCTGGGGCCAGGGCGCCTTCGACGACTTCAAGGTCGTCCCGCCCGGCACCGGCATCGTGCACCAGGTCAACATCG
>NZ_JAOPWY010000074.1 GCF_025965415.1 Nocardioides sp.
GTGCTAGGCGCGTTCGCCAACGCTTTCCGGACGCCGGACCTGCGGCGCAAGCTGCTGTTCGTGCTGCTGATCGTCACGATCTTCCGGCTCGGCTCTCAGGTGCCCACCCCGGGCGTCAACGTGGCCAACGTCCAGTCCTGCATCAGCCAGCTCGAACAGGGCGGGCTCTACAGCCTGATCAACCTGTTCTCCGGCGGCGCGCTGCTCCAGCTCACGATCTTCGCGCTCGGGATCATGCCCTACATCACGGCCTCCATCATCCTGCAGCTGCTCGTCGTGGTGATCCCACGGCTCGAGGCGCTGAAGAAGGAGGGCCAGGCCGGCCAGGCGAAGATCACCCAGTACACGCGCTACCTCACGCTGGGCCTCGCCGTCCTGCAGGCGACCGGCATCGTGGCGCTGGCGCGCAACAAGGCGCTGCTCCAGGGCTGCGACCTCGACCTCCTGCACGACAACGGCACCGGCACGTTCCTCGTCATGGTCATCACGATGACCGCCGGCACCGCGGTCATCATGTGGCTCGGAGAGCTCATCACCGACCGCGGCATCGGCAACGGCATGTCGATCCTCATCTTCACCCAGGTCGTCGCCACCTTCCCGGCGTCGCTGTGGAGCGTCCAGACGTCCAAGGGCTGGGTCGTCTTCAGCATCGTCATGGTGATCGGGCTGGTCCTGGTCGCGGCCGTCATCTTCATCGAGCAGGCGCAGCGCCGCATCCCGGTGCAGTACGCCCGTCGCATGGTCGGCCGCAAGATGTTCGGCGGCAACTCGACCTACATCCCGCTCAAGGTCAACCAGGCCGGCATCATCCCGGTCATCTTCGCCTCGTCGCTGCTCTACCTGCCGGCCATGGCGGTGCAGTTCAACCCGGAGAGCACCAACCCGGTCCTGAACTTCATCGGCACCTACCTCGTCGGTGGCGACCACCCGCTCTACATGATCATGTACTTCCTGCTCATCATCTTCTTCACGTACTTCTACGTCTCGATCACCTTCAACCCTGTCGAGGTGGCGGACAACATGAAGAAGTACGGCGGCTTCATCCCCGGGATCCGGGCGGGCAAGCCGACCGAGGACTACCTGTCCTACGTCCTGTCCCGCATCACGTTCCCTGGAGCCCTCTACCTCGGCCTGATCTCGCTGGTCCCGCTCGTCGCGTTCGCGATGATCCAGGCCAACCAGAACTTCCCGTTCGGTGGCACGTCCATCCTCATCATGGTGGGCGTCGCGCTCGACACGGTGAAGCAGATCGAGAGCCAGCTCCAGCAGCGAAACTACGAAGGATTCCTCAAGTAGATGAGACTCATCCTCATGGGCCCGCCGGGTGCGGGCAAGGGCACGCAGGCCCGTTTCGTGGCCGACCACTTCGGCGTGCCGGCGATCTCCACCGGAGACATCTTCCGCGCCAACGTCTCGCAGGGCACCCCGCTGGGGATCAAGGCCAAGCGCTACATGGACGCCGGGGAGTACGTCCCGGACGAGGTCACCAACCTCATGGTGCGCAACCGCATCGACGAGGACGACGCCGCGCCCGGGTTCCTGCTCGACGGCTATCCGCGCACCCTGGCCCAGGTCACCGAGCTCGACGGGATGATCGGGTACACCGGTCACCGGCTCGACGCCGTGGTCGTGCTGACGGTGGACTCCGAGGAGCTCGTCCAGCGCCTGCTGCAGCGCTCGGAGACCGACGGTCGTGCCGACGACACCGAGGACGTCATCCGGCGCCGGCAGGAGATCTACACCGAGCAGACCGAGCCGCTCATCGAGGTCTACCGCGACCGCGGCATCCTCGTCGAGGTCGACGGGATGGGTGAGGTCGACGACGTGACGGCCCGCATCTTCGCCGCGCTCGACGTGATCCCGCAGAGCTGAAGCCCTCCGATGGGCTTCCGCGACCGCGGGATCGAGATCAAGACCGCCGAGCAGATCGACCTGATGCGCGTCGCCGGCCGGCTCGTGGGGGAGACCCTCGAGCTGCTCCGCGAGGCCGCCCGGCCGGGGGTCAGCACGAAGGACCTCGACACCCTCGCCGAGACCAACATCCGCGACCACGGTGGCGTGCCGTCCTTCCTCGGCTACGGCGTGCCCCCGTTCCCGGCCACGATCTGCGCCTCGGTCAACGACGAGGTCGTGCACGGCATCCCAGGCCCGCGGACCCTGGTCGAGGGTGACGTGATCTCCATCGACTGCGGCGCGATCGTGGCGGGCTGGCACGGCGACGCGGCCCTGACCGTCCCGATCGGCGAGGTCGCCGACGACGTACGCGAGCTGCTCCGGGTCACCGAGGAGTCGCTGTGGCGCGGGATGGCCGCCGCCCGGCTCGGTGGCCGGGTCACCGACATCAGCCACGCGATCGAGACCTACGTCCGTGCGCAGGGCCGCTACGGCATCCTCGAGGACTACACCGGGCACGGCATCGGCACCGAGATGCACATGGCCCCCAGCGTGCCCAACTACGGCCGCCGCGGTCGCGGGCCCGCGATCGTCGAGGGCCTCGCCCTGGCCGTGGAGCCGATGGTGACGCTGGGCAGCAAGCACACCGACCTGCTCGAGGACGAGTGGACCGTGGCGACGGTCGACGGCTCCGTGGCGGCACACTTCGAGCACACCTTCACCGTGACGCCGCAGGGCGCGTGGGTGCTCACCGCCGTCGACGGCGGTGAGGCCCGGCTCACCGAGCTGGGCGTCCCATTCGGCGGACGCTGACCGGCGCGTTTGGCCCCGCGCCCGCCCGCCGTGGGACACTGGGCGCGCAGGAGGGGAGTATTCCCCGGTAGTGGTGTCGTCAGCACGGCGTCCGCGCGAGCGGAGCCCGGTGCCACTGGTTCGCCGTCGACGCGCGAGCGGAAGAGACCTCCGGCGCTGCTGCCCTGCGCAGACGCCGAACTCACCCTCATTCCCCAAGGAGCATCAGCGTGGACGTCCCCACCTGGGTCTGGATCGCCACTGGCGTGGTGACCATCGCCATCTTCACCTTCGACCTCGCGGTCGTCGGCCGCCGGCCCCACGAGCCGAGCATGAAGGAGTGCGCGACCTACCTCTCGATCTACGTCGGCCTGGCCGTGCTCTTCGGCCTCGGCGTCTGGTACACCTCCGGTGGCACGCCGGCGCTGGAGTTCTACTCCGGCTGGTTGGTGGAGTACTCGCTCTCCATCGACAACCTCTTCATCTTCATCATCATCATGGCCAAGTTCGCGGTCCCGCGAGAGCTCCAGCAGTACGCCCTGATGATCGGCATCGTGATGGCGCTGGTGATGCGCGCGGTCTTCATCGCCGTCGGCGCCACGGCGATCAACAACTTCAGCTGGGTCTTCTACCTCTTCGGGCTGTTCCTCATCTACACCGCCGTGAAGCTGGCCAAGGAAGGTGCTGAGGACGAGGACGACGAGTTCGAGGAGAACCGCGTCGTCGCCTTCATCGAGCGCCGCTTCCCGGCCACCTCCGAGTGGCACGGCCGCGCGCTGATCACCCAGGAGGGCGCCCAGCGGATGATCACACCGATGTTCATCGTGATCATCACCCTCGGCACCACCGACCTGCTCTTCGCGCTGGACTCGATCCCCGCGATCTTCGGCATCACCAAGGAGCCCTACCTGGTGCTGACGGCCAACATCTTCGCGCTGATGGGCCTGCGCCAGCTCTACTTCCTCATCGGCGGCCTGCTCCAGCGCCTCATCTACCTGTCCTACGGGCTGGCGTTCCTGCTGGCCTTCATCGGCGTGAAGCTCATCCTCCACGCGATGCACGAGAACGAGCTGCCGTTCATCAACGGCGGCGAGCACATGACGTGGGCCCCGGAGATCCCGATCTGGCTCTCGCTGGTGGTCATCCTGGCCACCCTGGCCGTCACCGCGGTGGTCTCGCTGTGGGCCTCGAGCCGGATGTCGTCGGAGGAGCAGGACGCCGCCACGGGTCCGCGCCGCGACTGGGAAGACGACTGACCCTCAGCAGGTCGCGGCGACGCGTCGCACCCTCGTAGATGCGGCACGTCGAGCCCCACCGCATCTCGATGTCCTTCATCTGCCTCAGCAGGACGTCCTCGCGGGTGGTGCACCCGTTGTGACCCCCGGGACCGCCGTGGCCGCGGTCGAGGCCGAAGGCGTGGTCGCGGCGGCGAGGACGAGCGCGCAGGCTGCGATCAGGACACGCACTGGTTGGCGCTCGGCGAGTTGTCGGCACCCCGGGTCATGCGCAGGTCGAGGCAGACCGGGTCGCCGGTCCGGACGAGGAGCTGCTCCTTGGTCGTGCTGCCGAACGTGTCGGTGTCGTCGCGGTGGTAGCTGAAGGAGTCGCCCGGCTCCACCGGGACCGGTGCGTTCCACTCGAACAGCACCCCTCGTGCCGTACGCCGTCCGGTGAGGGTCGGCGCCTCGGTCAGGACGTCGGGGACCACGTCGCTCGGTGCCTGCGACTCGATCGGGACGACGACTCCGGGATCCTCCTCGCGCCCCCCGCCGCCGAGGACGAGGAACCCGATCAGCACGGCGAGCACCGCGGCGCCGATCCCGGCCCAGACGAGGCCCGACACACCGCTCGTCTCCTCGTCCGCGCTCGCGGAAGGGGTGGGGTCCTGCGCGGCGATGCGTCGCGGACCGCTGGCCGAGATGACGGTGACCGGTTTCATCGCCGTGGCGCCCTCGGGCGCCCCGGGTGCGTCGGCGACGTCGGTCACCGAGACGGAGGCATCGGGACGATCGCCCTCCACCGCGACCGAGGTGCGCGCCCAGCCGGCCGTCGCCTCGATCCGCTGGAGCGCGCGGGCCAGCTCGAGGGCGCTGCCGGGTCGGTGCTCGGGCCGCTTGGCGAGGCACTGCTGCAGGAGCCGGTCGAGGGCGGGTGGCACATCTGGCCGCTGGGTGGCCGGGGGAGCGGCGTGCAGGATGCGTGCGCTGATGGCCCGGGTGGAGTTGTCGCCCGAGGGGATCGAGAAGGGCGAGCGCCCCACCAGCAGGTGCCAGATGGTGGCGCCGAGGGAGTAGACGTCGGAGGCCACCGACCCGTTGGACCGGCCGTCGAGCAGCTCCGGAGGGGACCAGGGGTAGGAGATCCGGACGTCGTTGTCGCCCTCGACCTCCGACATGTGGCCGGCGATGCCGAAGTCGGTGAGCGCGGGCTCGTGGTAGGTCGTGACCAGCACGTTGCTGGGCTTGATGTCGCGGTGCAGGATCCCCGAGCGGTGGGCCGTCTCGATGGCGCTGGCCAGCTTGATGCCGGTCGCGACGGCGTCGACGGGGGCCATCGGGTTGGAGCGCACGCGCACGCCGAGGTCGGGCGGCGGGCAGTAGCGCATGACGAGGAACGGGCGACCGCCCTCCGCGGTCACCCCGGCGGTGATCACCGAGACGATGTAGGGGTGGTCGGCCAGCCGGGCCATCGAGTTGGCCTCGGCCGTGAAGAGGTACTTCTCGCGGTCGGTCAGCGGCACGTCCGGCCGGACGACCTTGACCGCGACCCGCTGGCGCGGCCACTGCTGCTCGTAGAGGAAGACGTCGGCGAAACCGCCGCTACCCAGGTGCTCGATGAACGCGAACCCGGGGATGACCGGGGCGCTCACCGGGCAACCGCTCCCGTCTCGAAGCGCACGGCATAGACCTGCGCCATGTCGAGGACCGAGCCCGGCTCGAGGACGTAGGCGTCACCCGGCCGCATCCGCTGCGGCTCCCGCCCGGGGAGGGCGAGGGTGGTGCCGCCCCGGCTGTCGAGGTCGCGGGCCACCACGTCCCAGCCGTCGAGCTCGATCTGGAGGTGCTGGCGGGAGACGAAGGAGTGGTCGGCCGGGAGGTGCACCAGGTGCGGCCAGTCCGTGCTGCCCGGGGCGGGAGCGGGCTTGCGGCCGAGGATCACCCCGCGGTCGAGCGGCACGACCTCACCCGTCGGCAGGCGCAGCCCACCCAGTGCCGGACGGTCCACGCGGCGCGGCTCCTGGGGCGCGACCCGCTGGTGGCAGACGCGGCACTGCGGCGAGATCGGCGGGGTGAGGTGTCCGAGGGGGCAGCTGACGGCGAGCACCGTGGGGGCGGTGCGGTGCGAGAGGTGGGACGGTCGGTGGGTGGTGGAGCCGTCGTGGTCGTCCACGTCCTCGTCCGCCGGCCAGGTGTTCGTCTCGCTCTCCGACCGCGAGCCCGGGGCGCTGTGGGGCGCCGAGGCAGGCCTGATGGTGGTGTGGGTGCCCTCCTCGATCCGCTGCATGAGCAGGGGGTCGGGCTCGGAGGTGTCGGTCAGCGACCCGGTGTCCTCGACCGGGCGACGCATGCGGGTGCGCGGGGGAGGCCCGTCGGGGCCCTTCGCGGCGAGGATGGCGGCCGGGATGCCGTCGATCATGGCGCCCGTCGCGGGCGGAGGGGCGGCGTCCTGGACGTGCTGCACCGGGGCGACCCGGGCGGAGACCGGCGTGAGCTCGACGCGGTCGGCGGCGACCACGCCGCCGACGAGCCGGCGGGTGTGCGAGAGCTCGTCGGGATCCGTCCCGCCGTCGAGGCTGAGCACCCGTCCGGGACCGGCCAGGCGCACGTGCCCGGCGCCGCGCGAGAGCGTGGTGGAGGCACCGGAGGTGAAGTCGACCATGGCCAGCCCGGGAGGGTCGCCGTCGAAGGCCTTCTCGACGACGGCCAGCACCCGCTCGACGACGGTCGAGCCGGACGGCGCCGTGAGGCACAGGACGTCCCAGATCTCCTGGACGACCTGCTCGTCGGCGGGCTCGGTGAGCAGCACCCAGTGGGCGCCACTGCCCAGCAGCACACCAGCCCCTCTGGTGTACCTCGCTTCCACGATCACTGTCGGCCCCCCTCGGACACGCCCACGCGTCCATCATCACCCATCACACCCACACCGCGCACGCGGTCGCGAGTTGTCGCAACCCCGACTTGTCCGGAGCGACGGTGATACATACTCTCCCTCTGGGTGGCTGCGGCGGGCGCACGTCATTCGTGGGGGCCAAGGGGGAACGGCGTGGCACGTGCGACCTTCGTGCGTCGACACCAGGTGGGCATCGCCTCGGGTGTGGCCCTGACGATCGCAGCCGCCGCCGTCATCACCTACGCGATCACCGCGAGCGGCTACAAGTCCCACGAGGCCGAGCTCAACGACGGCGGTGTCTGGGTCGTCAACGGCAAGAAGGGCTGGTCCGGACGCCTCAACAAGCCGATCAACCAGCTCGACGGGGTCGTCCCCAGCCCGGAGGGCAAGACGCGGCTCGACGTCGTGCAGGACGGCGCGGCGGTCGTCACCCTCAACCTCAACGCCAGCCGCGGCCAGGCCATCGAGACCAGCCGCCTGGAGTCCCAGGACGGGGGCTCGGCAGCGGTCCCGACCGCCGGTGACGTCCGGATGGCGGGCGGCACGCTGGCCAGCGCCGACGCGGAGACCGGCGAGGTCTGGGCGGTGCGCTACGACGCCGAGCGCGGCGTGCCCGTCATGAGCTCGGTCGACCGACAGTCCGAGGCACTCGCCGAGGCCGGCCAGGACGCCGCCCTCGCCGTCAGCCAGCGCGGCACCGTCGTCATCACCTCCGCCGACGACGGCACCCTCACCACGATCACCCCCAGCGGCGCGGTGTTCGCCGAGCCGGAGCAGCAGGACCTCCCCGGCGACGCGGGGCAGGTCTCCGCGGTCACCACGGTCGGCGAGCGCGTGGTCACGCTCGACGCCGCCGCCGGGGTCCTCCGCGTCGTCGGTGGCGCGAGCGCCTCGGTGCCCCCGGGCAGCGTGCTCCAGCAGGCGGGTCCCGACTACGACGCGGTGCTGGTCGGAGCACCCGACGGGCTGCTGAGCGTCGACCTGGAGTCCGGTGACGTCACCACCGTGTCCACCAAGGCGGGCACCCCGGTGGAGCCCGTGCGCCTGGGCCCCTGCGTGTTCGGCGCCTGGTCCGGCGGGGTCGGCGCCGTGGCCGTCCAGTGCGGGTCCACCGCCGTCAACGAGAAGGACCTCGGCGGCGACGCCACCAGCCTGGCGTTCCGGGTCAACCGCGGCGAGATCGTGCTCAACGACGCCAACAGCGGCACCGTGTGGGACGTCGAGCAGGACAAGCCGATCAGGATCGACAACTGGGAAGCGTTCACGTCGAAGAAGAAGAACACCGACGACGAGAACGAGAACCAGAACCAGACCGACGCCGACCGGCGCCCCCCGCAGGCCAAGCCCGACTCGTACGGCGTCCGCGCGGGCCGCACCACGGTCCTGCACCCGCTCGACAACGACTCGGCCCCCGAAGGTCGCCTGCTCAGCATCGTCGACGTGGACCAGCCGTCGGGCGGGGCCCGGGTCGAGATCAGTCCCGACGGGCAGACCCTGATCATCCAGATGCCCGACAAGGCCCGCCCCGCGACCTTCGACTACTTCATCGACGACGGCCGCGACGGGCTCGCGGCCCACGCCACGGTGGGCGTGGACGTGCGCGGCGGCCAGGACAACCAGCCCCCGCGGCTGCGCGAGGGCTATGAGAAGCCGACCTACAAGGTGCCGCACGGTGGGGCGCTCGCCGTCCCGGTGCTCGCCGACTGGCGCGACGACAGCGACGGCGACACGCTCCTCCTCGACTCGGCGCAGGCCGTGGGTGGCGATGAGTCGGGTGCCGCGGCGCGGACGACGGCCGACGGCCGGATCCGCTTCACCGCCCCGACCATCCAGGGGGACGGCCAGCAGCTGGTCCGCGTCGAGTTCGCCGTGACGGACGGTCGCTCCGCACCCGTGACCAAGTCGATGAACTTCCAGGTGCAGGCGCCCAAGGACCAGCAGGCCTTCGCGCCGAGCGCCGAGCCGGACGTCGTACGCGGCGAGGTCGGCCAGCCGATCAAGATCCGCCCGCTGCTCAACGACCTGCCCGGCTCGGACCCCAACACGCCGACCGCCGAGCTCGCCCTCGGCGGCAAGGTGCCCCAGCAGCCGGGGGTCAAGGTGGCCTCCGACCTCGACTCCGGCCAGCTGACCTTCACCGGCGACCGGCCCGGCACCTACTTCCTCAACTACGACGCCGGCTACGGCAACGCCCCGCTCGACCAGGGCACGATCCGGGTGGACGTCGAGCCGCGCCCCAAGCGCGCGGCGGACCCGATCGCCATGCCCGACACCCTCACCCTCTACGGCCAGGCGCCGGGGATCGTCGACGTGCTCGCCAACGACCTGGACCCGGCGGGCGGACTGCTCGTCGTCCAGCGCGCGACCGCCGAGCGCGACGGCCAGCTCGACGTCGCGATCGTCGACGGTCGCTGGTTGCGCATCTCCTCGGTGCAGCCCGACCTGGTGCCGGCCACGCAGACCATCTCCTACACGATCAGCAACGGTCCCCACTCCGGGGCGCGTGGCGAGGTGGTCGTGACCCAGCGTCCGGCGCCGGCCGACAACACCCCGATCACCGTCGTCGACCGCGTGGTCGTCCGCGCGGGCGCGGCCGTGTCCGCCCCGGTGCTCGACAACGACGTCTCCCCGGCGGGTGACCGCCTGACCCTGCTCGGTGACCTGGTCGACAGCGAGACGGCCGGCCGGCTCGAGGTCGTCGCCCCCATCGACGTCACCGGTGACGTGGGCAAGGCCTTCGTGTCGGGACGCCTGGTGCGCTACGTCGCGCCGGAGCGGATCGAGGAGCGCGACACCTTCGACGTCACCTACGTCGCGCAGAACCTCGAGGGCAAGCGCGCCAACGGCCTCCTGCGGGTGACGGTCGTGCCGACCGACGACCCCAACGACCCGCCCGAGCCCCCGACGCTCGAGGGTCGGGTCGTGTCCGGCGACACGGTCAAGATCCGCCTCCCCGGCGTCGGCGTGGACCGCAACGGCGACCCGGTCACCGTCACGGGCATCACCTCCGCCCCGCGACTGGGCCGCATCGAGTCGTCCGGTGGCAACGTCATCGAGTACCGGGCCTTCCCCCGCACGGTCGGCACCGACGAGTTCAGCTACTCCGTGGTCGACTCCCAGGGGGCGTTCGCGACCGGCACGGTGCGCGTGGCCGTGGTGGAGCCCGGCCAGCCGCAGCCCCCGCTGGCGGTGGAGGACCGGCTGACCGTCGAGCCGGGGCGCACGGCGACCTTCGACCCGCTGGCCAACGACTTCGTCGCCGCCGGCGACGCGGTGGAGATCGCGCTGCTCGACCCGCCGGCCGGCGCGAAGCTGGACCCGGACACCAACCTGGTGACGGTGCCCGCACCGGACACCCTGGACGCCCCACCGGTCGTCATCGTCTACAGCGTCACCAACGGTCTGAGCGAGTCGCGCGCGACCCTGACGCTGGAGACCGCGAAGGACTTCAACAACCCGCCGATCGTGTTCGACGCCTTCGGTCGTGCCGGCGACAGCGGCAGCGTGGTCGTGGACGTCCTCGAGGGCGCCTACGATCCCGACGGACGGGCTGCCGACCTGCAGGTCACGGAGGTCAGCGGGGCGACCGTGGTCGACGGGACGCAGATCCGGGCCGACCGTGGCCCCGCGCCGCAGGTGCTGCCCTTCGAGGTGCGCGACGCGGACGGTGGTGCCGCCGCCGCGACCGTCTACATCCCGCCCACCGGCAACGGGTTGCCCTACGTGCTGCCCGACGCCCTCATCGAGATCGACTCCGGCGCCAGCATGACCGGCACGTTCTCCGACTACGTCGCGGCGCCCGACGGCGGCGTCGTACGCCTCGCCTCGGGAAGGCGGTCCTACTCCGCCGCGCCGTCCGCGATCTCCGTCGGTCCCGACACGGACAACCGCTTCGAGCTGAGCGCGGCAGCCGGCTTCCGGGGCCCCGGGGCGCTCCTCGTCGAGGTCACCACGGCGACCGGCGCGAGCGGCAACGAGGACGCGTCCACCACGGAGGACGGTGCGACGGTCCTGCTGTCCATCCCTGTGCAGGTCGGCGACGACGCCCCGACGCTGGAGTGCCCCTCCACCGTCGTACCCATCTCGGCCGGGCAGCGCTTCGCGCTCGACATCGCGACCTTCTGCAAGGTGTCCACCCTCGACCCCCGCGAGGTTCCCGACCTGACCTACGACGCGGAGTGGAGCCAGCCCCTCGACGGGCTCGACGTGGGGAGTCCCGAGGGGTCGGTCGTGGCGATCACGGCGGCCGACACCGCCACCGAGGGCGGCGAGGCCGTGCTCACCGTTCGAGCCGGCGACAGCAACGCCGAGGAGGTCCGCTTCCGGTTGTCCCAGGCTCCGGCGCCGACGCTCCTGCCGATCAAGGTCGAGACCATGGAGGCGGGACAGAGCCGCACGTTCGACATCAGCTCCTACCTGCGGGCCGGTGTCGCGGACCCCTCGCCCACCATCCTCGACGTCGAGAACACGGGCAACCCCGGCGTCCGCGCCACCATCGACGGCAGCCGCCTCACGCTCAGCGCCGACAAGGACACCCGCGGGGTGCAGGCCAGCTTCCGCCTCGTGGTCAGCGACGTCGACTCCTCCGACCCGCCGGCGTCACGGCGCGCGGAGGGGCGGATCCAGTTCCAGGTGGTCGGCACGCCCGCGGCACCGGGGGAGCCCCGGCCCTACCCGCTCTCCGACCAGGTCGGCACGATCACCATGTCGTGGAAGCCTCCGGACGACGACGGCGGTGCGCCGATCCTCTACTACGTGGTCAAGGAGGAGAAGAGCGACGACACCCAGCGGTGCGACACCAACGAGTGCGTCTACCGCAACCTCAAGACCGGTGGCAGGTACAGCTTCCGGGTCCAGGCGGTCAACCGCGTCGGCGCGAGCGAGTTCAGCGCCCTCTCGCGATCGGCGCAGGCCGACACGAAGCCGGGTCGCGTGCAGGACATCCGGATGGTCGACCGGGGCGACGGCACGATCACCATCGCCTGGGACAAGCCACCGACCAACACCTCCAAGATCCTCGACTACACGATCAGCTGGGGCGGCGCGCAGGCCGTGGTGCCCGGCGACAAGACCCGCTACACCGCCGTCGGGCTGGACAACAACACCAAGTACGTCTTCACGGTCAAGGCACAGAACCGCGTGGACTACTCGTTGCCGCGGTCGTCGTCGGAGATGCAATCCCTCGGCACCCCGCTGCCACCCGCGGCACCGGTCGTGACCGACCTCGAGGCGGGCGCCAACCAGACCGACGTGCGCATCTCCTGGCAGGGCGTCCTGCCCGAGGGACCGGGGCCCACGACCTACACCGTCAGCTACACCAACGGCATCACCTCGGGTGCCGTCCCCGGCTGCCAGAAGCTGGCGTCGCTCACCTGCACCCACGCCGGCGTGCCCTACGACGGGCTCGTCTACACCTACCGCGTCGTGGCCGCCAACATCAGCAACCGGTCGCTGCCGAGCGAGGGCACGTCCATCGAGGCCGTGGGGCGTCCGGCGGCGTGGGGTGCCTTCCAGGCCTACCCGACCGGCAACAGCCAGGAGGCCGAGATCGCCTACACGGTCCCCGACGCGCGCGGCAGCGTCAGTCGGGTCGAGGTGCTGGTCGCCGGGCTGGTGGTCAGGTCGTTCCCGCAGCAGACCGGCACCAACACCACGCGGATCCTGACCCAGGGCAACGAGCAGCCCTACCAGGTCCAGCTGCGGGTGTGCAACGAGAATGCCCCGGCCGGCTGCACGCTCAGCGGGGTGCAGAACGTGCAGACCTACGGCCGGCTGGACTCCGCGCTGTACTCGATCGAGCCGGTCGTCAACGGCAAGTCGATCCAGTGGGTCATCTCCGGGACCAGCAACGGCGACGCTGCTGTGCTGCAGTACGAGGTCCGCAACAAGCGCGTCGGCCAGGACTCGAGCTTCGGGCTCCGCTCGGAGGCGCTGAGCGGGGGAGGTGGTTTCACCATCACCACTCCTGTCTTCGACACCGAGGACTACTCCCAGCAGCAGGAGATCTTCGTGACGATCTTGGACGATGCTCCGGCCAACCGTGGGACCGATTCCGACTCCAGGAACGTCAACGCCGACCCACCTCCAGCCGCCGAGGTCACGGCCTTCAAGCACAGCTCGTGCAACGACGCCGAGGGGTCCGCGAACCCCTGCCACGCAGGCGGCAACGGCCAACCCGACTGCACGGACGAGCGGTGCGGCTTCATCGGGCTGACCACCACAGGCTTCATCGGCTCCTTCGAGTGTCGCTTCGGATCCGGCAGCTGGTCCCCGTTCTCGTCCAACGTCTCGAGCTTCAGGACCGATCGCTACATCAACGGCGGCAGCATCACGGTGGAGTGCCGGAGTGCGATCCAGTCCGACTCCTTCGTCCTCAACTGGCCCCCGTGACGCACCGTATGAACCTTGACCACTCGATCCAAAGGACCCACGCATGACGATCAGCCACGAACAGGCCGAGTGGTTCAGGACCACCTTCGACCAGCTCACCGACAACATGGAGAAGGCCGTCCTCGGCAAGCGCCATGTCGTACGACTGGCGTTGACGTGCCTGCTCTCCGAGGGGCACGTGCTCATCGAGGACTTCCCCGGCACGGGCAAGACGATGCTCGCGCGGGCCCTGGCCAACACCGTGCAGGGCAGCCACGCCCGCATTCAGTTCACGCCCGACCTGCTGCCCTCCGACGTGACCGGCGTGACGGTCTACGACCAGCACAAGGGGACCTTCGAGTTCCACCCCGGCCCGATCTTCCACACGATCGTGCTGGCCGACGAGATCAACCGCGCCTCGCCCAAGACCCAGTCGGCCCTGCTGGAGGTCATGGAGGAGGGGCGGGTCACCGTCGACGGTGTCGCCCACCCGGTCGGCCGGCCGTTCCTCGTGATCGCGACGCAGAACCCGATCGAGCAGGCCGGGACCTACCGCCTGCCCGAGGCGCAGCTCGACCGCTTCCTGATGAAGACCTCCGTCGGCTACCCCGACCGGCAGGCCACGGTCGAGCTGCTCAACAACGCGGCCGTCCGCGACCGCGCCGGCCTGGTGACACCGGTGATCACCGCCGCCACGATCGCGCAGATGAGCGGGCTCGCCGACCAGGTGTACGTCGACCCCGCCGTCATCGGCTACGTCGCCGAGCTCGCCGAGGAGTCGCGCCGCCAGCCGCACGTCAAGCTCGGCCTGTCCCCGCGCGGCTGCCTGGCCCTCGTCCGGGTCGCCAAGACCTGGGCGGCGGCCGACGGCCGCGACCACGTGGTCCCCGACGACATCAAGGACCTCGCCGAGCCGGTGCTCTCGCACCGCCTCCTGCTCGACGCCGAGGCGCAGTTCAGCGGCGTCGACGTGCAGACCGTGATCTCGCGCCTGCTCGACTCCGTGGCGCCGCCGACCGACCGCGTAGGGGCCTGAGCCTGCGATGAGCCCACACGGATTCCGAGGGAGGTTGAACGAGGCGCTCGAGGTCATCAAGCCGATCGGCTGGCTGATCCTCATGCTCGGCCTCGGCGCGCTCGTGGTGGCCACGTTCACGCTCTGGCGTGAGCTGGCCGTCCTGGGCATGGCGTGCCTGGCGCTCATCGGGCTCGCGCTGCCGTTCCTCCTCGGCCGCACCTCCGTCTCGGTCGACCTGCGCCTCCAGCCCGAGCGGGTCGCGGCGGGGGAGTCCGTGGCCGCCGGCGTGGTCGTGGTCAACCGTGCGTCCTCGCGGCTGGTCCCGACCACCCTCGAGGTGCCGGTCGGCTCGGCGATCCACCGCTACGGGATCAGCTCGCTGGCGCCCGGCGCGAAGCACGAGGAGTCCTTCACGATCCGCACCGAGCGCCGCGGCGTGATCTCGGTCGGCCCGGCGATGACCCGTCGCGGCGACCCGGTCGGCATCTTCTCGCGCGACGTGGTCTGGACGCCCGTGCGCGAGGTGCTGGTCCGTCCCCACCTCGTGCCGATGGAGTCGCTGGGCGCCGGTCTGATGCGCGACCTCGAGGGTGTCTCCACCGACGCCGTCAGCCAGAGCGACCTGGCCTTCCACGCGCTGCGCGAGTACGTCCCCGGCGACGACCTGCGGCACATCCACTGGCGTTCGTCGGCCAAGGTGATGGCCTCGAGCGGCGAGTCGGCCCTGCTGGTGCGCCAGTACCTCGACACCCGGCGCAGCCACGCCACGATCGTCGTCGACGACCGGCTCGCCGCCTGGAGCGACCCCGAGGACTTCGAGACCGCCATGGCCGTGGCGGCCTCGATCGCCGTGCGCGCCGTGCTCGACGAGTTCGACGTCTCCTTCGTGTGCGGCTCCCACGCCTCCAGCGGCTCCGACGGCTACCTCGCCCTCGACGCGGTCTGCCGCGCCGACTTCGGCCGGCGCGGGCTCATCGAGTCCGGTCGCCAGGCCAGCACGCTTGCCCCCGACACCAGCCTCGCCTTCTTCGTCGGCGGCAACCGGAGCGAGTTCACCGACATCCTGCGCTCCGCGGCCGCCTTCCCGCCCGAGGTCCGCCGCTACGGCATCGTCGTCGACCCGGAGGGCACCAGCCGCGTCACCGAGACCGGCGGCCTGGCGGTCCTGCACCTGTCCGCCAAGGAAGACCTCGGCGCCCTGCTCCGATGGAGCGTGAAGTGAGACCCACCCCACGACGTTCTCCGTCTCCTCCGCCGAGCTCGTCCGCCGGACGACGCCGTGGGGACCCCGAGGTCCGCCGCGGTCCTGCCGGCCTGTCACAGACCGGCACCCGCACCCGGGTCCGCCCGCACGCCTTCCTGCCCGACCGGCACTCGTGGGTCGACATCGGCTTCACCCTGGTGCTGGCCGGACTGGTGCTGAGCGCCTTCGGCACCTCCTTCGCCGGGTCGGGCTACCTGGTCGTCGGCCTGCTCGGCGCGGTGATCGCCGTGGTCGTCACGCACCTGACCCGCGCCGCGGGGTGGCCGGTCATCTCGGCAGTCGTCATCTGCGTGGTCCTGTTCTTCCTGCTCGGCGGGCCCCTCTGCCTGCGCTCGCTGGGGGACACGTCGGTGCTGCCCGGCACCTCGACGCTCGCCCGGGTGGCCGACCAGGCGATCTTCGGCTGGAAGGACCTGCTCACCACCCTGCCGCCGGTCGACGGCGACGGTCCGCTGCTGGTCCTGCCGTGGCTCGCGGGCATGCTCGCCGGGCTCGTCGGCCTGGGGCTGGCACACCTGCCCGTGCCTCGCGCCTGGCTGGCCGCCCTGCTTCCCGTCCTGGGCCTGACGGCGGTCCTGTCCGGAGCCATCATCCTCGGGGTCCGTCACCCGCAGTCCCTGCTGCTGCAGGGCTCGCTCTTCGCCGGTCTGGCCCTGGCCTGGCTCGCGATCCGGGCACGCCGGGCGAGCGCCTCGGTCCAGGGCGGCAGCACGTCCTACGTCCGGGGCGCCGGCGCCGTGGTGATGCTGGCCCTGGCGGCCGGGGTCGCCTTCCCGGCCAGCGCGCTGATCGCCGGTGACGACGACGAGCGGGCCGTGGCCCGCAACTGGGTGGAGCCGCCCTTCGACATCGGTCGCTACCCCTCGCCGCTGGCGGGCTTCCGCAAGTACATCGACCTCAAGGGCCGCAGCGACCCGAGCAACGTCTACGACAAGACGCTGCTCGACGTCGACGGGGCCGGCGCGGGGACCCGCATCCGGTTCGCCACGATGGACCGCTACGACGGCATGGTCTGGGGTGCCACCGACAACGCGCTGCCCGGCCCGGCCGACGACTCCTTCCAGCGCGTCTCCTCCACGATCGACAACCCGGTCGAGGGCAGGCAGGTCGACGTCACCATCACCCTCGGCGAGGGCTGGAGCGGCGTGTGGCTGCCCACGGTCGGCGCGCTGCAGTCCATGACCTTCGAGACCGGCGACCCGCGGGCCAAGTCCGAGGTGTTCCGCTACAACCTCGCGACGTCGACGGCGGTCGTCCCCACCGGCCTGCAGCCGGGGGACCGCTACTCCTTCACCGCGGTCGAGCCCGACGACGTGCTCACTCCGGAGACGGTGGGGTCGGCCGAGACCACCGCCCTCCCCCCGGGCGCGGCCTTCATCCAGGGACCGACCGAGAAGTGGACCGAGGGTGCCGGCGGTGACCCGATGGACCGCGTCCTCGCGGCTGCCGAGCACCTCAGGTCCGAGGGCAAGTACTCCGACGGCATCGGCCGCACCGAGCGCATCTACGTCGGTGGGCACAGCGTCTGGCGCCTCTCCGACGAGTTCGTCAACGCGCCGCAGATCGTCGGCAACGACGAGCAGTACGCCGCGACGATGGCACTGATCGCCAACGAGATCGGCGTCCCGGCGAGGGTCGTCCTCGGGGCGGTCGTCCCGGAGGGCGGAAGCGTCACGGGCAAGGACGTGTCGGCCTGGGTCGAGCTCCGCGCGGCGGACGGCTCCTGGCGCACGCTGCCCACCGAGTCCTTCATGTCCACCACGCCGCCGGCCGACCAGGTCCCCGAGACCAACACCCCGATGTCGGGCACCGTGATCCCGCCGCCCAACCCCATCCCGCCGCCGTCCGACGCGGGGGAGCAGAGCGACGCCGACCTCAAGGAGCGCCGGGCCACCCGCAAGAAGTCCGACGAGGAGGAGGGCCTGATCGCCGGCCTTCCCACGTGGGTGGGCGCCGTGCTGACGTACGTCGGCGGCCCGCTGCTGCTCGTCGCGCTCCTCCTCGGTGCGGTCGTGGCCCTCAAGGCCGTGCGCCGCCACCGCCGGCGCAGCGCCGACTCGGCCTCGGCCCGCTTCGTCGGTGCCTGGCGCGAGCTGGTCGACCACGCCCGCGACCTCGGCCAGGTCGTGCCCCTGGGGGCCACGGTCACCCGTCGCGAGCAGTCGCGGGGCATCGTCTCCGGGCAGGCGGGCACCCTGGCCCGGCGCGCGGACAGCTTCGTCTTCGGCCCGAGCGTGCCCGAGCTGGCCGCCGCGACGACGTACTGGGAGCAGGTCGACGCCGAGCGGCGGACGATGTCGCAGCAGGTGGGTCGCCGGCAGCGCCTGCAGGCCGCGATCAGCCTCCGGTCGTTCCTGCGGGGAGGTCCGTCGCGGGCCTCGGAGCCGGTCGCGGACAACCCGGACGGCAGCACCCCCGCCACCGGGCGCCTGGCGGGCGTGCGCTCCCGGCTGCACGGGCTCGCTGATTGGCGTTCTCGCAGGACGCCTGACTAAACTGGTGCGTCGGCCCAACGTGGGCTGTGTTTCGTGGTGCCTCGCGGCTGCCCGGACCTCGTGGCGATTCGTCTCAGACGCATCGCGCGTGTGCCCGGGATGAGGCTCCTCGCAGCCGCCCACGAGGTCCACCGGTCACCACGACCGGGCGGTTCCCGGGCCAACGGTAGACAACGAGCATCATCAAACAGCACTGCAACAGATTGTGGAGGACATGCCGAAGAAAGAAGGCGTGATCGAGATCGAGGGCACCGTCGTGGAGGCCCTTCCCAACGCCATGTTCCGCGTGGAGCTGGCCAACGGGCACAAGGTGCTCGCCCACATCAGCGGCAAGATGCGCCAGCACTACATCCGGATCCTCCCCGAGGACCGCGTCGTGGTGGAGCTCTCGCCGTACGACCTCACGCGAGGTCGGATCGTCTACCGCTACAAGTGATCCAGCCAGCCGAGTAGCAAGGATTCGTTGACATGAAGGTCAACCCCAGCGTCAAGCCCATCTGTGACAAGTGCAAGGTCATCCGCCGTCACGGCCGGGTCATGGTCATCTGCGAGAACCCGCGCCACAAGCAGCGTCAAGGTTGAGCAAGACCGACAACTGAAACACCACAACGTGATCGCTAGGCAGTGAGTCCCAGGACTCCCTGACCGAATCCACCTCCGGCGCTTTGGCCGGGGCTCACCCGAGGCGGGATGAGACGCGACACGACCAGAAACCAAAGCGATGAACAGACAAGGAAACGCCACATGGCACGCCTCGTTGGTGTCGACCTCCCGCGCGACAAGCGCATCGAGATCGCACTCACCTACATCTACGGCATCGGCCGTACCCGCTCCCAGCAGCTCCTGGCTGCCACCGGGGTCGACCCGAACGCTCGGGTCCACACCCTCGGTGACGAGGAGCTGGTCAAGCTTCGCGACGAGATCGAAGCCAACTTCAAGATCGAGGGTGACCTCCGACGTGAGGTCCAGGCGGACATCCGCCGCAAGATCGAGATCGGCAGCTACCAGGGTCGCCGCCACCGCATGGGCCTCCCTGTCCGCGGTCAGCGCACCAAGACCAACGCGCGCACCCGCAAGGGCCCCAAGCGCACCGTCGCCGGCACGAAGAAGGCGAAGTGATCGGCGCCCTGCGCTGATCCTCGTCATCGAAGCTTCCAGACCAGACCCCATCAGGAGTTAGTGAATGCCTCCCAAGAGCCGCGCGACCAAGGTCCGCCGCAAGGAGAAGAAGAACGTCGCTCAGGGCGAAGCCCACATCAAGAGCACGTTCAACAACACCATCGTCACCATCACCGACCCGACCGGTGCGGTGATCTCGTGGGCCTCTGCCGGCACCGTCGGCTTCAAGGGCTCGCGCAAGTCCACCCCCTTCGCCGCCCAGATGGCTGCCGAGGCCGCCGGCCGTCGCGCCA